>NZ_KV828511.1:280388-292953 GCF_001836405.1 Pseudomonas sp. HMSC057H01 | reverse complement strand
CGAGCCGGCGCTCGGCCGCGCGGACGTCCGGGCGGCGCGCCAGCAGGCTCCAGCCGTCGCCGGTGGGCAGGGCACGGCGCAGTTGCGGTATGCCGGCGCAGGTCGCGGCAGGAGCGTCCAACTGGCGCGGCGAGCGCCCGCTGAGCAGCGCCAGTTCGTAGAGTGCCGCGCGCCGCCGCGCCTCGAGCATCGGCAGCGCGGCGCGGGTCCGCTCGCGCAAGGCCAGCAGCCGGCGTCGCTGCAGCTCGCTGGAAAGGCCGGCGGCGAGCTGGCGTTCGCTCAGCGCCAGGCTCGCGTCGAGCAGGCCGACCGATCGGCGTTGTACCTCTGCCCGTCGCGCCAGGGCGCAGGCGCGGACGTAGGCGAGGGTGGTCTGGCTGGCCACGCTGACCCTGAGCAGGTCGCGCGCCGCTTGCGCCGCTTCGGCATCCGCCTTCGCCGCGGCGATGCGGGCGCGGACTTCGCCCCACAGGTCCAACTGGTAGGACAGGTCGAGGCGGGCGGTGTGTTTCCACTGGCTGCGCAGCTCCTCGTCGGTGGCTTCGGCGAGGGTCTGGTCGTCGCCGTCGCGCCCATACTGGTAGCCATAGCCGACCTCGGTCCGTGGCCAGCGTTCGCCCTGTGCGCCGCGCAGATGGCCGAGGAGCGCGCGGGCATGGGCATCGGCTGCGGCCAGGTCGCGGTTGTGGCGCAGCGCGGCGGCCACCAGGTGGTTCAGCCCAGGGTCCTGGTAGAGCGTCCACCACTGGGCGGGCAGCGCGTCGCCGCGGGTTCCCGCCACCCTCGACAGGCCAGGGTCGAGGCTTTCCGCGCGTGGCGCGGGTTGGTTGCGGTTCGCGCAGCCCAGCGCGGTGGAGATCCCCAGCGCCAGCGCCACGCAACGCAGATGACTGGCAAGCGGCATTGCCCTGCTCCCGTGTCTGAAAGAGCGGGGAACGGTAAGGCAGGCGCGGGCGGCCTGCGCCGGCAAAAGCGCCAGTCATCGTCGCGAAATGGACAGTCGGCGGATTTTTCAGCGTTGTCGCATCAGGTACGGGCCGCAGCCCAGGGCCAGCAGCCCGGCCGGGATGGCCAGCAGGGAGATGCGGGCGATCTGCCGGGAGTAGCGGTTCACCCCGGCAAAGCTGTCGGCCTTGGTGGCGGTCTCCCGGCGAAACCCCGGTCGCGGCTTTCGGCGCGGCTGCGTTCGAGAAGGAACTCCACGGCGACCACGCCCAGCCAGAATGCGACGGCGAACAGGCGAAGGGACAACGGCAACGGGTGTATGGCGCGCTCTCGCTGGTCTTTCAGGCGTTCTCCGGATGCCGTCTCAGCCAGCGCAGGGCGTCGTCCCACAGCGCCTCTGCACCGGCGCGGAAGTAGCCCATGTGTCCGAGCGGTCCACCGTCGGGTCGCAGGTCGAGGGTTTCCAGCGGTGCGTTGCGGTAGGCCTCGACGAAGGCGTCCCGCGAGCGCGGCGGTGCCCAGGGATCGTCCAGGGCGGTGGCGAACAGACAGGGCGTGCGCACTGCGGCGTAGCGCTGGTGGAGGTGGCGCATCGCCGGGTCGTCGAAATAGTAGCGGGGATGGCGGCACCAGCGCTTCCAGTCGCGGTAGACCCCCAGCGGCAGGTCGTCGCCCATGCCCAGCAGGCTCCAGGCCATGTAGCCTTTCCAGGCCACCAGCGGCGGCAGCACCAGGGTCCACAGCAGGCGCACCTTGAGCGCTTCGCGGCGTGACATCCAGCCGCTCCAGCCGGCGCCGCTGCCGAAGCTGTAGCAGGCGGCGAGCCGCCCATGGTCGGGCAGCAGGCCGATGGCGTGGCCGCCGAAGGAGTGGCCGATCCAGTACAGCGGCCGCTCCTCCCGGCCGAGCAGCTCGACGGCGGCGGCGAGGTCCCGGTAGGCCCAGTCCAGGTAGGACATGGCGAAGCCCTTCAGGCTTGCCGGCGCGGATTCGCCGATGCCGCGATAGTCCAGGGTGAGTACGTCGAAGCCCTGGCGCGCGGCGTGTTCGGCGAAACGCCGGTAGAAGCGCTGGGCGACGCCCGTCGCGCCGGCCACCAGCAGGTTGCCATGGGCGTGGCCCGGCGCGTGGTAGCGGTAGGCGGACAGCGGATAGCCGTCGGTCGCGGGCAGGGCCAGGCGTTCCATCCGCACCGGCGCTGCGGAATGTTGAGTCAACGAAGTCATGTCGGTTTCCGCAGGAGAGATGGAGCGGAGCGACCGGGGGTCGACCCGCAGGGGAGCTAGCGGCCTTTGAACGCCGGCGCGCGCTTTTGCACCATCGCCAGCACGCCCTCGCGGACGTCCTCGCTGCCGATCAACGCGGCCAGCGACTCGTTGACCCGCGACAGCGCCGCATCGTCCCCCTCGTCGCGCCCCTGGAACGCCGATTGCAGCGCGGCGCGCACCGCCAGCGGCGCGGCCCGGGCGATCCGCTCGGCGTATTCGAGGGCCCGTGCCAGTTCCTCGCCGGGTTCCACCACCTCGGTGAGCAGGCGCATGCGCAGGGCTTCGTCGGCATCGAACTCATCGCCGGTGAGGATGTAGCGCATGGCGTCGGTCCAGCCCGCCGCACGCGGGAAGCGCACGGTGGATCCGCCCAGCGGCGGGATGCCGCGTAGCACCTCCAGATGGGCGAAGCGCGTGCCGCGCGCGGCCACCGCGATGTCGGCATTGAGCATTAGCTCTATCCCGGCGGTCCAGCAGGTGCCTTGCACCGCGACTACCAGCGGCTTGCTCCGACGCGGCTGGACCACGCCCCAGGGATCGACGCCGCCGTCCGGATAGCGGAAACCGCTGGCGGCGAGCTTCGGTGCCAGTTCCATCAGGTCGAGCCCGGCGGTGAAGTGCTCGCCATGGGCGAAGAGCACGGCACAGCGGGATTCCTCGCTGCGCTCGTATTCACCCATGGCCAGCGCCAGGTCCGCCAGCATTGCGCTGTCGAAGGCGTTGCGCTTGCCCGCGCGGTCCAGGCCGATGAGAAACAGATGACCGCGCTGCTCTCGGGTGACGCGGCCCGGGCCGCTGTTGGCTTCGCTCATGATGCCTCTCTCCTGTGCTTGGGTTGGTGGAGCGGAAACTTCTTCTAGTTACCTACCGAACATTCGGTTTGTAAAAACTAAACAAACATTCGGTAACCGTCAAATTGAGGCGCCAAGGCTTATGGCATAGAATCAACGCCTTTGATCGAGAGCAGGAACCTTCCGTGCGTCCGTTGAAAATCTCCCGCGACGAGCTTCTCCAGCGCTGCGCCGGCACCTTCCGTCGCTACGGCTACCACGGCACCACCATGGAAATGCTGTCCAGCGCCTGCGGCTTGACCAAGGCCTCGTTCTACCACCACTACCCGAACAAGGAAGCCTTGCTCCGCGACGTTCTCGAATGGACCCACCAGCGGCTCGCCGAGACGCTCTTCAGCATCGCCTACGACCCGCTGCTGACGCCCCGCGAGCGCCTGGAAAAACTCGGCCGCAAGGCCGCCCGGTTGTTCCAGGACGACAGCATCGGCTGCCTGATGGGCGTGGTCGCGGTCGACGCCAGCTATGGTCGCAGCGAGCTGATGGCGCCGATCCGCAGTTTCCTCGACGACTGGGCGCAAGCCTTCGCCCAGCTCTACCGCCCGGCCTTCGACGAGGCGCAGGCGCTGGAGCGCGGCCGGCAACTGGTGGCCGATTTCGAAGGCGCCATCCTGCTGGCGCGCATCTATGGCGAGCCGGGCTATATCGATGGCGTCACCCGGCGAGCGCTGGAGCAACTGGCGGGCTAGCCTGCGCCCGCCTTCAACCTGAACGAAGCGTTTCGCCAGGCGGTCGGAACAACAGGTCCCCGTTCCGGAAGCTGAGTCCATGCCGCTGCGCCGTGCCGTTTTCGCCATCCTTTTCGCGTCCCTGGGCAGTCCTTTGGTCGCCGCCGAAACACCCCTGCGCCTGGAGCGCCTGGAGCGCTGCGGCGATCTCCTGGCCAGCGAGCGGCAGGAGTGGTGCCTGCGCGTGCGCGGCCTGGGTGCCGGCCTGCCGCGCCTGTTGCTGGACGGCCGCGAACTGCCGGCCACCGCCCTGCGGCGCGAGGGCGACGGCCTGCGGCTCCGCCTGGACCGCCGTGGCCACGCCAGCGGTCCGCTTTGGCTGGAGCAGGGCGGGCGCAGCAGCAATCCGGTATGGCTGACCCTGAACGGCAGCCATGTGCTCGCCGCCGGTCCCGACGAGGTGGCGAAGAACATGGATGGCCTGACCACCTACGTCGACCTGGTCAGCCTGTTGATCGAGGAGAACCACGACGGTCGCCGGGAGGCCGAACGCCTGGCCGATAAATATGGCGCGCGGGTGGTCGGCGCGATCCCGCCGTTGAACCTCTACCAGTTGCGCCTGCCGGCGCGCGACCTCGTCCAGCGCGACGCGCTGGTCCTCCGCATCGGCAGCGAGACCAGCGTGGACGCCGTGGTGGTGGAGGAGTCCGCGCCGGAGAAGGGCGAGGAAACCGAGGCGGCGCGCCGGCCCGTGGACAAGCCGGACAGCGACTCCGACGAGTGGGCGGCCAATCGTTTCATGGACGCGGTGAACTATTACCAGCGTCGGGTCCGCGCCCGCCAGGCCCCGCTGGAGACCCGCCCGGTGCGCATCGGGGTGATCGAGCGCGACGTCGACTTCGACGCCCCCGACTTCGCCGACTACCTCGGCCCCTGCAAGGCGCCCGCGCCGCGTACCTGCCTCTACGCGCGCGATGCCGAACGTCCCGACAACCACGGTTCGACGGTCGCCGGCATCCTCGCCGCGCGCTGGGACCAGGGCGGCAACAGTGGCTTCCTGCGTGGGCTGGACCGCGCCAGCCAGGGTTTCGAAGTGATCGTCGAGCGCAATTCCGACGCTGGCATCACGGCCAACGTCGCCGCTTCGGTGAACCTGGTGGAGGATGGCGTGCGGGTGCTCAACTGGAGCTGGGGCATCCACCGCGTCGGCGCTCGCGACGTCGACGGCGACGAGGTGGATTCGCTGGTGCGCTCGGGGATCGCCATGAGCGGCTACGAGGAGTTGCTCGAGGAGTTCTTCCTCTGGCTGCGCAAGGAGCATCCGGACGTGCTGGTGGTCAACTCCGCCGGTAACGGCTCGTCCTACTCCGGTACCGACGAATACCGCCTGCCGTCCTCCTTCGTCACCGAGCAGTTGCTGGTGGTGGGCGGCCACCAGCGCAGCGAGCGCCAAGGCCTGGCGGTGGACGACCCGGCCTACGCGGTCAAGCGCAGCACCTCGAACGTCGACATGCGGGTGGATGTCACCGCCGCCGCCTGTACCCATGCCTCGACCCTGGAGCGGGACGCGTGGGGCGAGGTGCACTGCGGCACCTCCTATGCCACGCCGATGGTCGCCGGCACGGTCGCCGCCATGCTTTCCCTCAACCCGCGGCTGCGACCCGAGGAGATCCGCATGCTGCTCCGGCGCAGCGCCATGACCATCGGCGGCGACTACGATTTCGAGCCGGCCGATGCCGAGGACCTCACCGCACCGATCCTGCCCTCGGAGCGCGGCTACCGCCTGGACCACCGTGACGTCGGCCGCTCGGCGCGGCTGGACATGCAGAAAGCCCTGGACCTGGCGGTGAAGAGCCGCGAGCGCGTGCGCTGAGGCGTTCCGCCGGCCCTGGGCCTCACGGCGAGGCTTCCAGCAGCCGGGCGAGGCGTTCGGCGAGTTCGTTGTGGCGGAACGGCTTGGTCAACACCTCGAAGCCGTTGAGTTGCTCGGGCGTGAGATTGGCGTAGCCGGTGATGACCAGCACCGGCAATTGCGGGAAGCGCTGGCGCAGTTCCTCGGCAAGCTGCACGCCGGTCTTGTCGGCCATGAGATGGTCGGTGACCAGCAGGTCGGGCGCCAGGCCGCGCTCGACCTCGCCCAGGGCTTCCTCCGCCGACGCCGCCTCGCTGACCTGGTAGCCGAGATCGCCGAGCAGCAGCGCGGTGGTGTAGCGCACCATCCTGTCGTCGTCGACCAGCAGCACGTGGGTCGGCCGCAACGCTTCCGGTGCGTCCGGGCAGCTTTCTGCGGTGGATTGCGTCTGCTCCGCGGTGATCGGCAGCCAGATGCTCACCCGGGTCCCCTTGCCGATCTCCGAATGGATGCCCAGGCCGCCGCCGGACTGGGCGACCAGGCCCTGGACCATCGACAGGCCGAGGCCGGTGCCCTTGCCCACGCCCTTGGTGGAAAAGAACGGCTCCATGCAGCGGGCCAGCACCTCGGCGGGCATGCCTCCGCCGTTGTCGGCGACTTCCAGGCACACGTAGCGGCCGGCGCCGAGACCGTCCACCGCGCCGTCGATCACCAGGTCGGTCCGCGCGCCTATTTCCAGGCGGCCGCCTTCGCCCATGGCGTCGCGGGCATTCACCGCGAGGTTGAGGATGGCCAGTTCGAACTGGTGCGGATCCACCACCACCGCAGGCAGGCGTTCCGGGATCTCGATACGGACCTCGATGGTCGGGCCGAGCGAGCGCTCGATCAGGTCGCGCATGCCCTCGACCAGTTCGCGCAGGGCTACCGCCTGCGGCTTGAGGGTTTGCCGGCGAGCGAAGGTGAGCAGGCGGCCGACGAGGTTCCGCGCCCGCTCCGCGGACTGTAGCGCGCCGTCGATGAGGTCGGTGGAGCGGGCGTCGTCGAGCCGCCGGCGGATCAGTTCCAGCGAGGCCATGATCGGCGTCAGCAGGTTGTTGAAGTCATGGGCGATGCCGCCGGTCAACTGGCCGACCATCTCCATCTTGCGTGCCTCGTGAAGCTGCGCCAGGGCGCTTTCGCGCTGGGCGAGCATGGTCGCGACACGTTCTTCCAGGCTTTCGTTGAGTTCGCGCAGCTCGTTCTCGGCGCGTACCCGCGCGCTGATGTCCATGCACACGCAGAGCAGGCCGCTGGCGGCATGCTGCTCGTCCACCAGCGGCGTGACCTGGTTCTGCACCCACACCGTATCGCCGTCGGGGCGAACGTAGCGGCCGCTCATCTCGAACGCCGCGCCGGTCGCTCCGCCTGGCGCCGCAGGGAGGGCGAAGTCGGCGGGGTCGAGGATGTCCTGCATGCGCAGGCCGAGCAGGGTCTCGCGCGAACGGCCGGCGATCTCGCAGTAGCGATCGTTGACCCGGGTGAAGCGCCAGTTCCGGTCGCATACCGCGATGCCCGCGCTGGCCTGGTCGAACATCGCCGCCAGTTGCGCGGAACTGGTGCGCAGCGCCAGCTCCGCGCGGGCATGGGTGAGCGAGGTCCAGGCCAGCTTGGCGGCTTCCTCCGCCAGGCGGCGCGAATCTTCGCCGAGCGCCTGCGGATGGGCGAAGTGGATCGCCAGCAGCGCCTCCAGCCGGCCGTGGCGCAGCACCGGGACGTGCAGCGTGGCGCCCAGCCCCAGGCGCGCGCGGCTCGCCGCCTCGTCGAGACTCATGCCGCGCTCCCCGGCGAGGTCTTCCCGCGCCACGCTGCGTCCGGCATGCAGTTCGCCGGACAGGGTGGCGCCGAACGCCAGGTAGCGATGCCGACCGACCGCCGAGCGGCCGTCGTGGAGATAGTCGCGATGGACCTGGAAGGTCATGCCGTCGCCGTTGTCCTCGCCGAAGAATATCCGCGACGCGCCCAGCTCCTCGCCGAGCCGGCGCAGGGCGGTGGCTTCGATTTCCAGGGGATCGGCCAGGGACGGCAGGGTCTGGCCCAGTTCCAGGAGGAACGCCTGGCGGCGTTCGAAACGCACCCGCTCGGTGGTCTCGGTGACGATGCACAGCACGCCGCCGACGGAACCGTCGGTTTCCCGCACCGCCGAATAGGACACGTCGAAATAGACCGTCTCGCCGCGTCCATGGCGTTCGATGTAGAAGGGCCGATCCTTTGCCGCGAAGGTTTCACCGGTCTCGTACACCCCGCGCAGCAGCGGTTCGAGGTCATCCCACAGCTCCCGCCAGTTCTCTATCGCCGGCCGGCCGAGGGCGCGCGGATGCTTGTCGCCGATGCTCGGCGCGTAGGCATCGTTGTACAGGGCGACGAATTCCGCGCCCCAGAACAGCACGATCTGCGCCTTGGCCGGCAGCAGCGTGGCCATCGTCGTCTTCAGGCTCGCCGACCAGGCGTCCGGCGGGCCGAGGGGCGAACTGGCCGCGTCGAGGCTGAGCAACAGTTTCCCGACCGCTCCTCCGTTGGCCAGGAAGGCCGGTGGATGGTCGAGGGTGTTCGGGTCCGGTTCGATGGTGAAAGGCTGTGCCATGTCTGCGGAGTCTTGCTCGGTTCCGGTTGAGGTGGTGGGTCGTATGGAATATAGGAGGGCGGTGGGTGCGCTTGCGTTCAATCCGGCTGGGCGGGATGGCGCACCGGGGCGCTCCAGACGCTCGGCGCGTTGCCAGGCGGAGTCTGGCGATGATTTCGTACGCGGTGCCCGAGACCGCGATGGAGACTTGGCGTAGGGGCGAACGACGCCACCGGCGTCATTCGCCATGGCCGGGTCAACCGGAACGTCGAGCGGCTACCAGGCGCTGCTGCAGGCGCGTCAGGAAGGCCACTTCGAAGGCGGTCTTCTGCATCGGTGTGGGCAGGCTGTCGCGGCCGAAGGCGAAGGCGGTCCAGAGCTGGCCTTCGATCTGGTCGGCAAGCCAGTTCTCGGCCTGGCGGACGCCCTTGTCGATGGCGGGCTGGGCGGGAACCGGCCAGAGCAGGGAGAGACCGGGTTGCCGGTCGGCGGGGGGAATCTCGACCATCAGGTCCTTGTAGCGTTCGATGATTGCGTCGACGTGGGTCTTTTCCTTTTCATCCTTCGTCATGCTGGGTACTCCGTTTCTGAGAGTCACATGACCTGCCGCCTTCGCTGTCAATCGATGGAGGCAGGATCGCGCAGGGTTGACAGACCGGGAAACGGAACCGGCAGACCACGAGGGTCTCCCCACGCGATCCGCCATGAAGGCCCGCAGTTGGAAAACTGCGGTCGAGCCGATGCCTGCAAAAGCATTCGCTGCTTTCGCATGCACCGCTCGGCGCATCGCGCCGTCTCTTCGGGCTGTCAAACCCGGTCACGGATTTGGCCGTGACGGGCGCAGGATAGGGGCAGGCAAGGCGGGGAGCAAGGGCGGGAACGGGTGACGGCAGAGGCTATCGGCAGGCAAGGCGTTGGCTGAAGCGATTCATGGAAATAACCCGGCGTTGGGAGCGCGCCGTTAATCATCGTTTACCAGGAGAAAACAATCCGCCTGGACTGTTCGATTCAATATTTTGTGATGCGCTTCACGCAATAAGAGTATTCCTTATGAGCCACGCAAAAGTGTCATTCGCTTCTTCGAAGAGGGCGCTGCCGAAGTTGCACGCTAGTTGGGCACGCCGCGAGGGCGGCTCGGCACTTTGGTGCATAAGGATATAACCCTTTCTTCATTTCTGATTTTCGTCAGAGTTCGTGCCGGGGCGACCGTCCGTCATTCGATATTAATTAAAAGCGTCAATAATCCGTTTAGGAATCAGGGGCTTGGAAATCCACCTGGCAGAACTGACAGGTCGGTATGCCCAACCAAAGTATTGAACTGATTTAAGTGGTGGTACAAATTTGCCTTTCCCATGTTAGTCCTACTTAACAGGCGAAGCGGTGGAGAGCGCTCTGTTGCGGGCTGCTCGGGATTAAATGGGTTTCGCCCTCGGGGGGCTCCTGTCTTCCAATAAAAACAAGTTGTCGCCAGGCCTGATGAACTTTCAGGTACCCGCGTTCCGTTTTCTCGCGGAACTCACTGACTGCGCTTAACCGCGTGACCGGTTCGGTCGGTAAACAGCGACCTGCGCCGGAAACGCGATAACCGAGACAACTCAATCGAGGAACAGAAGATGGGATTATTCAATGCAGCCGCGAACCTGTTCGGCCAGGTCTACGAGCGCGCGACGCAGGTGGCCGCCACCGCCGTCACGGCGGTGGCGGACGTGGCCAGGACATTGGTGGGCTCCACCGTCGACGCTGTGGAGCAGCAGGTGCACGAAGCGCTGACATCGGTGCATGACGCCGTTGCCAGCGTGGAGCAGGCGCTGGAGGGTACGGTCGGCGCGGTGGCCGGCACGCTCGGCGAGATCGCCGGCGACGCCCTCGACACCGTAGGCTCCGCGGTCGGCACGCTGGGCGGGCTGGCCGGCAACTCGCTGGCGATCGCCGACGACTTGTTGCACGGGCGCGTCGAGCCGGAGGATTACCTGAAGCTGGTCGGTGACCTGGGGCAGGGCGTCGGTGCCACCGTCGGCCATGCCTGGGAATTCGGCAGCGACAGCCTGAAGGCCGCCAACGATCTCTACCACGCCGCCTACCAGGGTGGCTCGCTAAGCCTCGGCAATAGCGACGGCCTGCTCGGGGTCAATGTGATCGGCTCGCTGCTCGGCGGCAATCACGACCAGGGCGTGATTCCCGATAGCCGCGGCATCCTCGGCCCGCTGCCGATCAACGTCTCCTTCACCGAGCAAGGCCTGACCTTCGGCGGCGAGACGCCGCTGACTCCGCTGGTCACCGCAGCCCTGGCGCTGAATCCGATCACCGCGCCGCTGGTGCCGGTGCTGGCGCCGCTCAACCTCGGCGGCCTGGGAGTGGTCGGCTCGGTCGACAAGGAAGGCTTCAGCGCCAAGTTCTACGGTATCGCCGGACCCAGCTACAACCTCGGCGTGGCCAATCTCGGCGGCACCCTGGAGCTGGGTAGCTACAACGAGGTCAAGCTGCTGAGCTGGAACGAGGTGACCCTCAAGGACCTGCCCATCGTCGGCGGCATCCTCGGCTACGTGCCGGTGGTCAAGGACATCGGTGTCTCGCTGCCGACGCTGGACCTGCACTTCGACAGCAAGCTGTATGCGCAAACGATTGCCGGTGTCGATGTCGCCGGGGTCGGGCCGAAGGGCCAGATCGAGCTGGTGCATGACCTCGACAATGACCTGTCGATCGTCGCCGGTATCGCCGGGGATACCGCGCACAGCGCCCTGGACGGTGCCGGCAAGGTGCTCGCGGCGCTGCTCGGCCACGGCGGCGAAGCGGCGCCGCCGACAATCCAGCTGATCGGCGCCGACCCGGCGCCGGAGCATCAGGCCCTGGCCGCCTGACGGCGAGGGAACGCCCGGCACAGGGAGGTGCCATCCGGGCTCATTCGGGATTCCAGCGGCAGTCGTGGCAGAAGTGAGCGCGCTCGATGGCAAGGCTCGGTTCCAGCGTTACCAACGAAATCAAACAGGCCCTGGCGGCCAGCCGCGGCGCGTTGCGCAGCGTGGCGGCGTTCTCTGGGGTGATCAACCTGCTGATGCTGGTGCCCTCGCTGTACATGCTGCAGGTGTACGACCGCGTGCTGTCCTCGGCCAACGAAGTCACCCTGTTGATGCTGACCCTGATGGCGCTCGGCGTGTTCGTCTTCATGGGCGCGCTGGAGGCGCTGCGCAGCTTCGTCCTGGTGCGGGTCAGCGAACGCTTCGACGGCCAGTTGCACGGGCGGATCTACGCCGCCGCCTTCGAACGCAACCTGCGCGCCGGCGGCCAGGAGGCCAGCCAGGCGCTGCACGACCTGACCACCCTGCGCCAGTTCCTCACCGGCCAGGCGCTGTTCGCCTTCTTCGACGCACCCTGGTTCCCGGTCTACCTGCTGGTGATCTTCCTCTTCGACCCCTGGCTCGGCCTGCTCTCGCTGGTCGGCGCGCTGGCCCTGATGGCCCTCGCCTGGTTCAACGAACGCGCCACCCGTGCGCCGCTGGCCAAGGCCGGCGAGTTGTCGATCAAGTCCGGCCAACTGGCCAGCAACAACCTGCGCAACGCCGAGGTGATCGAGGCGATGGGCATGCTCGGTAGCATGCGCGGGCGCTGGGAACGGCTGCACCAGGCGTTCCTCGACCAGCAGAGCCTGGCCAGCGAGCGCGCGGCGCGGATCAACGCGCTGAGCAAGTACCTGCGCATCGCCCTGCAATCCCTGGTGCTCGGCCTCGGCGCCTGGCTGGCGGTGGAGGGACGCATCACCCCGGGGATGATGATCGCCGGCTCGATCCTGATGGGCCGTGCGCTGGGGCCCATCGACCAACTGATCGGCGTGTGGAAGCAGTGGGGCGCGGCGCGCGATGCCTATCGCCGGCTGAGCGGCCTGCTCGACGAATTCCCCGCCCGCGAGCGGCGCATGGAATTGCCCGAGCCGCGTGGCCACCTGCTGCTGGAATCGCTGGACGCGGCGCCGCCCGGCAGCGAGGCGCGCACCCTGCGTGGCCTGACCCTGGCGATCCCGGCCGGCTCGGTGGTCGGCGTGATCGGTCCGTCCGGCTCCGGCAAGTCGAGCCTGGCGCGGGTAGTGCTGGGCATCTGGCCGACCCTGCACGGCAGCGTGCGCCTGGACGGCGCCGAGATCCGCCAGTACGAGCGCGAGACCCTCGGCCCGCGCATCGGCTACCTGCCGCAGGACATCGAACTGTTCGCCGGCACGGTGGCGGAAAACATTGCCCGCTTCGGCGAGGTGCAGGCCGACAAGGTGGTGGAGGCGGCGCGCCTGGCCGGGGTCCATGAACTGGTCCTGCGCCTGCCGCAGGGCTACGACACCGTGCTCGGCGTCGGCGGCGCCGGGCTTTCCGGCGGCCAGCGCCAGCGCATCGCCCTGGCCC
>NZ_KV828511.1:272408-280288 GCF_001836405.1 Pseudomonas sp. HMSC057H01 | reverse complement strand
CGGCCAGCGCCAGCGCATCGCCCTGGCCCGGGCGCTGTACGGTGCGCCGACCCTGGTGGTGCTCGACGAACCCAACTCGAACCTCGACGACAGCGGCGAGCAGGCGCTGCAGGCGGCGATCCAGGCGCTCAAGGCGCGTGGCTGCACGGTGCTGCTGATCACCCACCGGGCCGGCGTGCTGGGTTGCGCCGACCGCCTGCTGGCGCTGAACGCCGGCCAGTTGCACCTGTACGGCGAGCGTGACCAGGTGCTCGCCGCCTTGAACAACCAGCGCGCCGCGTCGGCGTCGCAGCAGCGCGCGGACTACCGGGTGGCCGGCTACGGCGCGCCGCAGGTGGTGGCCGCGCCGCGCCAGGGAGGTGTGGAATGACCCGCACGGTGAAACGCGACGAGAACGCCTATGCGCGACTGGGTTGGCTGCTGGTCCTGTTCGGCTTCGGCGGCGCGCTGCTCTGGGCCGCCTTCGCGCCGCTCGACCAGGGCGTGGCGGTGCCGGCCACGGTGATCATCTCCGGCCAGCGCAAGTCGGTGCAGCATCCGCTGGGCGGGGTGGTCAAGCACATCCTGGTGCGCGACGGCCAGCATGTGGAGGCGGGCGAGCCGCTGATCCGCATGGAACCGACCCAGGCCCGGGCCAACGTCGATTCGCTGCTCAACCGGTACGCCAACGCGCGGCTCAACCAGGCGCGCCTGCAGGCCGAATACGACGGCCGGCGGACCCTGGAGATGCCCGCGGGGCTGGCCGAGCAGGCCCCGCTGCCGACCCTCGGCGAGCGCCTGGAGTTGCAGCGGCAGTTGCTGCACAGCCGCCAGACCGCGCTGGCCAACGAACTCTCCGCATTGCGGGCGAACATCGAGGGGCTGCGCGCCCAGCTCGAAGGGTTGCGCCAGACCGAGGGCAACCAGCGCCTGCAACAACGCCTGTTGAACAGCCAGTTGAGCGGTGCGCGCGACCTCGCCGAGGAAGGCTACATGCCGCGCAACCAGTTGCTCGAACAGGAGCGCCAACTGGCCGAGGTGAACGCCCGGCTATCGGAGAGCAGCGGTCGCTTCGGGCAGATCCGCCAGAGCATCGCCGAGGCGCAGATGCGCATCGCCCAACGCGAGGAGGAGTACCGCAAGGAAGTCAACGGGCAACTGGCGGAAACCCAGGTCAATGCGCGGACGCTCTGGGAGGAGCTGTCCTCGGCGCGCTACGAACTGCGGCACGCCGAGATCCGCGCACCGGTCAGCGGCTACGTGGCCGGCTTGAAGGTGTTCACCGATGGCGGGGTGATCGGCCCCGGCGAATTGCTGATGTACATCGTGCCCAACAGCGACAGCCTGGAAGTGGAGGGCCAGCTCGCGGTGAACCTGGTCGACCGGATCCACAGCGGGCTGCCGGTGGAGATGCTGTTCACCGCCTTCAACCAGAGCAAGACCCCGCGGGTCACCGGCGAGGTGACCATGGTCAGCGCCGACCGCCTGCTCGACGAGCAGAACAAGCAGCCCTACTACGCGCTGCGCGCCCAGGTCGACGCGGCCGGGATGGGCAAGCTGAAGGGCCTGCAGATCCGCCCGGGAATGGCGGTGCAGGTGTTCGTCCGCACCGGCGAGCGCTCGCTGCTCAACTACCTGTTCAAGCCCCTGTTCGACCGCGCCCACGTGGCGCTGGCGGAGAACTGACCGATGACCATGCGCCGCCTGATGACCTGGCTGTTCGGCGCCTTCCTGTTGCTGCTGCGCGAGGATGCCTTCGCCCTCGGCCTGCTGGACGGCTATCACCTGGCCCTGGAGAACGACCCGCAGTTCCAGGCCGCGATCCAGGAGCACGAGGCCGGCAGGCAATACCGTGCGCTCGGCCGCGCGGCGCTGCTGCCGCGCCTGGTGTACAGCTACAACCGTGGGCGCAGTTGGTCCGATGTGACCCAGACCACCACCCGCGGCGATTTCAAGGAAGACCGCGACTACGACAGCTACGTCTCCACCCTCAGCCTGCAACAGCCGTTGTTCGACTACGAGGCCTTCAGCCGCTACCGCAAGGGCGTGGCCCAGGCGCTGCTGTCCGACGAGCGCTTCCGCAGCCAGAGCCAGGAACTGCTGGTCCGGGTCCTGGAAGCCTATACCGGCGCGCTGCTGGCCCAGGACCAGATCGAACTGGCGCGGGCGCAGAAACGCTCCTACCGCGAGCAGTTCCAGCTCAACCAGCGCCAGTTCGAGCGCGGCAACGGCACCCGCACCGACACCCTGGAGACCCAGGCCCGCTTCAACCTGGCCCAGGCCCAGGAAATCGAGGCGCGGGACAGCCAGGATGCCGCCCTGCGCGAGCTGGAGCGACTGGTCGGGGCGCCGCTGGAGATCGCCGACCTGGCGCCGCTCGGCGAACGCTTCCAGGTGCGCCCGCTGAGCCCCGCCAGCTACACCGCCTGGCGCGACCTGGCGCTGGCCGAGAATCCCGAGCTGGCCTCGCTGCGCCACGCGGTGGACGTGGCCCGCTACGAGGTCGAGCAGAACCGCGCCGACTTCCTGCCGCGCCTGGGCCTGTACGCCAGCACCGGCAAGTCCAAGTCCGGTTCGGAGAACACCTACAACCAGCGCTACGAGACCGACAGCGTCGGCATCCAGTTGAGCGTTCCGCTGTTCTCCGGCGGCGAGACCCTGGCGGCGACGCGCCAGGCCACGCATCGCATGGAGAAGAGCCATTACGACCTGGACGACAAGGTCCGCGAGACCCTCAACCAGGTGCGCAAGATGTACAACCAGAGCAGCAGCAGCGCGGCGAAGATCCGCGCCTACGAGATGACCGTGGATTCGGCGCGGACGTTGGTGATGGCCACGCGCAAGAGCATCGCCGCCGGGGTGCGGGTCAACCTCGACCTGCTGAACGCCGAGCAGGCGCTGTACAGCGCGATGAACGAGCTGTCCAAGGCCAAGTACGACTACCTCACGGCCTGGGCACGCCTGCGTTTCTACGCCGGGGTGCTGGACGAGGCCGACCTGGAACTGGTGGCGGCGAACTTCGTTTCCGGCGAGACGCCGGCGCGCCGCCGCGACTGCGCGACGACGGATTGCCCGGCGCCGCTGCACACCCTGTCGAAGACCGATACGGAGGAAAACCGGAGCGCGCTCAATTGAGACCGCGAAGGACGTGCAGGCAATTGTTCGCCTGGCGTGAAGTCGATGTCCCGGGCGGGTCGACAGAGGTCGAACAATACGCATGGAATTGTTTTTTCAATAAGGCGCTATTTATATGAAACGGTTTTTATAATATTCCAGTGTCTTCGGTAGTTTATCTTTCCTGCATGATTTCATATATGCGGAATTCGTTCGTGCATATGCTTTAAGTGCAGCTTAATTTTTTTCATGAAACCTGTGGACATTGGAAAATGAGCTGTGTCAGTTTGGACTTCGGCCTGATCTGGCCGATAACTGCAATTATCCATCCGATAATTGTATCCGAGTTATTTCCTTTACAACTTAAAGGGATATGACAATGTCCAGCAATTCTCTTGCATTGAAAGGTCGTAGTGATGCGTATACCCAGGTAGACAACTTCCTGCATGCCTATGCGCGGGGCGGGGACGAATTGGTCAATGGCCATCCGTCCTATACCGTAGACCAGGCGGCGGAGCAGATCCTCCGCGAACAGGCGTCTTGGCAGAAAGCACCGGGCGACTCGGTGCTGACCCTGTCCTATTCGTTCCTGACCAAGCCGAACGACTTCTTCAATACGCCGTGGAAGTATGTCAGCGATATCTACTCGCTGGGCAAGTTCAGCGCCTTCTCCGCGCAGCAGCAGGCCCAGGCCAAGTTGTCGCTGCAATCCTGGGCGGACGTCACCAATATCCACTTCGTCGACGCCGGCCAGGGCGATCAGGGCGACCTGACCTTCGGCAACTTCAGCAGTAGTGTCGGCGGTGCGGCGTTCGCCTTCCTGCCGGATGTACCGGATGCGCTCAAGGGGCAATCCTGGTACCTGATCAACAGCAGCTACAGCGCCAACGTCAATCCGGCCAACGGCAACTACGGACGCCAGACGCTGACCCACGAGATCGGCCATACCCTGGGCCTGAGCCACCCCGGCGACTACAACGCCGGCGAGGGCGATCCCACCTACGCCGACGCTACCTACGCCGAGGACACCCGCGCCTATTCGGTGATGAGCTACTGGGAAGAGCAGAACACCGGCCAGGACTTCAAGGGCGCCTATTCCTCGGCACCGCTGCTGGACGACATCGCGGCGATCCAGAAGCTCTACGGGGCCAACCTGACCACTCGCACCGGCGACACGGTGTACGGCTTCAACTCCAACACCGAGCGCGACTTCTACAGCGCCACCTCGTCCAGTTCCAAGCTGGTGTTCTCGGTGTGGGACGCCGGCGGCAACGACACCCTGGACTTCTCCGGCTTCAGCCAGAACCAGAAGATCAACCTCAACGAGAAGGCGCTGTCCGATGTCGGCGGGTTGAAGGGCAATGTGTCGATCGCTGCCGGGGTCACCGTGGAAAACGCCATCGGCGGCTCGGGTAGCGACCTGTTGATCGGCAACGACGTGGCCAACGTGCTCAAGGGCGGCGCCGGCAACGACATCCTCTACGGCGGCCTCGGCGCGGACCAGCTGTGGGGCGGCGCGGGAGCCGACACCTTCGTCTACGGCGATATCGCCGAGTCCTCCGCGGCGGCGCCGGATACCCTGCGCGACTTCGTCAGCGGCCAGGACAAGATCGACCTGTCCGGGCTGGACGCCTTCGTCAACGGCGGGCTGGTGCTGCAATACGTCGACGCCTTCGCCGGCCAGGCCGGCCAGGCGATCCTGTCCTACGACGCGGCGAGCAAGGCCGGCAGCCTGGCGATCGACTTCAGCGGGGATGCCCATGCCGATTTCGCGATCAATCTGATCGGCCAGGCGACCCAGGCCGACATCGTCGTCTGACGCGCTGAAGCGGGCGCGGTTCGGTGCGGCGGTACGAACCGCGGCCCTTCGGCCGGCCGGGCACTGTTCGAATTGATAGGTGTCTTCCACAGGAGCGAAGTTGTGAACTGTGGCGCGCCCGTGGGCCGGCGGCCCGGCGGACGAACGGAGGCCCGCGGCGCCTGGCGCGCGCTGGCGTTCGAAGCGAGGATGGCGGGCGGCGTTCGCCGTGTTATCCGATGTTCCAGGCTTGAAGGAGATCTCTCGATGTCGGCAAGCGCGAAGCTCTCCAGGATGGTTTGCTTGCTCTGCGGTTTTTTCAGCACAGGTATCAGTATGGCCAGCAGTCTGATTCTTCTCAGCGCTTCCGATCTCGCCGGGCAATGGACCCTGCAGCAGGACGAGGCGCCCGCGATCTGCCATCTGGAGCTGCGCGACAGCGAAGTGGCGGAAGCCAGTGGCTACGACCTGGGCGGCGATACCGCCTGCCTCACGCGCTGGCTGCCCAGCGAGCCGCGCGCCTGGAGGCCCACCCCGGCCGGGATCGCGCTGCTCGAACGCGGCGGCCTGACCCTGATGCTCCTCGGTCGCCAGGGCGAGGGCGACTACCGGGTGCAGAAGGGCGACGGCGGGCAGTTGGTGCTGCGCCGCGCGACGCCCTAGCTCGCCTGCGGGTCAGACCACGAAGCGACCGATCATGCTCTTGAGGTCGTTGGCCAGGCGCGACAGCTCGTGGCTGGCGCCGCGGGTCTGCTCGGCGCCCTGGGTGGTCTGCACGGCAACGTCGCGGATGTTCACCAGGTTGCGATCGACCTCGCGGGCGACGTGGGCCTGCTCCTCGGCAGCGCTGGCGATCACCAGGGTGCGCTCGTTGATCCGCGTGGCGTGCTCGGCGATCTCGCCCAGGGCGTGGTCGGCGGCCTCGGCCTCGTCGAGCATCTGCCGGGCGCGCTGGTCGTTCTCGCGCATCGCGGACACCGCGGTGTCGGTGCCCTCGCGGACGCTGGCGATCATGCCTTCGATCTCATGGGTCGATTGCTGGGTGCGGTGGGCGAGGGCGCGCACTTCGTCGGCGACCACCGCGAATCCGCGGCCCTGCTCGCCGGCGCGGGCGGCCTCGATGGCGGCATTGAGGGCGAGGAGGTTGGTCTGCTCGGCGATGGCGCGGATCACGTCGAGCACCTTGCCGATGTCCTGCGCCTGGCTGGCCAGGCCTTCCACCAGGCGCGCGGTCTGGCCGATCTCGGCGTTCATCTGACGGATCGAGCGGACGGTCTGTTCGACCCGTGCGCGGCCGTTGCCGGCGGCCCGTTCCGAGAGACTGGAGGCCTCGGCGGTGGAGCTGGCGTTGCGCGCGACCTCCTCGACCGCCGCGCTCATTTCGTTGACCGCGGTGGCGGCCATCTCGATCTCATCGTTCTGCCGGGCCAGCGACCGGTTGCCTTCCTCGGTCACCGCGTTCAGTTGCTCGGCAGCGGCGGCCAGCAGCGCGGCGGAATCGCCGATCTGCTCGATGGTGTCGTGCAGGCTGGCCTGCATGCTGCGCATGGCCTTCATCAGTTGCGCCGGCTCGTCGTCGCCGTCGCTGGCGATCTCGCCGGTCAGGTCGCGGGCCGCGATGCGGTCGGCGCAGGACACCGCCTGGCGGATCGGCACGACGATGCTGCGGGTTAGCAGCCAGGCGATCGTCACGCTGGCCGCCAGGGCCACCAGCAGCACCGCGAGGATCGCGGTGGAGGCCCGGGAGTAGACATCGGCGGCTTCGGCGGTGGAGGCGCGGGCGGCCTCGCGGTCGAGGGCGATGAGTTGCTTCAGGGTCCGCTGCACCTGCTCGTAGCGCTGCAACTGGGCCCCGCCCATCAGCACGCTGGCTTCGTCGGTACGGTTGTCACGGGACAGCGCGAGCAGGGCGGCGTGTCCTTCGAGGTATTCCTGCTGGCGCTGGACGAACTGGTCGAGCAACGCGCGCTCCTCGTCCAGGACCAGCAAGGGGCGGTATTCCCTTTCCACCCTGGCGAGGGTAGCGATGACCTCGTCCATCCGTTGTTCCTGCTGGCGCATGCGCGTGGCGTCGTGCAGCAGCACGTGGTTCATCTCGCCGAGGCGCAGTTCGCTCATCAGGCCGCTGAGCTGGGCCGAGGCTTCGACGCTGGGCAGCCAGACTTCGCCGATATCCCTGGCGGCGCGGTTCAGCGAACCCATGCGGTTGTGCGCGAAGAGGCCGAGCGCCACCAGCAGCGAGGCGAGGATGGCGAAGCCGATGACGGCGCGTGGGGTGATGGCGATACGACGAAGAAGCATGGGGTGGTCTCCGACCGGGCTGTGGGAAGGTGCTTGGCCCTGTAGCGGGGCGCGGAGGGGTTTCTTGAGGGGCTGCGGGGCTATTTGGAATTGCCTTACATGATTGATAGGAATTTTCTGTAAGTTTTCGATGTGCTCGAGCCGGTTGTGCCGTTTTCGGCATGCTCAGGGTCGATTGAGGTCAAGAGAAGGCTGTCGCGGCAGGCCACCCTAGGGATTGGTCGAACAAGGAGAAGCCCGTGATCCGAATGACGCTGGACGAGGTCCGCGAGCTGGCCGTGCGCATCCTGCGCCGGCACGCTTTCAGCGAAGCCCATGTACAGGCGGTGGCCGATACCCTGGTGGCGGGGGAGCGCGACGAATGCGCCTCCCACGGTATCTGGCGGTTGCTCGGCTGCATCGCCACCCTGAAGGCCGGCAAGGTATCCGCCGACGCCGAGCCGGAACTGCACGACATCGCTCCCGGCCTGCTGCGGGTCGACGCCCATGGCGGGTTCTCCCAGTGCGCATTCCGGCTGGGGCTGCCGCATCTGCTGGAGAAGGCCCGCAGCCAGGGTATCGCGGCGATGGCGGTGAACCGCTGTGTGCATTTCTCCGCGCTATGGGTTGAGGTCGAGGCACTCACCGAGGCGGGCCTGGTGGCCCTGGCGACCACGCCGAGTCATGCCTGGGTGGCGCCGGCGGGCGG
>NZ_KV828511.1:237586-272308 GCF_001836405.1 Pseudomonas sp. HMSC057H01 | reverse complement strand
GCGGACGCAAGCCGATCTTCGGCACCAACCCGATCGCCTTTGGCTGGCCGCGTCCGGACGGCCCGCCGTTCGTCTTCGACTTCGCCACCAGCGCCGTGGCGCGTGGCGAGATCCAGTTGCACGAACGCGCCGGCAAGCCAATCCCGCTGGGCTGGGGGGTGGACGAGCAGGGCGAGCCGACCACCGATGCCAGCGCCGCGTTGCGAGGCGCCATGCTTACTTTCGGCGGGCACAAGGGCTCGGCCCTGGCGGCGATGGTCGAACTGCTCGCCGGTCCGCTGATCGGCGACCTGACCAGTGCCGAGTCGCTGGCCTACGACGAGGGCAGCCGTTCTTCTCCCTACGGTGGCGAACTGCTGATCGCCATCGATCCGCGGCGCATGCTCGGCGCCTCGGCGGAGGAGCACCTGGCGCGCGCCGAGACGCTGTTCGAAGGCATCGTCGAACAGGGCGCGCGCTTGCCCTCGCAGCGACGCTTCGAAGCGCGCGAACGCAGCGCCAGGGACGGCGTGACGATTCCCGAGGCGTTGCACCGGGAGCTGCTGGCGTTGCTGGAGTGAGCGCAAGGCGAGGGGCCGACCGGACAGCGTGGCGCAACGAGGACGACTGCGTAGGGCGGATAGCGCCAACGGCGTTATCCGCCATCCAGGCTTCCAGGCGTGCTCAATCCAGGGCCTCGCGCGTGCTCCGGCCATCGACCAGGCGCAGCAGGCCCAGCGGGTTGGCGTTCTTCAGGGCGTCCGGGAGCAGGCTGTCGGGGTAGTCCTGGTAGCACAGCGGGCGCAGGAAGCGTTCGATGGCCAGGGTTCCCACCGAGGTGCCGCGAGCGTCGGAGGTGGCCGGGTAGGGGCCGCCGTGGACCATGGCGTCGCATACCTCGACGCCGGTCGGATAGCCGTTGAATAGCAGGCGCCCGGCCTTGCCTTCGAGCAGCGGGACCAGCCCGGCGAACGCCGCGAGGTCTTCCGCTTCGCCGATCAGGGTCGCCGTCAACTGGCCGTGCAGGTTGTCCAGCGCGCGGGCAAGCTGTTCCTCGTCGGCTGCCTCGACGACCACGGTGGCCGGGCCGAACACCTCATCCTGGAGCAGTTCGTCGCCTTCCAGCAACAGGCCCACGTCGGCCTTGAACAACTGCGGATGGGCCTGCCGTCCTTCCTGTGGCGCGCCGGCCAGGCGCCGGATGCCGGGATGGCGCTCCAGGCGTTGCAGTCCTTCGACATAGCTGCGCAAGGTACCGGCGTTGAGCATGCTCTGTGCCGGCCTGGCGGCCAGTGCCTCGCCCAGGGCCGCGACGAAGGCGTCGAAGCCGGGGGAGCGCAGGCCAAGCACCAGGCCCGGCTTGGTGCAGAACTGGCCGCAGCCGAGCGTCACCGAGGCGGCCAGCTCCTCCGCCACCTGCCGGCCGCGCCGGCGCAGGGCTTCGGGGAGCACCACCAGCGGATTGATGCTGCTCATCTCGGCGAACACCGGGATCGGCTGCGGCCGCGCCGCTGCCAGGTCGCACAGTGCGCGCCCGCCCTTGAGCGAACCGGTGAAGCCGACCGCGCGGATGGCCGGATGGCGCACCAGCGCCTCGCCGACGCCGTTGCCGTAGACCATGTTGAATACCCCGGCCGGCATGCCGCTGTCGGCCGCCGCCTGGAGGATCGCGTCGGCCACGCATTCGGCTGTGGCCATGTGTCCGCCGTGGGCCTTGACCACCACCGGACAGCCGGCGGCCAGGGCGGCGGCGCTGTCGCCGCCGGCGGTGGAAAAGGCCAGCGGGAAGTTGCTGGCACCGAACACCGCCACCGGGCCGAGACCGATTCGCCACTGGCGCAGGTCGGGGCGCGGCGGGGTACGCCCGGGTTGTCCGCGATCGATGCGCGCGCCGTGGAAGTCGCCACGCCGCAGGACTTCGGCGAACAGCCGCAACTGGTTGGCGGTACGTGTCCGTTCGCCCTGGATGCGTACGGCGGGCAGCGCGGTCTCGCGACGGACCAGGGCGACGAAGTCGTCGCCCAGGGCGTCGAGGCGCGAGGCGATCGCCTCGAGGAATCCGGCGCGGCGCGTGGCGGACAGTTGCCGGTAGTGTGGATAGGCGCGTTCGGCGGCGCGGGCGGCGGCGTCGACCTCCGCCTCGGTGGCCTGGACGAAGGCGTAGGGCAGCGCTTCGCCGCTGTCGGCGTCGAGGCTGCGCAGGATGAGGTTGCCGGCGGCGCTGCGAGCGCCGCCGACGTAGTTGTGACCGAGGATACTGGGCATGGGGCCTCCCTGGGGACGGTGGACGGAATGCTCTGCCGCTGGCTCTCGCCGGCCGCTCCCTGGGGAGCGAGGCGGCGAGGGCGCGGCGCCGGCTACAAGCCGACGTCCGGCAGCACCGGCCGGCTGGCCAGGGCCTTGGCCATGATCCGCTCGACGTGCTCGCGATCGGCGCCGCGCAGGGCCAGGCGCGGTGGACGGGTGAGGGCGCTGCCGCGACCGGCGAGTTCCTCGCAGAGCTTGATGCACTGCACCAGGTCGGGACGGGCGTCGAGATGGAGGATCGGCATCAGCCACTCGTAGATCGGCATCGCCTCGGCGAAGCGCCCGGCCCTGGCCAGGCGGAAGATGGTCTCGCCTTCCTTCGGGAATACGTTGGACATTCCCGAGATCCAGCCCTGAGCGCCCACCGCCACGCTTTCCAGGACCACGTCGTCGAGGCCGGCGAAGAGGATGAAGCGCTCGCCCACCTGGTTGCGTACGTCGATGAAGCGGCGGGTGTCGCCGGAGCTGTCCTTGAAGCAGACGATGTTCTCGCAGTCGGCCAGGGAAACCAGGATGTCCGGGGTGACATCGTTCCGGTAGATCGGCGGGTTGTTGTAGACCATCACCGGCAGGTCGGTGCCGCTAGCCACGCTGCGGAAATGCTCGGCGGTCTCGTGCGGCTTGGAGGAATAGACCAGCGCCGGCATCACCATGATGCCGTCGACGCCGACCCGCTCCACCGCCTTGGCCACCTTCGCCGCGCCGGCGCTGGTGAACTCGGCGATCCCGCAGATCACCGGCACGCGGCCGCCGGAGGCATCCTTGGCGACCTCGGTGACGGCCATCTTCTCCTCGATGGTCAGCGAGGTGTTCTCGCCGACGCTGCCGCATACCACCAGCCCGGACACGCCGTCGCGCACCAGGTTGGAAATGACCGTGTGGGTTTCCTCCAGGTTCACCGAGAAATCGGCGTTGAATTGGGTGGTGACCGCGGGGAATACGCCGCTCCAGTTGACGTGCTTGCTCATGGTTTCTCCTTTTTTCGTATTTCGTATACGAATTCAATCGGACCGCTGCGGTCCGAGTCACAGGGCGACGGCAGCGTTCGCCGTCGTGGACGATCCGGTACGCGCCGGATCGGTTTCCGCCCGGCCGCTGCCTGCGGTCGGTCGGGGTGGTCAGCAGTGGCCGTCGGGCCAGGTATCGGACAGCCGATAGCCTTGCGGCCAGGGATCGTCCGGGTCGAGCAGGTACTGGTGGATGCCGGTGATCCAGGCGCGCCCGGACAGGCACGGGAGGATCGCCGGACGGCCGCCGAGTTCGGTCAGCGACTCGATGTGGCAGTAGAATTCCGAACCGATGATGGAGCGCCCGACGAAGCGTTCGCCGACCCGCAGCTGACCTTTCGCCTGGAGCACCGCCATCCGCGCCGAGCAGCCGGTGCCGCAGGGCGAGCGGTCGATCTTGCCGGGGCGGATGACCACCGCGTTGCTCGCGCCGAGGACACCGTCGCGGCGCTCCGGCGGCGCGGCCAGCTGGCAGAAGGACAGATGGTCCCAGTCCGGGTTGGTCGGGTGGTGGAAGCCCAGTTGTTCGTTGGCCGCGTGGGTGATCTTCAAGCCGGTGGCGACCAGCTCGGCGGCCTCGTCGGCGCGCAGGGCGAAGCCCAGGCGCCGGGCGTCGGCGATGACGAAGCTGTCGCCGCCGTAGGCGGTGTCGACCTGTAGCGAGCCGAGGCCCTCGACTTCGATCCAGGCGTCGAGGCGGTCGGCGAACGACGGCACGTTGCGGATTTCCACCCGCTCGGCCTTGCCGTCGCGGCATTCCGCGCGGGCCTCGATCAGCCCGCCCGGCGCTTCCAGCAGCAGCCGAGTCAGCGGTTCGCGCATCGGCAGGATGCCGCTGTCGAGCAGTACGGTGGCCACGCACAGCGAATTGGAACCGGACATCGGCGGGGTGTCGGCCGGCTCCATGATGATCCAGCCCATCTGCGCGCGCGGGTCCTTGGCCGGCACCAGCAGATTGGCGTGGCGGAACACTCCGCCGCGCGGTTCGTTGAGGACGAAGTTGCGCAGGTCCTGGTCTCTGGCGATCCAGCGCGACTGTTCCCAGAGGGTGGCGCCGGGCGGCGCGGCGACGCCGCCGACGATCACGTCGCCGACCTCGCCTTCGGCATGGCAACTGACGATGTGGACGATCCGCTGCGAACGCATGGCTATCTCCTGTGCGGGGGCGGGCTCAGAGCACCGAGCGGAGGAATTCCACCGTCTCCGGCCGCTGCGGGTTGCCGATCACCTGGTCGGGGGTGCCGATCTCGTGGACCAGGCCATTGCGGAAGAACGCCACCCGGTCGGACACGTCGCGGGCGAAGCGGATCTCGTGGGTGACCAGGACCATGGTCATGCCTTCCTCGGCGAGCAGGCGCATGGTGTCCAGCACCTCGCCGACCAACTGCGGGTCGAGCGCCGAGGTGGCTTCGTCGAACAGCATGTAGTCCGGCGACATCGCCAGCGCCCGGGCGATCGCCATGCGCTGTTGCTGGCCGCCGGAAAGGCGCTGGGGGAAGACCTTGAGCTTGTCGCCGAGACCGACGTGGGTAAGTTGCTTCAGCGCCATCGCCTCGGCTTCGGCGCGGCTCTTGCCGAGCACCTTGCGCGGCGCGAGCATGACGTTTTCCAGCACGGTCAGGTGGGGGAAGGCGTTCCACTGCTGGAAGACGATGCCGATCTTCCGCCGCAGGCGGTTGAGGTCGGTGCCGCGGGCATGCACGTCGATGCCGTCGACGCGGATGCTGCCGCGCTGGATCGGCTCCAGGCCGTTGATGCACATCAGCAGGGTCGACTTGCCGGAACCGGAGCCGCCGATGATCGACAGCACCTCGCCCTTGTCCACCCTCAGGTCGACGCCCTTGACCACCTCGAACTGGCCGTAGGCCTTGTGCACGCCGCTGATCTCGATCATTGCTGCCATCTCCGTTCCAGCCGGGCGCCGAGTCGCGCGACCACCCAGCTCATGAGGTAATAGACGAGCCCCGCGATGCAGAGCACGAAGAGCGGTTCCTGGATGCGCGTGACGATGGTCTGCGAGGCGCGCAGCAGTTCGACGATGCCGATCCAGAGCACCAGCGAGGTGTCCTTCATCACCGACAGGGTCAGGTTGACCCAACCGGGGAAGGCCACCCGGGCGGCCATCGGCAGGACGATGTGGAACAGGTCCTGGCGATAGCTCAGGCCCAGCGAACGCGCCGCCCGGCGCACGCTCGGCGGTACCGAGAGGACGCCGCCGCGGACCACCTCGGTGCAGTAGGCGGCGGCGTACACGCCGAGCACCAGGCAGGCCACGGCGAAGGCGCTCCAGTCGAGGCCGAGGATGCTCTTGAAGGAATTGAGCAGGACGAACTGGATCAGCAGCGGCACGCTGCGGAATACGTCGAGCAGCGCCGCCAGCGGCAGGCTGGCGCGTGGCAGCAGGGCGCGGAGCAGGCCGAAGACGACACCCAGCAGGGTGCCGATCAGCATCGCCATGGCGGTGATGGCGAGGGTGGTCCAGGCGCCTTGCAGGAGGAACAGCAGGTCGTTGGCGGTGAGGCTGGTGGTGAACACGGCATTCCCCTCAGTAACGGAACAGGCGCCAGCCCAGCAGGCGGGCGGCCAGCACCAGCAGCTTGGCCATGGCGAAGTAGAGGACGGCGGCCAGGGCGAAGTATTCGAAGGTGCGGAAGGTCTTGACGTTGAGCGCCTGGGTGACGCCGGTGAGGTCGTCGGTCAGGCCCACCACCACGCCGAGGGAGGTCATCAGCATGGCCCAGACCAACTGGTTGGTCAGCGGGTAGAACACCACCCGCAGCAGTTGCGGGATCACCACCAGGCGATAGGCCTGCGGCGCGCTCATGCCCAGCGAGCGGGCCGCCCGCAGCTGGGTCTCGGGCACCGCCTGGAGGCCGCCGCGGAAGGTCTCGGCGAGGTAGCCGGCGTTGTTGAAGGTGACCCCGGCGAGCAGGGCGAACCAGGAACTGACGTGCAGGCCGAAGGAGCCCAGGCCGAAGTAGAGGATGTAGATCTGGAATAGCGCCGGGGTATTCCGCGCGATGGAGATCCAGGCTCCGGCGGCGGCGCGCAGCGGGCGGTTGCCGCCGAGCCGGGCGAAGGCCAGGAGCAGGGCGATGAGGATGCCGAAGAGCATCGACAGCGCGGTGACCTGGAGCGTCACCAGGCTGCCGGCGAGCATCTCCGGCAGGGCGTTGAACGCCGAGCGCCAGTGGAAGGTGTAGTCGAACATCAGCAGTCCTCGCTCAGCCAGGCGGGCAGCCCGGCGGGGGGCCGTCCGCCGACGGCGGCCTCGACGCAGCCGGCGAGGCCGGCGAAGCGCACCTGGCGGCTGACCAGTCCGGGGGCGTAGTGGGCATACTTGGCGGAGTTGGTCATCAGGGTGCGCGCGCCCGGCGGTACCAGCGGTTCGTCGAGCATGCACCAGCAGGTGTCGGTGACCAGCCGCGCGCCGAACGCCTGCAGCGTCGCCAGGTGCCCGGCCGCTTCGGCCTGGGCGACGACCTGCCGGCTGCTGGTGATCACCAGCGCTACCTCCGGGTGTCTGCGGCGGCCGTGGCAGAGCGCGGCGAGCTGGGCGAATTCGCTGGCGGAGAAGTGCGGGTTGCCCAGCGCCACCAGGTCGATCCGCGTCTCGCCGGCGCTGTCCAGCTCGCGCCAGGCGTCGCGCAGGCGCTCGCGTCCGACCCGCAGGGTCCGCCGCGGCGCGCGGCCGCCGAAGGCGCTGGCCAGGTCAGGGGCTTCCGGGGTGACGCCGATGACGTGGAACATCGGCACCGAGGAACTGGTGCCCAGCGCCGCGCCGAAGGCCTTGAGCGCGTCGTGGTCCGGCTGCCGCTGCCGCAGGCCGTCGATCGCCGGGATCTGTCCGTCGCAGAGCAGGCCGCAGAGGTAGCCGAGGGTCGGGTAGAAGGCATCGTCGACGCTGCCGAGGTCTTCCACTTCGATCAGTACCCGCGCCTGGCGCTGCTCGTCGAGGTGGCAGCCGGCCAGCGGCGCGCGACCGGTGAGGGCGCAGCAGATATCCATGAAGTCGGCGTACTTGTTGGTGCGTGCGCCGAGCACGCTGTTGGCGAAGAGCACCGCGTTGGACTCGGCCCAGACGATCTGTTCGCCGGCCCGCGCGCTGTCGTCGAGCAGGTAGGGCGCGCAGGTGAAGCTGGGCTGCGCGCCCATGTCGAGATAGGCCTGGGCCAGGGCCGCGGCTGGCTCGCCGAGGGCGGCGGGTACGCCCTGTTCGCGCCAGCGGCGCTGGTCCACGGAGATGGCGTTGAGGGTGGTCGGTACCCGCACCCGGGCACCGAGGTCGCGCAGGGTCTCGGCGAAGCGCAGGCCGGCCGGGCCGGTGTAGATGCAAGCGTCGATGTGCGCGCGCTGGATCTCGACCAGCCGTTGCGCGCCCTGCAACGCCGCCATGCGCAGGACGATGCGCATCGCCAGGCGCGCGGCTTCGCCGTGTTCGCCGGCGAGCAGGGCCTGGTCGAAGGCGTCCAGTCGCGGGCCGGCATCGGTCGCCAGCGCTTCGGCGGGCCGGGCCTCCAGCGGCGGCGGGGCATCGCGGTGGAGTTCCAGGCGACCGTCGGCCAGGCGCGCCCAGGGATAGGCGGCGAGTTCGTCGAAGCGCTCGCCGAGACAGGCGATGGGTAGCGAGCGGCCGAACAGTTCCTCGGCGACTATCGCGCCGAGGGCGAGGATTTCGTCCGGTTCGCGCAGGAGGATCGCCGCCGGCGCACGTCCGCCGAGGATCAGTTCCAGCAGTACGCTGCTGCCGGTGCAGGAGCCGCGCCCACCGGGAATCGCCAGCAGCCTGCCGTGCAGATGGCGGCCGCTGAGCGGGTGGTGGCGGTCGATCACTTCCGCGCTGCGCGGGTCGACGCCGCCCCAGAAGCTCAGGCCGGTCGGTGCGTACAGCAGTTCGCCGGACGCGCTGCCGGCGACCAGGGTACGGGGAACGATGAGGTGTGCGTGCTTCATCGGCGCATCCAGGACGGGGGGAAACGGCGCGGCCCGGCGGCGGACCGCGCCCTCGGCTTCAGCGGTAGACCGCGCTGGTGGTCAGCTCCGGCGCCGTGCCGCCGACCCATTTCTGCGCCAGCTCGGCGTAGCGGCCGGTGCGCACCTGCTGGTTGATGAACAGGTTCAGGTAGTTGAGCAGGCCGTATTCGTTGCGCTTGGCGCCGAGGGCCACGTAGTCGATGTCATAGGGCGCGTCGCCGGCGATCTTCAGGCCCTTGTACTTGCCCGACTTGATCCACGAGGCGGCGACGGTGGAAGAGACGACCGTGGCGTCGATATGCCCCTGGCTGATCGCCAGGGCGGTGTCGGCCTCGGACTGGTAGGCGCGGAAGCTGCCCTTGGCGTCGCCCCAGGCCTTGCTGTCCTTCTCCAGGGCCAGCGCCTCGAAGGTGCCGGCGGTGCCGCCGACCGGGCGGCCCTTGAGGTCCTCGTAGCTGGCGATGCCGGTGTCCTCGCGGGTCAGTACCACCTTGACGAAGGCGAAGTAGGGGATGCTCATGCCGATGGTCTTGGCCCGCTCCAGGGTGTCCGAGGTGGACGCGACGATCACGTCGGCGCGACCCGATACCAGTGCCGGGATGCGGTCGGGAAAGGGCGTCTCGACGATCTCCGCCTTGACGTCCAGGGCCTTCGCCAGGTCGTTGCAGTAATCGACGTCGAAGCCCACCGGGTTGTTCTGCGCATCGCGCGAGCCCATCGGCGGAAAGTCCAGGGTGACGGCGCAGCGCAGCTTGCCGGACTCGATGATGTCGTCGAGCTTGTCGGCCTGGACGAGACCGGCGAGGGAACAGCCCAGGGCAGCGGTGAGGGCTAGGGCAAGGGTCTTCTTGGTATTCATGGGGGCCTCTGGCGATGCGGTTGAGTGGGAGGGCGGCAAATCCCGTATTTGTGATTTCGTATACGATATTTTAAGTGAGCAATGGCTGTGCCAGAACCTCGTCCGACGCCGATAAAAAACTTTCGCTGGAGCGCGACCGCTTTGGCTGGCGCGTCGCTGTGCCATGCCGCGCCGGACTGCGCCCCGCTCGGGCGCGGCCGGCGGTGTTACAAAAGGGAGCAGGATTGCTACCGCCGCCCCGTGGCGGGGCGAGGCGTTACGCTTTTCGGGGCTGGCGATGGGTCTCGCGGTACTGGCTCGGCGAGAGTCCGGTGAGCGCCTTGAACTGGCGGCTGAAGGCGCTGTGGTCGGTGTAGCCGCAGCGCAGGGCGATCTCGGTGATCGGCGCGTCGCCGGCGAGCAGTTGCGAGGCGGCGCCGAGCCGCGCCTTGTGGATCATCTGCCGTGGGGTGAGCTGGAAGATGCGCTTGCAGTGACGTTCCAGTTGCGCCACCGAGAGCCCGGCGATGGCAGTGAGATCGGCGAGGCTGAGCGGCTGGTCGTAGTGCTCGCGGATATGCGCATCCACCGCCGCCAGCCGCCCGTAGGCCGGGTGCGCCGACTGCGCCGCCGGCAGGTCGTGGGAGATGCCGGCCATGCCGATGATCGCCCCGTCGGCATCGCGCAGCGCCTGCTTGTGGGTCAGGCACCAGCCCGGCTGGCGACCGGGATAGAGGTGCAGCTCCAACTGGTTCTCCAGCGTCGCGCCGCCGCGCAGCACGCGCCGATCCTGCTCGGCATAGAGCGGACCGAGGCTGGAAGGGAAGACCTCGTCGGCGCTGCGGCCGAGCAGTTCGGTCTTCTCCTTCACGCCGCAGCGGCGTGCCAGGGTGCGGTTGACCAGGACGTAGCGGGCGCGCTCGTCCTTGACGAAGAACACCACGCCGGGCATGGCGTCGAGCAGCGCCTCGACCTGGCGCAGGCTGGCCAGCAGGCTGGCGAGGTCGGCGGGGGGCGGGGCGGCGAGCAGGTCGTGCATCGGGGCGAAGGCCTGGCTGGGGGACCGCGCCAGCATACGGGGCGCCGGCGGCCGGGAACAGGGCCCGGCCGCGCGCCTCAGTTGCCCGGCGAGTCGCAGCGCAATGGCACCGTGCGCACGCGGCGCAGGTAGAAGAGGCAGGTGGCGCCGAGCAGCAGCGTCATCAGGACGAACTCGACGGCCAGGGTCGTCTGCGTCGCTTCCAGGTAGTCGCCATGGCGCTCCAGCCTGTGCGCGAACACCGCGCCGAGCAGCGCCGAGCCGAGGCCGAGGGAGGCCTGCTGGACGGTGGCGAGCATGGCGCTGCCGGCGCCGGCCTGGGCGGTCGGCACCTCCGAGAGGCCGATGCGGAAGAAGCTGCTGACGATGAACGCCTGGCCGAAGCCGATCACCAGGGTCGCCGGCGCCAGGTTGAGGATGCCCGGCTGCGGCCAGACCCGTTGCAGGGTCAGCATCAGGCCGAGCAGGCCGCACATCTGGATGACGCAGCCGAGCAGCAGCAGGCGTACCGGGCCGATCCGCGCCGCCACCCGGGCGGTGAGCAGCGCCGAGACGAAGTAGGAGGCGCCGAGGGCGATGAAGGCATTGCCGGCCTGCACCGGCGAGAGACCGGCGCCGGCCTGCAGGGCCAGGGCAAGGGCGAACATGAAGCCGCTCCAGCAGGCGAAGAACAGGATCGCCAGCAACAGGCCGAAGCGGATGCTCGGCAGGCGCAGCAGCGACGGCGGCAGCAACGGCCAGGCCTGGCGGCGTTCCTGGCGCAGCTCGGTGCGCCACAGCCAGGCCAGCAGCGGCACCGCCGCCGCCAGCAGCAGGGCGCAGGGCCAGGACCAGTGCAGCGATGGGCCGAGAGCCAGCGGCAGCAGCAGGCAGAGGATCAGCGCGGCGAGCAGCAGGGTGCCCGGCGCGTCGACGCGGGCGGCATGCTCGGCGCGGGTCTCCGGTACCCAGCGGCGGCTGCAAAGGAGAATGCCGAGGCAGATCGGCAGGTTGATCAGGAACACGCTGCGCCAGCCGAGGCCGCCGATGTCGGCGGAGACCAGGAAGCCGCCGAGCACCTGGCCGACGACGAAGGCCAGGCCGCCGATGGCGCCGTAGGCGGCCAGCGCGCGGGAATGCGCGTGGCCGCTGAGGCTGACATGCAGGGTGGCGAGGATCTGCGGCACGATCAGCGCCGCGCCGACGCCCTGCAGGGCGCGCGCCACCAGCAGCAGCCAGACCGAACCGGCCAGCCCGCAAAGCAACGAGGCGACGGCGAACAGGGCGACGCCGAGATCGAACAGGCGGCGACGGCCGTAGTTGTCGCCAAGCCGGCCGCCCATCGCCAGGCACACGGCGAAGGCCACGCCGTAGACGGCGACGATCAGTTCCAGTTCGGTTTCGCTGGCGCCGAGGGAATGGGCGAGGGCGTCGAGGGCGACGTTGACGATGGAGAAATCGATCATCGGCAACAGTTGCCCCGCCAGCAGGATGCAGAGCCCGGCGAGGCCGAGCCGCGACGACGAGACGGTGCTGGGCATGGGCGGAGTCCTTGTGCGGAAGGGAGTGGGCTGGCAGCATGCGCTTCTGGCTAACCCGGTACCAGTTCTTGCTTATCCTGGTATTGGCGCTACCCGTCTGCCCTCCGGAGGACTTCGCCATGCCCCTCGACGCCCCTGCCAGCCACGCTGCGGAAAGCCCCGCGCAGCCGTCCCGCGCCGAACAGCTGGGGGCCTTCCTGCGCCGCCGGCGGGAAAGCATCGAGCCGCAGCGGGTCGGCATTTCCCGCCTCGGCCGCCGACGCACGCCGGGCCTGCGTCGCGAGGAGGTGGCGCAGCTCGCCGGGGTCGGCGTGACCTGGTACACCTGGCTGGAGCAGGGCCGCGCGGTACGCGCCTCGGAGCAGGTGATCGGAGCCATCGCCCGGGCCCTGCTGTGCAATGAGACGGAAACCCACCACCTGTTCAACCTCGCCGGGCTGGCCGCGCCGACCTCGGCGCGGCGGGTGGTCTGCGAGAAGCCTTCGGCCGCCACCCAGGCCATCCTCGATGCCCTCGACCCGTTGCCGGCCATGGTGCAGAACGCCCGTTTCGACATCCGCGGCTACAACCGCGCCTATTGCCGGCTGGTGGGCATCGACCTGGCGGAGATCCCCGAGGAAGACCGCAACTGCATCTACCTGGCGCTGACCCACGAGCGCTGGCGCTACTGCATGGCCAACCGCGAGGAGGCGTTGCCGCGGATGGTCGGCTTCTTCCGCGCGGCAATGGTCGAGCGCATGGGCGATCCGCTGTGGGAGCGGCAGTTGCAGCGCTGCCTGGAGGTTTCGGCGGAGTTCCGCGAGATCTGGCGGCGCAATGAGGTGATGGGTATCGAAAACCAGCTCAAGCGCTTCCGTCATGCGCGCTGCGGCGAATTCGAACTGCAGCAGACCAACTGGTGGTCGGCGCCGAAGAACGGCGATCGCCTGCTGGTCTTCGTCCCCCTCGACGACCACGCCCGCGACTGCCTGGAGCAACTGTGAGTCGGCGCCCTGTCCCGTAGCCAGCGCCTGCTCGACCTGCTGCAGATTCTGCGGCGGCATCGTTACCCGGTGGCCGGGCATGTGCTCGCCGGCGAACTGGGGATCAGCCTGCGCACGCTCTACCGCGATATCGCCACCCTGCGACAGCAGGGCGCGCACATCGAGGGCGGCGCCGGCGCCAGGCGTTGCTGCGCGAGTGGCGTGAACGGGAAAGCATCGCCGCGCAGTGAGCGACTGCTGCCGGAGACTGACAGACGGCCACCGCCTGCGGGTCTAGCGCCCGGCGCTGTAGCGGCTCAGAGCCGGAACTCCTCGGCGATCAGTTCGCCGAGGCGCTCCAGCGCCGGCGGCCGCTCTCCCGGGGCGAAGGCCAGGCGAATGCGGTGGGCGGGCAGTTCGGCGAAGCCCTCCGCCGGCCCCAGCACGCGCATCGTCGGGCCGACCCGCGCACGGTCGATCACGCCGATCGCCAGGCCGCCTTCGATGGCTGCTTCCAGCGCCGCCGCGCCGGGACTGCTGACCACCGTGCGCCAGCGCCGGCCCGTCGCGCCGAGGGCTTCCAGCAGCGCCTGCCGATAGGGACAACCCTGGCCGTGCAGGGCCAGCGGCAGCGGGCGTTGCGGATCGATCCGCAGGCCGTGGCCGGCAACCCACACCGGCTGGGTGCCGCCGATCTCGCGGGAGTGCCCGTCGTACGGGGTTTCGTCTTGCGCTTGCACCAGCAGGGCGAGGTCCAGCTGGCCCCGCCGCAGGCGTCCGGCCAGCCTGCCGCTGGCGTCGGTGAGCACCTCCAGCTCCAGCGCCGGCAGTTCCGCGCCGAGGCGCGGCAGGAGACGGCCGAGCAGCTTGCCGGCGTATTCCTCGGAAATGCCGAAGCGCACCCGCAGCGGCTCTTCCCGTCTGCGCAACCCGGCGAGCACGCGGTCGTGGGTCTCCAGCAGCTCGGCGGTCTGGCGCTGGAACCGCTGCCCCAGCGGGGTCAGCCGCACCGACTGGTTGTCGCGCTCGAACAGCCGGCCGCCGGCCAGTTCCTCCAGGCGCCGGACGTGGGTGCTCACCGCCGAGGGGCTGCGGTTGAGGTGGCTGGCCGCGGCGAGGAAACGGCCGAAGCGCAGGATGGCATGGAAGGTACGCAGCAGCTCGATATCCAGGTTGGCGCTCATGGTTCCGATTTCCTGCATGACTGGTGCAGATAGTTTCGTTTGATAGTAGCGGCGGAGGCCGCCTAGCCTCGACTCGAACCTGACCGACGGAGGCGAGCGATGCGCGCGACCACCTGCACCCCGCGAGCGATGCCCGGGGCGACCCGCCTGCTGGCCGTGCAACTGGGCATGGTACTGGCCTGGAGTTCCGGCTTCGTCGGCTACCGCTATGCCATGGAACAGGCGCCGGTGTTCCTCACCAGCTTCTGGCGTTTCGCCGTCTGCCTGGCGCTGCTGCTGCCCTTCGCCTGGGCCGGGCTGCGCCGGTTGTCGGCGCGCCAGTGGCGGCGCCAGGCGCTGATCGGGGCGTTGGCCTACGCGGGCTACATAGCGCCGATCGCCAAGGCCATCGAACTCGGCGTCTCGCCGGGCGTGGCGGCGCTGATGGCCGACCTGTTGCCGCTGCTGGTGGCCTTGCTGGCGCTGGTCCTGCCGGGGCAGCGAACGCGGCCGGGGCAGTGGCCGGGGATCGCCCTGGGCGTCGCCGGGGTGCTCTGGGCCGGGCATGCGGCGCTGGCGCTGGGGCGGGCGCCGGGCTGGGCCTACGGCCTGCCGCTGCTGGGCATGCTGGCGCTGGCCCTGGCCACCCTGTTGCAGAAGCGCTGGGACGATGCGCCGGGATCGCTGGCCGTGGTGCTGTTCGTGCAGATCGGCGCCGCGCTACCGGCGTTCGCCGGCCTGGCGCTGGCGGAGGGTAGCCTGCGGCCGCCGCTGTCCGGCGGATTCCTGTTCGGGCTCGCCTGGCTGGTGCTGCTGCCCACCTTCGGCGGCTACGGCCTGTACTGGCTGGGCCTGCGCCATCTTTCCGCACAGGGCGGCAGCGCGGCGCTGTACCTGAGCCCGGCGCTGACCCTGCTATGGGCGCACTGGATGTTCGCCGAGCCGCTGACACCCATGCTGCTGGGTGGTCTGCTGCTGTCGCTGGCCGGCCTCGGCTGGCTGTATCGCGCCGAGCGTCGCTAGCCGGCGTCGCCCTGCCAGCGGGCCAGGGTCTCCAGGCGCGCCGGGCTGAACGGCGGACGCGGCGCCGGAGGCGTCCAGCCGAACAGGAATTGCGCGGCGCTGCCGCATATCCGCCCCTGGCAGGCGCCCATGCCGCAACGGCTGTGCAGCTTGGCCTCGGTCCAGCCGGCATGCCCGGCCAGCGCGGCCAAGGGGACGTCTTCGCAACGGCAGACCAGGGTATCCGCCTCCGCCAGTTCACGCAGTTCGGCACGCAGGGCGAAGTGTCGCGCCAGGGTGTCGGCGAAGCCCTGCCAGCGTCGCCGTCGTGGCCACAGGCGGCGAGCCGCGTCGCGCTCGTCGACGGCGGCATGGCCGGCGATGGCGCCTTCCACCAGGGCCAGTTCGCTGCCGCCGAAGCCGGTGCATTCGCCGGCGGCGTAGTGGTCGGGCAGGCTGCCGGCCTGCCATTCGTCGACGGCGAGCGCCTGGCCGTCGAGGCGATAGCCAAGGGCCTGGCCGAGTTGCACGTTGGGCGCCAGGCCGAAGCCGCAGGCCAGGCGTTCGCAGGCGATCTCGCGGACCCGACCGCCTTCGCGCAGGCGCACGGCTTCCAGGCGCTCCTCGCCGAGGGCGGCGAGCACGTAGCTGTCGGCGCGGTAGCTACGGGCGAACAGGCCGGCGGCCTGCCACAGCTTACCGGGCCAGCGCGGCAGGCGTACGGCGAAGGCGGCCAGGGTTCTCGCCGGCGCCTGTTCGGCGACGCGCAGCAGGCGCGCCCCGCACTGGCTGGCGCTGGCGGCGCTGGCCAGCAGCAGCGGGCCGGAGCCAGCCACCACTAGGCGCTGGCCGGCCAGTGGCAGGCCGCCCTTGGCCAACGCCTGCAGGCCGCCGGCGCCGGTGACGCCGGGGAGGGTCCAGCCGGGAAAAGGCAGCAGCAGTTCGCGGGCGCCGGTGCAGAGGACCAGGCGTCGGTAGCCGACCTGCCAGCCACGTTGCGGGTCTTCCAGCAACAGGCGCCTGCCGGGACCGCAGGCGACCACCCGGGTCGCCGGGAGGTACTCGACATTGGCCTGCCCGGCCAGGCGTTGACGCATCTGATGGGCACGCGGCGGCAGGCTGGCACGCGGGCCGTCGCGCCAGATCTGTCCGCCGGCGGCCGGGTTGTCGTCGACCAGGGCGATGCGCGCGCCGCTCGGCGCGGCGGCCAGCGCTGCGGCCAGGCCGGCGGGGCCGGCACCGACGATCAGCAGGTCGTAGTCGGCGCTCATGCCTGGGTCTCCACGCGCATGCCGGGTTGGCAGACGGTCTGGCAGGCCAGGCGTCGCCGACCGTCGATCAATACCCGGCATTCCTGGCACGCGCCCATGCCGCAGAACGGCGCGCGCCGCCCGCCGCCGACCGCGCTGCGGGAGCAGCCGTCGCCGCCGAGGGCGAGGGCGGCCGCCACGCTGGTACCGACGGCGACCCGCAGCGGACGCCGGTCGATGAACAGTTCGATCATGGCCGGGCACTCCCGGAGCTGGAGAGGAAGCGTTGCGGCAGATAAGGCGTGGGATCCAGCGGCGGCGTTTCGCCGAACAACTGGGCGGCGAGCAGGCGCGCGCTGCCCGGCGCGGTGGTCACGCCCAGGCCCTCGTGGCCGACCGCCAGCCACAGGCCCGGCTGCGCCGGGTGCTCGCCGAGCAGCGGCAGGCCGTCCGGAGTGGCGGCGCGGAAGCCGGTCCAGGCACGGATCGCATTGAGGCCGGCGAGCCCCGGCAGGTAGTCCAGGGCACGCCGCAGCATGCGCGCCAGCACCGGGCCTTCCACCTGCGGGTCGAGCGTGTCGAACTGCCGCGAGGAGCCGAGGAAGATCTGCCCGGTGGGGCGCGGCTGGGCGTTGAAGGCTACCGAGGTACCGCTGCTGGCGTGGGCGCTGCTGACATAGCCGAGTTCCACCAGTTGATGGCGGAGGGTGCCGGGATAGCGGTCGGTGATCAGCAGGTGGCCTTTCTTCGGGCGGATCGGCAGCTCCGCGCACAGCTCGCCGGCATGGATGCCGTTGGCCAGCACCAGCGCCTCGGCGCTCAGCCAGCGGCCGTCGGCCAGGCGCAGGCGGCTGCCGTCCACTTCGCTGACTTCGGCGTGCAATCGAAGCAGGCGCGGGCCGGCTCGTTCGAGCAGCCAGCGCGCCGCGTTGGGCGCGTAGAGGATGCCGTCGCCCGGCACCTTCAGGGCGCCGGCGAGGCCTGGCCGCAAGACCGGTTCCAGGTCACGCAGGCGCGCGGCGTCGAGCATCTCGCAGGCGACGCCGGCGGCCAGCAGGGCCTGGCGCTTGCGCTCGGCTTCGGCGAGTTCGGCGGCGTCGGCGGCCAGCCAGAGGGTGCCGCAATTGCGGTACGCGCAGTCTTCCGGCAGATCCGCCGCCCAGGTGCGCCAGGCCTGGATCGAGTAGTCGCTGAGGGCCAGTTCGGCCGGGTTGTCGTCCATCGCCACCAGGTGCCCCATGCCCACCGCGGTGGCGCCGCCGCGGCGGCTGTCCAGCACCAGCACGTCGAGGCCGCGACACGCCAGTTCATGGGCGCAGGCGCTGCCGACGATGCCGGCGCCGACCACGATGACCTCGGCGTTCACCGGCGGATGCCCCAGGCGAACGGATCGTCGTCCGCCAGCAGCAGGGTGGCTTCCGCGCTGACGTGGGCGCGGCCGCGGATGGTCGGCACGATACGCCCGCCGGGCTGGCCGTCGAGCCATTCGTAACGCCCCTCGAACTGGCTGCCGATCACGCTCGCCTGGCGCCAGGGCTGGCCGGGCAGCAGCTTGCCGTCGGCGGCCAGGCAGGCCAGCTTGGCACTGGTGCCGGTGCCGCAGGGCGAGCGGTCGTAGGCCTTGCCGGGGCAGAGCACGAAGTTGCGGCTGTCGGCGTGGGGGTCGTCGGCGAACAGTTCGATGTGATCGATGGCGCCGCCGTCCTCGCCGCGGATGTCCTGGTCGTCCAGCGCCTGCTGGACGGCGACGGTGTAGGCGGTGAGGGCGTCGAGGTTGTCGCCGGCGAGGCGCTGGCCGTGTCCGGCGACCAGGAAGAACCAGTTGCCGCCCCAGGCGATGTCGCCGCTGACCCGGCCGATGCCGGGCACTTCGACGCTGACCTGGCGACGGTAGCGGTAGGCCGGCACGTTGCGCACGCTGACCGAGCCGTCCTCGTGGAGGGTCGCCTCGACCTCGCCGACCGGCGTCTCGATGCGGTGCACGCCGGGACCGATCCGCCCGAGGTGTGCCAGCGAGGCGACCAGGCCGATGGTGCCGTGGCCGCACATGCCGAGGTAGCCACTGTTGTTGAAGAAGATCACTCCGGCACAGGCTTCGGGATCGACCGGTGCGCAGAGCAGGGCGCCGACCAGTACGTCGCTGCCGCGCGGTTCGAGGATGCAGGCGGCGCGCCAGGCGTCGTGGCGCTCGCCGAGCAGGCGCCGGCGCTCAGCCATGTCGCCGTGGCCGAGATCGGGAAAGCCGCCGATGACCAGGCGGGTGGGCTCGCCGCCGGTATGCGAATCGATGATGCGGATGCGTTGCATGGTGGCCCTCGCCTGTGCCGGGGTATGCGCCACAGGGTGGCGTTTCGGCGGGGCGGGGCGCTTGAGGGTTTTCGCTCAGGCGAGTGACGAAAGCGGCATAGCCGGGATGGCCCGGCTCAGGTGCTGGCCGGGCGGTTCGGCAGGTGTTCGTAGAGGGTCCGGCAGACCCCGACGATATGTGCCTCGATCAGTGCCGCGGCCTGTTCAGCATCGCCGGCGCGACAGGCGGCGACGATCTCGCGGTGTTCCTGGTCGGCGCGCTGCTTGCCTTCGGACAGGCTCATCTGCATGCGCAGGTAACGTTCCAGCTTGTCGTGGATGGAGCGGATCAGGTTGACCAGGAACGGCCGCTGTGCCGGTTCGTAGAGGCAGGCGTGCAGTTGCCAGTTGAGTTCGGCCCAGCGTCCGACGTTGTCTTCGCCGACGAAGTCGGCGCAGATCGCCTCGGCGCGGGCGAAGGTGGTCTCGTCCATGTTCGGCACCGCCAGGCGGATCGCCTGCGCCTCGAGCAGCACCCGCACTTCGAACATCTGCGCCAGTTCCGGTTCGGAAATACGCGTCACCACCGCGCCCTTGTTGCGCTGGAACAGCACCAGGCCTTCCGCTTCCAGGCGCTTGAGGGCCTCGCGGACGGGAATCTTGCTGACATTGAAGAGTTGCGCGATGTCGTCCTGGCGGATCGGTTCGTCCTCGGCGAAATGCCCGGCGATGATCGCTTCGCGCAGGTGCTTGGCGATGATCTCGGAGGCCGAAGGGGCGATGCCCAGGTTAGGGGCGTTGAGCATGGAGAGAGGCAAGCGGGGCAACCTGCGTGGCGTTGGGAACGTGCGGGATATTGTATACGAACGTTCGGCGGCTGCCGCTGCCGGTTGGCGCCTTCTGCGCAGGCGTGTTGGTCGGCTTCAGTGGGCCTCCGTGGCGCATGTTTCGCAGGGCGAAACGCTCTTCCGGAAAGTTCGCGGAGAGGCTGGACAATAGAAAATTAGCTTGCTAATAATTCGCTCGCTCATGTATTTCGGGGCGTCCGCGATGGCCAAGCCTTCCTTCTTTTCCTCCGACCTGGTGCAGGTGCTGCTGTGCCCGCGCCTGCACGAACTGCAGTTCGCGGTGAAGGCCCTGCTGGCCGGCGGGTTGGCCCTGTACCTGGCCTTCAGCCTGGAGCTGGAGCAGCCGCAATGGGCATTGATGACGGTGTTCGTGGTCAGCCAGCCCTATAGCGGCATGGTCCTGGCCAAGGGCATGTTCCGCCTGATCGGCACCTGCGCCGGTGCGCTGGTGTCCATCGGCATGGTCGCGCTCTATGGTCAGGCGTCGCTGCCCTTCCTCCTGCTGATGGCGCTCTGGCTGGCGTTCTGCACCGCCGGCGCGTCGCTGCTGCACAACCATGCGTCCTACGGTTTCGTCCTGGCCGGCTACACCGCGGCGATCGTCGCCCTGCCGGCCAGCGCCGATCCGGCGACGGTGTTCGACCAGGCGGTGGCCCGCTGCTCGGAGATCGGCCTGGGCATCCTCTGCGCGGCGCTGGTGAATGTACTGCTCTGGCCGCGGCGCCTGGAACGCCAGTTGGCGAACCAGGGCAAGGCGGCCTGGGAGGCCGGCTTGCAGGCGGCCGCGGCGGAGCTGCGCGGCGCCGACGAACGCGGCGAGCTGCTCGCGGCGCTGGGGCGGATCGCCGCGGCGGACGCCCAGCGCGACCACGCCTGGTTCGAGGGCGCACTCGGCCGCGCCCGTTCCCAGGCCTTGCGCGTGCTTGGCCTCGACCTGCTCGGCCTGCTGCGCGCGGCGCGCAAGGTGGCTCGCGAGCGGAGGCTGCTCGATCCGGCCAGCGCGCACGCCTTGCAGCCCTGGCTGGAAGAACTCGAGGCACTGTTGCGCGAGGGCCGCCAGGCCGAGTTCGAGGCCTGCCGGCAGCGCTTGCGCCTGGCGCTGGACGCGGCGCACGGACAGTTGCACCTGTGCCTGGTCTGCCTCGAACGCCTGCTCGGCGAGGCGAGGGCGGCCGGGCGCAGCGTCGAGGCGCTGGTCTATGGCGCGCCCACCCGCCAGGCGCCGGGCGCCATCGCCTGGCACCGGGACATCGAGCGCGGCGTGCTGTTCGGCCTGCGCAGCGCCCTGGCGTTCCTCTGCGTAGCCGCGTTCTGGCTGGCCAGCGCCTGGCCGAGCGGGTTGGGCGCGGTGTCGATCACCGGCGTGGTGCTGAGTCTCTTCGCCAGCCGCGACAACCCGGCCCAGGCCGGCCTGAACTTCCTTCGCGGGATTCTCCTGTCGATCCCGCTGGCCGGCTTCGTCGCACTGTTCTACCTGCCCGGCGTGGACGGCTTCCCGCTGCTCTGCCTGGGCCTGGGCGTACCGCTGTTCTTCGCCGCGCTGTGCGTGAACCGGGCGAGCCTGGCCGGGATCGCCTCGCCGTTCTGCATCTTCTTCGTGAAGAACGTCGCGCCGAGCAACAGCATGAGCTACGACCTCGCGCACTTCCTCAACAACGCCCTGTCGACGGTGCTCGGGGTGGCCTTCGCCGTGCTGGTGTTCAACCTGGTCAGCCTGCGGCCGGGCGAACGCCATTACCGGCGCATGCTGCAGGCCACCCTCGGCGACCTGGCGCGGCTCACCCTGCGCTCGCCGGCGCAGGCCGAGGCCTGGTTCGGCGGGCGCACCGCGGATCGCCTGATCCGCCTGGCGCAGCGCTACGACCGTTTACCGGAGGGGCGCCGCCAGCCCTGGTCGGACGGCCTGATGGGACTCGACTTCGGCGACGAGCTGCTCTACCTGCGGCAGTGCCTGGAGGAGGTCCCGGCGTCCCTGGCGCAGGCCCGCGACCGCTACCTGCGGCGCCTGCGCCTGGCGCTGCTGGGCGATGGCCCGCGGGCCGAGCGTGAACACGCCCTCGACCCGCCGACCGCGCGCCTGCTCAAGGCCCTGGCCGCCAGCCCGCTGGCCGGCAGCGAACGCGGCGAGCTGGCCGGCGCCGCGCTGGTGCAGTTGCAGGCCACCTGGCGGCAGTGGTGCCGCAGCCATGCTCCGGCCGGGACGGCGCTGCGCGCGGACCCGCTCCCCGGAGCCGGGCGCTAGTTCTGCGGTGGCCGCCCACATTGACCGCGCAAGCCCCGAACCACTAAGCTGCGCGCCTTGCGACAGGTGCCCCGCAAGGGGTGAAACAGGGAAGCTGGTGCGTTCCGTCGGAACCAGGCCAGCGCTGCCCCCGCAACGGTAGGCGAATCAGACAGCCGCTCGATGACCACTGTGCTCCGGCATGGGAAGGCGCGGCTGGAAGCGTCCAGCGCTTCGCTCGCGAGCCCGGAGACCGGCCTGACGCACCCACGGCATCGCGGAGGGCGCTGTCGGACGTCTCCTGCCGTCGCTTCGTCCTCCGTCTGCCTCAACCCAGGTCGCGCGGGTGAGAGCGACGGAGCAGCGCAGAGCATGAACAGAGTTTTCCTGACCCCGGCAGCCGTGGCGCTGTGCGGCGCGTCTTCCCTGAGCCTGGCCGAACCGGTCAGCCTTGTCGACCAGGTGGTGACCGCCACCCGTACCGCCCAGACCGCTTCCCAGAGCCTGGCGGCGGTGAGCGTCATCGACCGCGAGGATATCGAGCGCAGCCAGGCGCGCAGCGTGCCGGAGCTGTTGCGCCAGGTACCCGGCGTGTCGCTGGCGAACAACGGCGGTTTCGGCAAGAACACCACGCTGTTCCTGCGCGGCACCGAGTCCGACCATGTGCTGGTGCTGATCGACGGCATCAAGGTCGGCTCGGCCAGCGCCGGCCTCACCGCGTTCCAGGACTTGCCGGTGGAGCTGATCGAGCGCATCGAGGTGGTCCGCGGGCCGCGTTCCAGCCTGTACGGCTCGGAGGCCATCGGCGGGGTGATCCAGATCTTCACCCGGCGCGGCGACGGCCAGGGCGCCAAGCCGTTCTTCTCCGCCGGTTACGGCACCCATCAGACCCTGGAGGGCAGCGCCGGGGTCAGCGGCGGCGCTGGCAACGGCTGGTACAGCCTCGGGGTGAGCAGTTTCGATACGGCGGGGATCAACACCAAGCGCGCCGGTACTGCGGGCTATGAGCCAGACCGAGACGGCTACCGCAACCTGTCCGGCAACCTGCGCGGCGGCTATCGCTTCGACAATGGCCTGGAACTCGACGGCACCCTGCTCAGGGCCAAGTCGCACAACGACTATGACCAGGTCTTCGGCAACTCCGGTTTCAATGCCAACGCCGACGGCGAGCAGAACCTGGTCGGCGGCCGTGCCCGCTTCACTCCGTTCGATCCCTGGCTGGTGACCCTCCAGGCCGGGCGCAGCGAGGACAAGGCCGATGCCTATCAGGATGGCCGTTTCTACTCGCGCTTCGATACCCGTCGCGACAGCCTGTCCTGGCAGAACGACCTGACCCTGGCCGAAGGCCATGTGCTGACCCTCGGCTACGACTGGCAGAAGGACGAGATCAGCAGCAGCGAAGCCTTCAGCGTCGACTCGCGGCTGAACAAAGGCTGGTTCGCCCAGTACCTCGGCCGGTACGGTCGCCAGGATTGGCAACTGAGCCTGCGCCGCGACGACAACCAGCAGTTCGGCGTGCACGATACCGGCAGCGCCGCCTGGGGCTACGCGCTGAGCGACGCGCTGCGCTTCACCGTCAGCTACGGCACGGCGTTCAAGGCGCCGACCTTCAACGAACTCTACTACCCCGACTACGGCAATCCCGACCTGGACGCCGAGACTTCGCGCAGCCTGGAAGTCGGGCTGAGCGGTACGCATGGCTGGGGGCACTGGGCGGTGAATGCCTTCCGTACCAACGTCGACGACCTGATCGGCAACGATCCGCGTCCGGCGCCGGGGCGCCCCTGGGGGCAGCCGAACAACATCGACGAAGCGCGCATCCGTGGCGTCGAACTGGTCCTCGGCAGCCAGTGGCTGGGCTGGGACTGGAACGCCAACGCAACCTTCCTCGACCCGCAAAACCGTTCCGGCGGCGTCAACGACGGCAACGAGCTGCCGCGCCGGGCGCGGCGGATGTTCAACCTGGAACTGGACCGGCGCTTCGAGCGTCTTTCGCTGGGCGCCAGCGTGCACGCCGAAGGCCGACGCTATGATGACCCGGCCAACAAGGTGCGCCTGGGCGGCTACGCCACCCTCGACCTGCGCAGCGAGTACCGGCTGAACGACGAATGGCGCCTGCAGGGCCGGATCGCCAACCTGTTCGGTGCCGACTACGAAACCGCGTATGGCTACAACCAGCCTGGCCAGGCGGTCTACCTCAGCGTGCGCTACCAGGCCCTGTGAGGCCGGGTATTTCGAATGAACGAGGCGACGGCGCGGCCGCGTCGCCGCAAGGAGTGATCGACGATGAACGAATCCCCCGAGAAGGACCAGCGCCACCGCGAGCGGATGGAGCGCAAGAAGGCCGTGGTCGACGAGAAGATCGCCCAGGCCCGCGACGAACGCGGCGTGCTCCTGGTGCATAGCGGCAACGGCAAGGGCAAGAGCAGCTCGGCCTTCGGCATGGTCGCGCGGGCCCTGGGCCATGGCATGAAGGTCGGTGTCGTGCAGTTCATCAAGGGCGCCGCCAGCACCGGCGAGGAAGCCTTCTTCCGGCGCTTCCCCGAGGAAGTCAGCTATCACGTGATGGGCGAGGGCTTCACCTGGGAGACCCAGGACCGCCAGCGCGACATCGCCAAGGCCGAGGCGGCCTGGAAGGTCGCCGCGCAATTGCTGGCCGACCCGGACGTTGGCCTGGTGGTGCTGGACGAACTGAACATCGCCCTCAAGCACGGCTACCTGGAACTGGACAGGGTCCTCGCCGACATCCAGGCGCGCCCGGCCATGCAGCATGTGGTGGTGACCGGTCGCGGCGCGCAGCCGGGGATGATCGAGGCCGCCGACACGGTGACCGAGATGAGCCTGGTCAAGCACGCGTTCAAGGCCGGGATCAAGGCGCAGAAAGGAGTGGAGTTCTGATGCCGGCGCCATGCGCGGAGACGCTTCGCCCATGACCCAGGCACGCTGTCCGGCCCTGCTGATCGCCGCCCCGGCCTCCGGCCAGGGCAAGACCACCGTCACCGCCGCCCTGGCCCGCCTGCATGCGCGCCAGGGGCGACGGGTGCGGGTGTTCAAGTGCGGGCCGGACTTCCTCGACCCGATGATTCTCGCCCGCGCCTCCGGCGCGCCGGTCTACCAGCTCGACCTGTGGATGGTCGGCGAGGCCGAAGCGCGACGCCTGCTGGCGCGGGCCGCCGGCGAGGCCGACCTGATCCTCATCGAAGGGGTGATGGGCCTGTTCGATGGCAACCCCTCGGCGGCAGACCTGGCGCGGCGTTTCGGCGTGCCGGTGCTGGGGGTGATCAACGGCGCGGCGATGGCCCAGACCTTCGGCGCCCTGGCCTACGGCCTGGCGCATTTCCAGCCGGACCTGCCGTTTTCCGGAGTGCTCGGCAACCGCGTCGGTAGCCAGCGCCACAGCGACATCCTGCGCGATTGCCTGCCGCCTGGCATGCGCTGGTTCGGCGGCCTGCCGCGCTCGGCCGAGTTCGAACTGCCGAGCCGCCACCTGGGCCTGGTCCAGGCCGAGGAACTGGCCGATCTCGATGTGCGCCTGGACGCCGCCGCCGACGCCTTGCGGGCCAGCGCCGAGACCGACCTGCCGGAGCCGGTGACCTTCGAGGTGCCCGCTCCGGCGCCGCTGCAACGCAGCCTGGAAGGCGTGCGCATCGGCGTGGCTCGCGATGCCTCGTTCGCCTTCCTCTACCAGGCCAATCTCGACCTGCTGCGCGAACTCGGCGCCGAACTGGCGTTCTTCTCGCCGCTGCAGGACCAGGCGTTGCCCGCCGTGGACAGCCTGTATCTGCCGGGCGGCTACCCCGAACTGCACCTGGGGCGCCTGCAGGGCAATCGCGCCATGGCCGAGGCGATCCGAGCCCACCATGCCGCCGGCAAGCCGCTGCTGGCCGAGTGCGGCGGCATGCTCTACCTGCTCGACTGCCTGGAAGACGCCGACGGCGAGCGCGGCGAACTGCTCGGCCTGCTGCCGGGCCGGGCGCGCCTGCAGAAGCGCCTGACCGCCCTGGCCTTGCAGGAGGTCGAGCTGCCGGAAGGGCGGCTGCGCGGGCATACCTTCCATCACTCGACCCTCGACTGCGCCGTCGAGCCTCTGGCCCGTGGCGTCTGCCCGAACGGCCGGAACACGGCGGAGGCGGTGTTCCGTCTTGGCCGGCTGACGGCTTCCTATATCCATTTCTACCTGCCTTCCAACCCGCAGGCCGCCGCCGCGTTGCTGGCGCCCGCGCGAGACGCCGACTGACATGTCCGATTCTTCCCACGCCTTCAGCGCCACGGAACGCGCCGCCGTCTACCGGGCCATCGCCGAGCGCCGCGACATGCGCCACTTCAGCGGCGGCAGCGTGGCGCCGGAGCTGCTCGCGCGGCTGCTGGAGGCCGCACACCAGGCGCCCAGCGTCGGCCTGATGCAACCCTGGCGCTTCATCCGTATCACCGAGCCGGCGTTGCGGCGGGCCATCCACGGGCTGGTCGAGGAGGAACGCGGACGCACCGCCGAAGCCCTCGGCGAGCGCTCCGACGAGTTCATGCGGCTCAAGGTCGAGGGCGTGCTGGATTGCGCCGAACTGCTGGTCGCCGCCCTGATGGACGACCGCGAACGCCATGTGTTCGGTCGCCGGACCCTGCCGCAGATGGACCTGGCGTCGCTCGCCTGCGCGATCCAGAACCTCTGGCTGGCCAGTCGCGCCGAGGGCCTGGGGATGGGCTGGGTATCGCTGTTCGATCCGGCCGCGCTGGGCGAGTTGCTCGGCCTGCCGCCCGGCAGCGAGGCGGTGGCGGTGCTCTGCCTGGGCCCGGTGGCGGAGTTCTACCCGGCGCCGATGCTGGCGCTGGAGGGTTGGAGCGAACCGCGTCCGCTGGCCGAGCTGGTCTACCAGAACCGTTGGGGCGAGCGAGCATGAGCGCACTGCTGGGTATCCTCGGCGTGGCGCTGGATGCGCGCTTCGGCGAGCCGCAGGGCTGGCACCCGCTGGTCGCCTTCGGCCGCCTGGCCGATCGCCTGGAGCGCCGTTTCAACCGCTCGCGCCTGGCCGGCGAGGGCGATCCCGGGGTCGGCTGGCGCAGCCACGGGGTGACCGCCTGGGTCCTCGCGGTACTGCCGCTGACCCTGCTGGCCTGGGCGCTCGCTGAACTTCCCTACCTCGGCTGGCTGGTCCAGGCCCTGGCGCTGTACGCCGCGCTCGGCCTGCGCAGCCTCGGCGAGCACGCCGAACCGGTGGCACTGGCCTTGCGCGCCGGCGACCTGGACGAGGCGCGGCGACGTGTCGGCTACCTGGTCAGCCGCGATACCCGCGAGCTGGACCAGGCCGGGGTCGCCCGCGCGGCCACCGAATCGGTACTGGAGAACGGCAGCGACGCGGTCTACGCCGCGCTGTTCTGGTTCGCCGTGGCCGGCGCGCCGGGGGTGGTGCTGTATCGCCTGAGCAATACCCTGGACGCGATGTGGGGCTACCGCAACGCGCGCTTCGAGCGCTTCGGCTGGGCCGCGGCGAAGATCGACGACATCCTCAACTACCTGCCGGCGCGGCTGGTGGCGCTGACCTACGCGCTGCTCGGCGGCACCCGCCAGGCCCTGCGCTGCTGGCGCGAGCAGGCGCCGCAATGGGACAGCCCCAACGCCGGCCCGGTGATGGCCGCCGGCGCCGGTGCGCTGGGGGTTTCCCTGGGCGGCGCGGCGATCTACCACGGCGAGCTGCACCAGCGGCCGCTCCTCGGCAGCGGCCCGCAGCCGCAGGGCCGCGACATCTATCGGGCCCTGGCGCTGGTACGCCAGGGCGTGCTGCTCTGGCTGCTGGTGCTGGCCGGACTCTGGGCCATGGGGTGGCTGCATGCTTGAACACGGAGGGCGGTTGCGCGAGGCGGCGCGCCGCTACGACATTCCGCTGGCGGACTGGCTGGACCTGTCCACCGGCATCGCGCCCTGGCCGTTTCCGCTGCCGGCGATCCCCGAGCAGGCCTGGACCCGCCTGCCGGAGAGCGACGACGGCCTGGAAGCCGCCGCCTGCCTCTACTACGGCGCCGAACGGGTATTGCCGCTGGCCGGCAGCCAGGCGGCGATCCAGGCCCTGCCAAGGTTGCGGCGGGGCGGGCGGGTCGGCGTCCTGTCGCCGTGCTACGCCGAGCACGCCCACGCCTGGCGCCAGGCCGGGCACCTGGTGCGGGAGATCGGCGAGGCCGAGGTCGAGCCCTATCTCGACAGCCTCGACGTGCTGCTGGTGGTCAACCCGAACAACCCCACCGGGCGGGTCTTCGAGCCCGCCGAGCTGCTGGCCTGGCATGCCCGCCTGCAACGTCGCGGCGGCTGGCTGCTGGTCGACGAGGCGTTCATGGACTGCACCCCGCAGTCGAGCCTGGCGGCCTGCAGCAACCGGCCCGGATTGATCGTGCTGCGCTCGTTCGGCAAGTTCTTCGGCCTGGCCGGCGCGCGGCTCGGCTTCGCCCTCGGCGAACGGCCGCTGTTGCAGGCGCTGGCCGAGCAGCTCGGTCCGTGGACGGTCAATGGCCCGGTGCGCCATGTGGCCCAGAGCGCCTTGCGCGACCGCCAGCAACAGCGCCAGCAGCGCGAGCGCCTGCTGGCCGCCAGCCAGCGCCTGGAGGAACTGCTGCGCCGCCACGGCTGGCCGCCGGCGGGCGGCAGCGCGCTGTTCCAGCGCCTGGTCGATCCACGCTGCGCGGCGTTGCACGACTACCTGGCACGGCGCGGCATCCTCACCCGCCAGTTCGAGCAGCCGGCCAGCCTGCGCCTCGGCCTGCCCGCCGACGAGGCCGCCTGGGCCCGGCTCGATGCCGCGCTGCTCGGCTTCAAGGAGCCTGCTCATGAGTGATCGCGGACGGACCCTGATGGTCCAGGGCACCACCTCGGACGCCGGCAAGAGCACCCTGGTGACCGCGCTGTGCCGCTGGCTGGCCCGGCGCGGCGTCGCGGTGGTGCCGTTCAAGCCGCAGAACATGGCGCTGAACAGCGCGGTCACCGCCGACGGCGGCGAGATCGGCCGCGCCCAGGCGGTCCAGGCCCAGGCCTGCCGGCTGGCGCCGCACACCGACATGAACCCGGTGCTGCTCAAGCCGAACACCGACATCGGCGCCCAGGTGATCATCCATGGCCGCGCGGTGACCAGCATGGACGCCGCCGCCTACCACGACTACAAGCGCGTGGCGATGGAAGCGGTGCTGGCTTCCCATGGGCGGCTCGCCGCCGCCTACCGGGTGGTGATGGTGGAGGGCGCCGGCTCGCCGGCGGAGATCAACCTGCGCGCCAACGACATCGCCAACATGGGCTTCGCCGAAGCGGTGGATTGCCCGGTGATCCTGGTCGCCGATATCGACCGCGGCGGGGTCTTCGCCCACCTGGTCGGCACCCTGGAACTGCTCTCCGACTCGGAGCGGGAGCGGGTCAAGGGCTTCGTCATCAATCGCTTCCGCGGCGACATCGCCCTGCTGCAACCCGGCCTCGACTGGCTGGAGGCGCGCACCGGCAAGCCGGTGCTCGGCGTGCTGCCCTATGTCAGCGACCTGCACCTGGAGGCGGAGGACGCCATCGACACGCGCCAGGCGGCCAAGGTCGGGCCGCGCCTGAAGGTGGTGGTGCCGGTGCTGCCGAGGATCAGCAACCACACCGATTTCGATCCGCTGCGCCTGCACCCCCAGGTCGAGTTGAGCTTCGTCGGCCCCGGCCAGGCGCTGCCGTCGGCGGACCTGATCGTCCTGCCCGGCTCGAAGAGCGTGCGCGCCGACCTCGCGGCGCTGCGCGAGCGTGGCTGGGACGAGGCGATCCTCCGTCACCTGCGCTACGGCGGTCGCCTGCTGGGGATCTGCGGCGGCCTGCAGATGCTCGGCGAGCGCCTGCACGATCCGCTCGGCCTGGAAGGCGCGGCCGGCAGCAGCGCTGGCCTCGGCCTGCTGGCGTTGGAAACGACCCTGGAGGCGGACAAGCAATTGCGCAACGTACAGGGCCGCCTGAGCCTGGAGGACGCGCCGCTGTCGGGCTACGAGATCCATGCAGGGGTCACTCGTGGCGAGGCCCTGGCGCGGCCGGCGGTGGTGCTCGACGATGGCCGCGCGGATGGTGCCCGCAGCGTCGACGGGAACGTCATGGGCACCTACCTGCACGGCCTGTTCGAATCCACCGCGGCCTGTTCGGCGCTGCTGCGCTGGGCCGGCCTGCGCGAGGTCCAGGCGGTGGACTACCAGGCCTTGCGCGAACGCGACATCGAGCGGCTCGCCGACCTGGTCGAGCGCAACCTGGATACCGGGCGATTGCTCGCCCTCTGCGGAGAACCCCATGCGTGACCTGATCCTTGGCGGCGCCCGTTCCGGCAAGAGCCGCCTGGCCGAGCGCCTGGCCGCCGAGAGCGGGCTGGCGGTGAGCTACATCGCCACCGCCCAGGCCGGCGACGGCGAAATGGGCCGGCGCATCGCCGAGCACCGCGCGCGCCGCCCGGCCCACTGGCGAACCCTGGAAGAGCCCCTGGCGCTGGCGGCGACGCTGCGCAGCGAGGCCGAGGCCGGACGCTGCCTGCTGGTCGACTGCCTGACCCTGTGGCTGACCAACCTGCTGCTCTGCGACGATCCCCAGCGTCTCGACGGCGAGCGCGAGGCGCTGCTGGAATGTCTCGGCGAGCTGCCGGGGCGGATCATCCTGGTCAGCAACGAAACCGGGCTCGGCGTGGTGCCGCTGGGCGAACTCAGCCGGCGCTACGTCGACGAGGCCGGCTGGCTGCACCAGGCCCTCGCCGAACGCTGCGAACGGGTGACCTTCACCGTCGCCGGCCTGCCCATGCCGTTGAAAGGAGAACCGCTATGAGTCTGCAATGGTGGCGCGACACCTGCCGCGAGGCGGACCCGCAGATGCGCCGGCGCGCGGCCGAACGCCAGGACCGGTTGACCAAGCCGCGCGGCTCGCTGGGCCGCCTGGAGCAGGTGGCGATCGACCTGGCGGCGTTGCAGGGGCGCGAACGACCGAGCCTGGAGAGGCTCTGGGTGACGGTCTTCGCCGGCGACCACGGGGTAGTCGCCGAGGGCGTCTCGGCCTATCCGCAGGCGGTCACCGGCGAGATGCTGCGCAACTTCGTCCGCGGCGGCGCGGCGATCAGCGTGCTGGCGCGCGAACTCGGCGCCGGCCTGGAGGTGGTCGACCTGGGCACCGCCGTCCCCCTGGAAGCCTTGCCCGGCGTGCGCCACCTGCGCCTGGCGGCGGGTACCGCGAACTTCGTCGAGGCCCCGGCGATGGGCGCCGAACAGTGCCTGCTGGCGCTCGAGGCCGGGCGCGAAAGCGTGCGCCGCGCCGAGCAGGCCGGCAGCCAGCTGTTCATCGGCGGCGAGATGGGCATCGGCAATACCACCGCGGCGGCGGCCATGGCCTGCGCGCTGCTGGATGCGCCGGTGAGCGCGCTGGTCGGGCCGGGAACCGGGCTGGACGCCAGCGGCGTGGCGCACAAGACCGCGGTGATCGAGCGCGCCCTGGCCCTGCACGGCGCCCATCGCGCCGACCCCTTCGAAACCCTCCGCCGTCTCGGTGGGCTGGAGATCGCCGCGCTGGCCGGCGCCTACCTGGCCTGCGCGCAGAAAGGCATGGTTGCCCTGGTCGACGGCTACATCTGCAGCGTCGCGGCGCTCTGCGCGGTGCGCCTGAACCCGGCCTGCCGCGACTGGCTGCTGTTCGCCCACAGTGGTGCCGAGCCGGGCCATCGGCATGTGCTCGAAGCCCTGGCGGCGCAACCGCTGCTCGACCTCGGCTTGCGCCTGGGCGAGGGCAGCGGCGCGGCGCTGGCGGTGCCGCTGCTGCGCCAGGCCTGCGCGCTGCACGCGGGGATGGCGACCTTCGCCGAAGCGGCGGTCTCGGACCGCCCGGCATGAGCCTGCGCCTGGACCTCCTGCGGCATGGCGAAACCGAGTCCGGCGGCGGTTTCCGTGGCAGCCTCGACGACGCCTTGACCGCGCGTGGCTGGGCGCAGATGCGCACGGCGGTGGAAGGCGGACGCTGGGACCTGCTGGTCAGCTCGCCATTGCAACGTTGCCGCGCCTTCGCCGAGGAACTGGCGCAGCGCCAGGGGATCGAGCTGGAACTGGAAAACGATCTGCGCGAACTGCATTTCGGCGATTGGGAGGGGCGCTCGGCGGCCAGCCTGATGGACGGCCACAGCGAGGCGCTCGGCCGCTTCTGGGCCGATCCCTACGTCTTTACCCCGCCGGGCGGCGAGCCGCTGTCCGAGTTCGAGGCGCGGGTGCTGGCCGCCCAGCGACGCCTGCGCCAGCGTCACGCCGGCCGTCGTGTGCTGCTGGTGACCCATGGCGGCGTCATCCGTCTGTTGCTCGCTCGCGCCCGTGGCTTGCCGCGCGAGCGCTTGCTGCAGGTGGACGTCGGTCATGGCGCACTGTTCGGCCTGCGCGCCGGAGAGGGCGACGATCGCTGGCACGAATGCCGGGAAGGGGAATAGCCATGCGCGAAGCCTTGCGCTCACTGCTGGTCGCCTTGCAGTTCCTCACCCGCCTGCCGGTGCGCCTGTCGGCGATGCCGACGCCGGAACAGTTCGGCCGCGCGGTGCTCTGCTATCCACTGGTCGGGGTGCTGATCGGCGTTGTGCTGTACGCCGCGGCGCGGTCGCTCGACGGTACGCCGCCGCTGTTGCAGGCAGCCTTGCTGCTGAGCCTGTGGGTGGCGCTGAGCGGCGCGCTGCACCTGGACGGCCTGGCCGACATGGCGGACGCCTGGGTCGGCGGGCTGGGCGACCGCGAGCGGACCCTGGCGATCATGAAGGACCCGCGCAGCGGCCCGGTGGCGGTGGTGGTCCTGGTACTGGTCCTGTTGTTGAAGTTCTCCGCCCTGGCGGCGCTGCTCGGCCAGGGAGAGGCCGGGTTGTTGCCGCTGGCCCCGTGGCTGGCGCGCAGCAGCCTGCCGCTGCTGTTCCTGACCACGCCCTACGCGCGCCCCGGCGGCCTCGGCCAGGCCATCGCCGAGCACCTGCCGGCGCGCAGCCTGCCGTGGGTGCTGGGGGGGAGTTTCGGCCTGGCCCTGGCGTTCGGCCTGGCCGGCCTGCTGGCGTTGCTGGTGACGCTGATGCTCTTCGCCTGGCTGCGCAGCCGTTTCCTCGCGCGCCTCGGTGGCACCACCGGGGACACCGCCGGCGCGCTGGTCGAACTTACCGAGTGTGCGGTGCTGGTGGCGCTGGCTCTGTAGCCGGACGCGGCTGGCGCAGGACCGCCATGGCGCTGAGGAAGAGCAGCGCGGCGGCGGCCAGCAGCACGGCGACGAAGGCCTGGTCGAAAGCCTGCCGGGCAAGCTCGACGAGCCGCGACGCGACCTCCGGCGCCAGGCCCTCGGCGACCAACAGGGCGTCGTCGAGGCTGTCGCGGACCCGCGCCGGCAGCTCGGCCGAGGGCAGCCTCAGCGACATCCCGTAGACGAAACTCATCAGGCTGCCGAGCAGGGTCACGCCGATCACCCCGCCCAGTTCGTAGGACACGTCTTCGATGGCGGCCGCCATTCCGGAACTCTGTTCGTCCACGTTGAGCATCACCGCGGTGGAGGCGGCGGTCATCGCGCCGCCGAAGCCGACGCCGAGCAGCACCAGGCTGGCCAGTTGCGCTCCGGTGGCGGACTGGTAGGACAGGGCCAGGCCGAGCAATCCGGCGCTGCCGAGCAGCAGGGAGGCGCACATCACCCGGTTCTCGCCCCAGCGCGGCACCAGCCAGCCGGCCAGCGGCCCGACCACCAGCGAGGCCAGCGGGATCGGCAGGACGAACAGGCCGGCCTTCAGCGGCGTCAGGCCCTGCACCAGTTGCAGGTGCTGGCTGAACACCAGTTCCATGCCGACCAGCGCCATGGTCGCCACCAGGGCCACCGCGACGCCGCGGGCGAAGCGCCGGTTGCGGAACAGCGCGAAGTCGATCATCGGTTCGCGGGCGCGGCGCTGGCGGCGGACGAACAGGTACAGGCAGAGCATGCCGCCGAGCGCGGCCAGGACGGCCAGCCCGAAGTCCGGGGCGCGTGTGCTGAGTTCCTTGATCGCATACACCACCCCGACCAGGCCGAACATCACCTGCAGCGAGCCGAGGGCGTCCCATGGGCGCCGCGACTGGCCGCCGCAGGCCGGGATGGCCGGCAGCGCCAGCAACAAAGCGACGACCACCACCGGGACGTTGATGAGGAACACCGAGCCCCACCAGAAGAACTCCAGCAGCACGCCGCCGACCACCGGCCCCAGCGCCGCGCCGGCAGAGGCGACGGAGGCCCAGATGCCGATGGCCAGGGCGCGTTCGCGTTCGTCCTGGAAGACATGGCGGACGATCGACAGGGTCGCCGGCATCATCAGTGCCGCGCCCACCGCCAACCCGGCGCGGGCGGCGATCAGCGCCGCGGCGCTGGGGGCGAAGGCGGCGCACAGCGAGGCCAGGCCGAACAGCGGCAGGCCGGCGAGGAACAGCCGCTTGTGGCCAAGGCGGTCGCTGAGCAAGCCGGCGCCGGGCAGCAGGCCGGCGACCACCAGCGGATAGGCGTTGACGATCCAGAGCTTCTCCGCGGCCGTCGCACCGAGGTCGTGGGTCAGGCGCGGCAGGGCCGTGTAGAGCACGGTCATGTCGATGATGATGAGGAACAGGGCGCTGGAGACGATGGCCAGGACCAGCCAGCGGTTCTGCCGGAACATGGGATAACCTCTGTGGCGAACGGTTCTTCGCTCGCCGTGGATAACGGGAATTGCGCGCCACGGGCGGACGCGTGAAAATATAAATACATACGTATGGATTTAAACTCAAGAGGTAGCCATGGGACGCCGACGAACGATCGACCGCGACCAGTTGCTCGATGCCGCCGAGGCGGTGATCGCCCGCGAGGGCGCGGCCGGCCTGACCATCGATGCGGTGGCGAAGGAAATGGGCATCACCAAGGGCGGCGTGCAGTACTGCTTCGGTACCAAGGACGCGCTGATCGACGCGATCTTCGAGCGCTGGGGCAAGGCCTACGACAGCCTGTTCGAAGCGGTGGCGGGGAAGCAGCCGACGCCGCTGACGCGGGTTCGCGCGCATGCCGAGGCGACCCAGCGTTCGGACGAGTTGTCCAGCAGCAAGGCGGCGGCGCTGATGGCGGCGCTGATCCAGACGCCCGAGCACCTGGAGGGCAGCAACCAGTGGTATCGCAGCCGGTTGGAAGGCCTGGACCTGTCCGCACCCGAGGGGCGCCGTGCGCGCCTGGCGTTCCTGGCGGTGGAGGGCGCCTTCATGTTGCGCTACTTCCGCCTGATGGACATTGGCCAGGACGAGTGGGACTCGATGCTCGACGACGTTCGTGCGTTGTTGCTGACGGCGGCTGGCGCCAGCGGAGACTGAGGCTCCGCT
>NZ_KV828511.1:178520-237486 GCF_001836405.1 Pseudomonas sp. HMSC057H01 | reverse complement strand
GCTGGCGCCAGCGGAGACTGAGGCTCCGCTGGCGCGCTGCGGGTGGTCGCCTCAGTCGAAGGCGAAGTGCTCGCTCTTCAGGTCCATGATCGAACCGGTCGGCTTCGCCATCGCCGCCGCGTGGCCCTTGGCGCGCGGAAGCAGGCGGGCGAAGTAGAACTCGCTGGTGGCGATCTTGGCCTTGTAGAAGTCCGCCGACTCGCTGCCGCCCTGGCGCAGTCGCCGGCGCGCAGCGGCTTCCTGGAGGGCCCAGGAATAGGCCAGCGTGGCGTAGCCGGAGAACATCAGATAGTCGTGGCTGGCGGTGCTCACCAGATCGCGTTGCTTGCGCGCGGTGAGGGCAATGCGCAGGGTCAGCAGGTTCCATTGGGCGCAGAGCTTGAGCAGCACCAGGGCGCGGCCGCGCATGCGCGGCTCGTTCTTCAGCAGGTCGACGGCGAACCGGGCCACGCCCCTGGTGAAGTCGCGCACGGCCTTGCCCTGGGTCATCAGCAGGACCTTGCGGCCGAGCAGGTCGAGGGCCTGGATGCCGGTGGTGCCTTCGTAGAGGGTGGCGATCCGCGCGTCGCGGACGATCTGCTCCATGCCGTGTTCGCGGATATAGCCGTGGCCGCCGAACACCTGCATGCCGAGGTTGGCGCTTTCCAGGCCGAGTTCGGTCAGGCAGCCCTTGAGGATCGGCGTGAGGAAGCCGAGCTTGTCGTCCCAGCGTTCGTACTCGGCGTCGTCGTTGCTGAGGATGCCCTGGATCATCCGGTCGGCGTACTGGGTGGCCAGGTAGACCAGCGCCCGGCCGCCTTCGGCGATGGCCTTCTGGGTCAGCAGCATGCGCCGCACGTCGCCGTGGTGCATCAGGCTGTCGGCGACCTGGTCGGGTTCCTTGGTCCCGGAGAGCGCGCGCATGGAGCGGCGTTCGCGGGCGTAGGCGAGGGCGCCCTGGTAGGCCAGCTCGGCGGTGGCCACGCCCTGGATGGCGGTGCCGATGCGGGCGCTGTTCATGAAGGTGAACATGCATTCCAGGCCCTTGTTCGGCGGCCCGATGAGGAAGCCGGTGGCGCCGTCGAAGTTCATCACGCAGGTGGCCGAGGCCTTGATCCCCATCTTCTTCTCCAGCGCGCCGCAACTCACGCCGTTGCGCGGGCCGAGCGCGCCGCCTTCGCCGGGAAGGAACTTGGGCACGATGAACAGGGAAATGCCGCGGGTGCCCTTCGGTGCGTCCGGCAGGCGGGCGAGGACGATGTGGACGATGTTCTCGGTGAGGTCGTGTTCGCCGGAAGAGATGAATATCTTCGTCCCGCTGATGGCGTAGCTACCGTCGGGGTTGGCCTCGGCGCGGGTCTTCACCTGGCCGAGATCGGTGCCGCACTGCGGCTCGGTGAGGCACATGGTGCCGCCCCAGCGGCCCTCGGTGAGCGGAACCAGGTAGGTCTGCTTCTGTTCCTCGGTGCCGTGCTGCATCAGGGTGTTCATCGCGCCGAGGGAGAGGCCGGGATACATGGAGAACGGCCAGTTGGCGGTGCCCATCATCTCCTGCTTGAGCGCGCCGAGGCTCATCGGCAGGCCCTGGCCACCGTACTCCACCGGGTGCGAGAGGCCCTGCCAGCCGCCGGCGACGTAGGCCTCGTAGGCTTCCTTGTAGCCCTTCGGCGTCCGTACTTCGCCGTTCTCCAGGTGGCAGCCTTCCTCGTCGCCGCTGTGGTAGAGCGGGGCGATCACTTCCTCGCAGAGCTTCGCGCATTCGCCGAGGATCGCATCGACCATGTCCGGCGTGGCTTCGGCGCCGTTGACCAGGTTGCGGTAATGCTCGGGGAAATCGAAGACTTCGTTGAGCAGGAAGCGCGTGTCGCGCAGCGGGGCTTTGTAAACGGGCATGGCTACCTCGGCGATGGATGGAGGGCGCCGGGTGCTCCCGGTCGCCGCTGACAGCGCGAGTTATAGGCCAGCGCCCGGCGTCCGGCCTTGGCAGGGGCAACAGGTGGCGTTGGCAGTTCGGACAATCCGCTTGACCGTCGAGAGGTACGGGTATATACACGCACCCATGCTACCGACCCAATGCCTCTGTACCAAACTGCGTCGCGCCGCCCGCAGCGTTTCCCGCTTCTACGACGAGGCGCTGGCCGATACCGGCCTCAAGGTGGCGCAGTTTTCCCTGCTGCGGCACCTGCAGCGCCTGGACCGGCCGAGCATTTCCGAACTCGCCGAAGCCATGGGACTCGACCGCAGCACCCTCGGTCGCAACCTGCGGGTGCTGGAAGGCGACGGCCTGCTGCGCCTGACCGGTGGCGAGGACCAGCGCAACCGCCTGGTCGAGCTGACGCCTGCCGGGCTGGATGCCCTGGAGCGCGGAACGCCGGCCTGGGAAGACGCGCAGCGGCGTCTCGCCGGGCGCCTTGGCGAGGAGCGCAGCGGCGCCTTGGCGGCGTTGCTGGTGGAACTGGAGCGACTGGACTGACAACCGACGAAGCCTCTCGCCGAGGCGCTTCGTTCACGATAAAGCGGGTATATACCCGTAGATGGAGCGACCCATGCCGCGTGCCGCCTTCTGGATCCTGCTGTCCGGAGCCCTGATCCTCGCCCTGTCCCTCGGCGTGCGACATGGCTTCGGCCTGTTCCTCGCGCCGATGAGCGCCGACTTCGGCTGGGGCCGCGAAGTCTTCGCCTTCGCCATCGCCTTGCAGAACCTGGTCTGGGGCCTGGCCCAGCCGTTCACCGGGGCGCTCGCCGACCGCTACGGCGCGGCGCGGGCGGTGCTGGTGGGGGGCCTGCTGTACGCCCTCGGCCTGGTCCTGATGGGACTCTCGCAGTCGGCCAGTGGGCTGTCGCTGAGCGCCGGCCTGCTGATCGGCCTGGGCCTTTCCGGCACCTCGTTCTCGGTGATCCTCGGCGCCGTCGGCCGCGCAGTGCCGGCGGAGCAGCGCAGCATGGCGATGGGTATCTCCAGCGCGGCCGGCTCCTTCGGCCAGTTCGCCATGCTGCCCGGTACCCTCGGCCTGATCGGCTGGCTGGGCTGGTCCTCGGCCCTGCTCGCCCTGGGCCTGCTGGTGGCGCTGATCGTGCCGCTGGCCGGGCTGATGAAGGATCGCCCGTTGCCGCCGCAGGGCCACGAACAGAGCCTCGGCGAAGCGCTGCGCGAGGCCTGCGCGCATTCCGGGTTCTGGCTGCTGGCGCTGGGCTTCTTCGTCTGCGGCTTCCAGGTGGTGTTCATCGGCGTACACCTGCCGGCCTACCTGGTCGACCAGCACCTGCCGGCGCAGGTCGGCACCACGGTGCTGGCGCTGGTCGGGCTGTTCAACGTGTTCGGCACCTACATCGCCGGCTGGCTCGGCGGGCGCTGGTCGAAGCCGCGCCTGCTGACCGCGCTGTACCTGGTGCGCGGGGTAGTGATCGTGCTGTTCCTCTGGCTGCCGCTGAGCGTCTACAGCGCCTACGCCTTCGGCGTGGCCATGGGGCTGCTGTGGCTGTCCACGGTGCCCCTGACCAACGGCACCGTGGCGACCCTGTTCGGCGTGCGCAACCTGTCGATGCTCGGCGGCATCGTGTTCCTCTTCCACCAGTTGGGCGCCTTCCTCGGCGGCTGGTTGGGCGGGGTGGTCTACGACCGCACCGGCAGCTACGACCTGGTCTGGCAGTTGTCGATCCTTCTAAGCCTGCTCGCGGCGCTGCTCAACTGGCCGGTGCGCGAGCGTCCGGTGGCGCGCCTGCAGGTGGCCGGAGGCGCGGCGTGAAGCTGGCCTGGCTGCTCGCCGCCGGGGCGCTGCTGGGACTCGCCTGGTGGGGCTGGCAGCGTGGCGGACTGGCGCTGCTGGAACTGGGCATGGGCGCATGCTGATAGGTGGCGATAGGCGCGGGGAAGGGTAAGCTGGGACATTCGTCGCCAAGGAGCCATTCCATGAAACCTCGCGTGCTGTTGTCCGCCCTGGCGCTCGCCGGGCTGCCGCTGAGCGGCTGGGCCGCCGATTGCCCGGAACTGTTGCAGGGCCAGTTGACCAAGCTGCGTTCCAAGGAAAGCATCGATCTTTGCCAGCGTTACGCCGGCAAGCCGCTGGTGGTGGTCAACACTGCCAGCCACTGTGGCTTCACCCCGCAGTTCAAGGGGCTCGAGGCGCTCTACCAGCGCTACAAGGGGCAGGGCCTGGAAGTGCTCGGGGTACCCTCCGACGACTTCAAGCAGGAAGCCGCGGATACCGCCGAGACCGCGAAGATCTGCTATGGCAACTACGGCGTGACCTTCGCCATGACCCAGCCGCAGCACGTGCGCGGCGACGAGGCGATCCCGCTGTTCCGCCAGTTGGCCGAGCAGAGCGGCCAGGCGCCGCGCTGGAATTTCTACAAGTACGTGGTGGATCGCCAGGGCAGGGTGGTCGCGCAGTTCTCCAGCAAGACCACCCCGGACGATCCGCAGCTCCAGGCTGCCATCGAGAAGGCCATCGCCAGCCAGCCCTGAGGAGCAGGCATGAAAAAGCCGGGCAATGCCCGGCTTTTTCGTTGGCGCGTGCGATCAGAAGCGATAGGTGACCTGGGCGGTCAGGCCATGCGCGCTGTTGTCGTACTTGGCGCTGTAGGCCGGCTGCAGGGCGCTGCCTTCCTGGTTGACGCCGGCAGTGGTTTCCCACAGGTAGGCGTAGGCCACGTCGACGGTCAGGTCCTGGTTCGGCGACCAGCCGGCACCGACGGTGAAGACCTTGCGGTCGCCCACCGGGATGCGCACGTTGCGGTCCTCGTTGGTGGTCGGCGAGGGCTCGTAGGCAAAGCCGGTACGCAGCACCCACTCCGGGGTGGCCTGGTAGGAGGTACCTACCGAGAAGGACCAGGTGTCGCGCCAGTTCAGGTCTTCGCCGATGGTGTTGAAGCCCAGGGCCTGGCCGAGCGCCGGTACGCCGCTGTTGCGCACTTCGATCTTCTCCAGGCGGCTCCAGCGGGTCCAGACGGCGCCCAGGTAGCCCGTCCACTTGTCGTCGAACTTGTGGGTGATGGAGGTATCCACCGATTCCGGCAGGGTGATGTCCAGCTTGGCGTCGTACTTGCCGTTCAGGCCCAGGGCACCCGGAGCGTTCTTCACTTCGGTGTTGCCGCCCAGGTGGTACTTGACCTTGGAGTGGTAGGTCAGGCCCCAGGTGGTGTCGTCGGTCAGGTCGACCATCACGCCGACGTTGTAGCCGATGGCAGTGTCGTCGCCCTTGATGTTGATCTTGGTATCGCCGTTGCTGCCGAGCAGGCCATTGGTGGCCAGGGTGTTCTTCAACTGGCCGTCGATGCGGTTGAAGGTCGGACCGAAGCCGACGGAAACCTTGTCGTTGATCTTCCAGGCGATGGTCGGCTGCACGGTGATCACCTGCACCTTGCTATAGGAGCCGTGGGAGCTGCCCATGAAGCCGTTTTCGTAATCGTTGATGATGCCGTAGGGCACGTAGATGCCCAGGCCGAAAGTGAAATCTTCGTTGATCGGCGTGGAGAAGTAGCCGAACGGTACGGCGGCCAGCGGTACCGAGTCGCCCTTGTTGCTGCCCTGGGCGGTGCTGTGGGCCTGGCTGATGTCGTCCTTGGCCTTGACGATGGCCAGACCGCCGCTGACTTCGGTGCGTTTCAGCTTGGACAGGCCGGCCGGGTTGCCGTAGATGGTGCTGGCATCGAGCGCGGACGAGGCGCGGCCGGCGTAGGCGGTGCCGGCGCCGCTGGCGCTCTGTTCGTTGATGGCGATGCCGTTGGCGAGGGTGTAGGTGGAGACAGCGCTAATGGTCAGTGCGAGAGAGGTTTTAAACCATATTGTTTTCATTGTTGGAGCAACTCCTGTGTATAACGGCGCGCAAACTACCAAGATTCCCAGACCGGCGCCAGTGTTCCGAAGTTCCGCAGGGTGCGGAACAGAGCGGTTGGCTCCGGTGCCAGTGAAGCGAAGGTAGCGCAACCGTTCGTGTCTGTATGTAAAAAATTTTCTGACCGGTTGGTCTGTTTCGGACGCGGGATTTTTCCATTCGCCGTCAGGCGACCTGGCTGAGGCTGCCGATGCAGCGTTGCCAGGCGTCGATGAACTCGTGCAGGCGACCGTGCGGCTGGAATACCTGGCGCCACACGCGAGCCTGGGCGAGGTGATCGTGCTGGTCGGGCAGCGGCAGTCGCGCGGCTTCCACCAGCGACCAGGCGATGGCCGTGCTGTAGCGCAGGTTCACCGTCAGTTCCAGGTGCGGCGCGGCAAGGAAGGCATGCTGGCTGGCCAGGCCGCGGACCCGGCTGGCGCGCTCCGGGTCCAGCGCCAGGTACTGGTCCCAGAGCTGCTGGTGGCGTTCGCTGGCGATCCGGTACAGGCCGTGGCCACGGCGGTCGTCGAGGGCGCTCCCGAGCGCCGACTGGCAGGCCGCCGCGCCCAGCAGCAGCGCTTCGGCGGCGGGGCTGTGGCAGGACAGGTAGTCCAGGGTCGGGCGTATCACGTGCTGGCAAAGATCGTTGGCGGAAATACCCATGACGGCCTCGCGCAAGGTGGATCGGCGGGGCCGGGCAGTTTGGCAGCTTCTATTCCGATGGCCCCGCCGATAGCGGACTTAGCCGCTTGATTTGAAGTGTAGTGAAACAAGTCAGCTGTAAAGGACTGTTTTTAAATTGTTTCCAGCTTTAGAGAACGGCTGATATGCCCGCTGGAAATTAAACCGGCGCGTCCTTGCTTCGCTTGTGCTGGGCGGCATTCTCAGCCCCTGCGCAGGCTGTAGAGGAAGTCGCGGATGATGGCTTTCACTTCATTGGCCGCTTGCCGCTTGTTGCGTGCATCGCGAAGACTCATCGCGGCCTGGGTAAGGAAGCCGTAGAGCTGGCCGACCAGGGTTTCCCGGCGGTAGTCCTTGAGTTCGCCACTGGCCGCCAGTTCGTCCACCAGGCGCCCGACGTAGCGCAGCGTGTGGCGCGAGTCGATGCGTTTCCATCGCTCCCAGCCGACGACCGTGATCACCTCCTGCAGCGACAGTTGCCGCTTGCCGCGCGCCATCACGCTGTCGATGAAGGCCTCGGCCAGCGCGGCGGCCTCCGCCCACTTGTCGACATGCGCCGGCACCTTGTCCAGGTCCTCGGCGATCGTCCGTACCTGGCGTTCGTAGCATTCGGCGAGCAGTTCCTGCTTGCTGCCGAAGTGGTGGTAGAACGCGCCCTTGGTCACGCGCGCCTCGCGGGCGATGGCGTCGATGGAGACGCCGCCATAGCCATGTTCGATGAAGGCGGAGAGGGCGCTTTCCAGCAGTGCCTCGCGGGTCGCCTCGGCATTTTCCTGCTGCCTGCTCTTGACATTCATACTGTTGCCTTCTTACATGCCGTCGGTATGTTCATGCTAGCACGCCTGGCGGTCCGTCGAGCATTGCGTCCGTCCCGGCTGCTCGAACCCGCACGGCAAAGGAGAGCGCGAATGAGTACCGCAGTGGAGATCGCCTGCCGTGACGGTGTGCGCCTGGCCGGCGACCACTTCCCGGCCGTCGGCGATGCGCAGGGGAGCATCGTGGTGGCCTGCGCGCTCGGCGTCAGGCGCGCCTTCTACCAGCGCTTCGCCGTCCTGGCCGCGGCTTCCGGCTACGAGGTGCTGTTGTTCAGCTACCGCGGCAGCGAAGGCGACGACCCTGCCGTGGCTAGCTATCGCCTGGCCGACTGGGGACGCGAGGACATCGATGCGGCGCTGGCCTGGTGCCGAGCGCGCGCGCCGGAGCTACCGCGCTATTTCGTCGGCCACAGCATCGGCGCGCAGTTGCTCGGTCTGGCTGGTCAGGCCAGCGGATTGAGCGGCGCCGCGTTCGTCGCCGGTTCGTTTCCGTACTGGAGGCGCTGGCGAGGCAGGCAGCGCTGGCAGATGTTCGGCCTGTTCTGCGTGGCGGTGCCGGTACTGACCGGACTGCTCCGACGCTTTCCCAGTCGTTTCTTCGGCCTCGGCAGCCTGGATATGCCGAGTCATTTCATGCGCGACTGGGCGCGCTGGGTGCGGCAGCCGGACTACCTCCTGGCACCGCGCTTCGGATTGCAGCGGCAGGGTTACGAGGCGCTGGACATCCCCGTCGCCAGCTTCCTGTTCGAGGACGACGACTACGTGCCCTGGGCTGCGGCGGAAAAGCTTCACCAGGTCTATGCCGCGGCGCACCTGGAGTTGCGTCGCAAGGGACGGGCCGAGGGAGCGGTCGGGCATTTCGGGCTGTTCCGCAACGAGGCGTTGCAGAAGGAGTTGCTCGACTACTTCAGGAAGCTGCCCGACGCGGCGTAAGCCGCGTCCGAGCGTATGGCGTCAGTCGCCGGTGGCGACCGGGCGGCGCGGGTCGGTGATCCACTCGCTCCACGAGCCGGCGTAGAGGCGCGGAAGCGGGAAGCCGGCGAGGCTCAGGGCGAACAGGTTGTGGCAGGCGGTGACGCCGGAGCCGCAGTAGGCAACCAGCTCGTCCACCGGGCGACCGCGCAGCAGGGCGGAGAACCGCTGGTGCAATTGTTCCGGCGGAAGGAAGCGGCCGTCGCTGCCAAGGTTGTCGGTGAAGGCGGCGCACTGGGCACCGGGAATGTGCCCGGCGACCGGATCTATGGGCTCGACTTCGCCACGGAAGCGCGGCTGCGCGCGAGCATCGAGCAGCGCCAGTCCGGGTTGGCCCAGTTGGGCCTGGAGGGTGGCGGCGTCGATCAGCAGCGAGGCATCGGGCTGGCCCTGGAAATCGCCGGGTCGAAGACTGCTTTCGCCATTGGTCAGTGCCAGCCCCGCAGCCTTCCAGGCCGCCAGGCCGCCATCGAGGAGGTAGACCCCGTCGCGCTTGCCCAGCCAATGCAACAGCCACCAGGCGCGGGCGGCGAATGCGCCGGGGCCGTCGTCGTAGAGCACCACCTGGCTATCCTGGCGCAGGCCCCAGGCTTGTAGCTTGAGCGCTAGCTCGGCGGGATCCGGCAGCGGATGGCGACCGGTCACGCCCTTGCGCACGGGAGCGGAAAGATCCCGTTCGAGGTCGGCGAAATGCGCGCCGGGAATGTGGTTCTCCTGATAGACGCGGGCACCGTAGGACGGGTCTTCGAGGGCGAAACGGCAGTCGAGGACCAGCAGGTCGGGTTCGCTGAGGCGGGCGGCCAGTTGTTGCGCGGTCAGCAGTTGGGCGGACGACATCGCGGACTCCTTGGGTCGGGAAGCAAAGCCGGTGGCGGATGGGTGGATCATGCCCCTTGGACCGCGTCGCGTCATCCCGGCGTCGCGCGGCGAGGCGGAGAAATGGCGAAAGGAAAGGGCCGGCTCCAGGCGGGGAAGATTCTTACTCGGTCATCAGCCTCGCCCGGCAGCGGGGGATTTGTCCAGACATGCAGAATCGGCTCGTTCCGAGATACCCGCTCCTGTGTTCTATCCCTCGGGACGCTTGTCCGATTGGCTTGGCCCGACGCTTGCGCCGGGCTTTTTTCGTCTCGTTTCTCTCAGGGGATCGCCAGGCGGCCGATCCGGTCGTTTTCCAGGCTGCCGAAGTAGAGCTGGTCGCCCACCGGCTTCGCCGAGGTGATCATGCGCAGGTGGTGGCCGCTGGTGTCGTGCAGGCTGCGGACGATCTTGCCCTGTTCGTCGATGGCGATGACCAGCCCGTAGGCGGTCGGCTTGGGCAGGAACATGCGCGGCAGCTTGGCCAGCTGCGCCTTCAGCCAGGGATGCCGGTGGAGGAAGTCGGCGTTGGCCTTGCGCGGGGTCGGCAGGGCCACCCAGAAGGTACCCTTGCGGTCGCCCTGGAGGTTGTCCGGCAAGCCCGGCAGGTTGTCGATGAACACCTCGTGCTGGCCAGCCTTCTCGCCTTTCAGCCAGTAGCGGGTGATGCGATAGCGGTAGGTCTCGTTGACCAGTACGAAGTCCTCGTTTGCCGAGAGTGCCACGCCATTGGCGAAGTACAGGTCCTTGAGCAGCACCTCGGTCTTGCCGGTGGACGGGTCGTAGCGCAGCAGGCGGCCGTGCGGTCGGGCCTCGAGCAGGTCGAGGATGTAGTCGGGCTGGTGGAACTTGCTGGAAGCGTCGCTGAAGTAGATGCGGCCGTCGCTGGCGATGTCGAGGTCGTCGGTGAAGGCGAAGGGGACGCCGTCGGCCTCGGTGGCGAGGGTTTCCACCTTGCCCTGCGGATCGATGCGAAGCAGGCCTTTCCAGGCGTCGGCGAGGATCAGGTTGCCGGCGGCATCGAAGTCCATGCCCAGCGGGCGGCCGCCGGTGTCGACGAAGGTCTCGACCTTGCCGCTGGCGTCCAGGCGTACCACGCGGCCGTCGGCGAGACCGGCATAGACGCGGCCCTGGCTGTCCACGGCGGTGTCCTCGGGGCCGTGCAGTTGGCCCTGGCCAAGCAGCTCGGCCTTCATCAGGGTGTCGTTGGGTTCGAGGACCCCGGTCATCTGCGGAGCGGCCGGGGCATCCCAGGCGAGCGGGTCGATCGGGCTGGTCTTCAGGGCCAGGTAAAGAGCCGCGCCAGCCAGCAGGAGGACGATTATTCCGCTGAGCTTCTTCATGCAGTTCCCTTGTTCGGATTGTCGGACAAGGGGCGGAGTATGGACATTCGCTACGTTCATCGGCAAGCGCGGTGCCGAGCGGAATGCTCGCAGGGCGCGAGGCTCTATATAATGCGCCGCACTTGACCAAGGAGATGTTCGTGACCGCGCCCGAAATCCAGTGGATCCGCGATGATGCCAGCCTGGCGCAGCAATGCCGGGAATGGCGCACACAGCCGTACCTCGCGCTCGATACCGAGTTCATGCGCGTCGATACCTTCTATCCCGCGGCCGGTCTGGTGCAGGTGGGCGATGGCCGGCAGGAGTGGCTGATCGATCCGCTGCTGATCCAGGACTGGAGTCCCTTCGCCGAACTGCTCGAAGACGAGCGGGTGGTGAAGGTGCTGCACGCCTGTAGCGAAGACCTCGAGGTGTTCCTGCGCCTCACCGGCAGCCTGCCGGTGCCGCTGTTCGATACGCAGTTGGCCGCCGCCTATCTCGGTATGGCCCATTCGATGGGCTATTCGAAGCTGGTGAAGGAGGTGCTGGACATCGACCTGCCCAAGGACGAGACCCGTTCCGACTGGTTGCAACGGCCGCTCACCGAGATGCAGATGCGCTACGCCGCCGACGACGTCCAGCACCTCGCCCAGGTCTACCTGGCCCTGGATGCGCGGCTGAGCGAGGAGAAACGCGCCTGGCTGCTGGAGGACGGCGCCGAACTGGTCGCCAACCTCTGCCGCGAGAGCGATCCGCGCGAGGCCTACCGCGAGGTCAAGCTGGGTTGGCGGCTGCGTCCGCAGCAACTGGCGGTGCTCCGCGAACTCTGCGCCTGGCGCGAGGAGCAGGCACGCCTGCGCAACCGGCCGCGCAACCACGTGCTGCGCGAACGCACCCTGTGGCCGCTGGCGCGCCTGCTGCCGAAGAACAAGACCGACCTGGCGGCGATCGAGGACATGCATCCGCGCACCGTGCGCCAGGACGGCGACTTCCTCATCGAACTGATCGCCCAGGCTGCGCGCCTGCCGCAGAGCGAATGGCCCGAGGCGCTGCCCGAGCCGCTGCCGCCGGAGGTCACCCCGCTGCTCAAGAGCCTGCGCGCCATCGGCCAGCGCGAAGCGGAGACCCTGGGCATGGCGCCCGAGCTGATGCTGCGCAAGAAGATCCTCGAGGCACTGCTCAAGAGCGGCTATCCCGAAGGTCCCTACGAACTGCCCGATTCCCTCCGCGGCTGGCGCCGCGAACGCATGGGCCAGGCCCTGCTGGACGCCCTGGAGAGCGCATGAAACGAATCTGTTCCGTCTACAAGAGCCCGCGCAAGAACGAGATGTACCTCTACGTCGACAAGCGCGAGGCGTTGAGCCGCGTGCCCGAGGCCCTGCTGGTGCCGTTCGGCGCGCCGCAACATGTCTTCGACCTGCTGCTCACCCCCGAGCGCCAACTGGCCCGCGAGGATGTCGCCAAGGTCCTGGAGAACATCGAGAAGCAGGGCTTCCACCTGCAGATGCCGCCGGGCGAAGAAGAGTACATCGAGCATCTCCCGGAAGAGTTGCTGCGCATGAACGACCCGCTCTGACGCGAGCCGTACCCCGCTGGCGCCGGCTTCCCGGCGCCACTTTAACGACGTGAAACCCGCTCTGTGCAAGGCTGCGCCTTCGGTGCATGATGTCCGCAAGATGTCGCACGATAGCGGAACCCCTGGCAGCGACCGTGGTCTACCAGCGCCAATCCTGCTGCTCTCGAGGGCTTCCCTCCAGGAGCCGTGATGCATGAAAGAACAATATTCTCCGGCCTGATCGCCAGCCCTTGTCCGGCTTGGCAGTGTGACCCATGCGCTTGCTGATTCTCGAACGTGACCACGCTCTCTATGCCGCGCTGCTGATGGCGGCCGACCCCAGCCTGAAGGTGGTGGCGGGGGACGACCCCCTGCAACTCATCGACGCCGCCAGCGAGTGCTCGATATGGCTCGGCCAGCCCGACCTGGTGGCGCAGATGCTGCGCCAGGGCGTGCATCCGGTCTGGGTGCAGTCGACCTGGGCGGGCATCACGCCGCTGCTGGCCGCCGACCTGCCGAAGGACTACAGCCTGACACGCGCGGTAGGCATCTTCGGCCAGGTGATGAGCGAATACCTGCTGACCTACATGCTCGCCCACGAGCGCCAGTTCCTCGGTCGCCTGGCCAGCCAGGTCGGTTCGCAATGGGATAGCCGCACGCCTGGCGGGTTGCGTGGCCGGCAGGCGGTGATCGTGGGTACCGGGGAGATCGGCCAGGCGGTGGCGCATACCCTGTCCGGCTTCGGCATGGACCTGACCGGGGTGGCGAAGAATCCGCGTTCGCTGGTGCCGTTCAACCGCATGGGCTCGCTCGACGACCTCGGCCGCCTGGTGGAGACGGCCGACTACCTGATCAACCTGCTGCCCGACACCCCCGATACCCACGACATCTACGACCGTGCGCTGTTCGCCCGGCTCAAATCCACGGCGCTGTTCATCAACGCCGGGCGTGGCGTCGCGGTGGTGGACGCCGACCTGGTGGCGGCGCTGGAGAACAACCAGCTGGCCGGCGCGGTGATCGACGTCTGCCGCGAAGAGCCGCTGCCGGCCAACCACCTGTTCTGGCATACCCCGCGCCTCTTGCTGACCGGCCACACCGCCGCGCCGACCCTGCCGGGGGCGATGGTCGAACTGTTCCGCGACAACCTCGCGCGCTTCTGGGCGGGCACCGCCATGCGTGGCGAGGTGGACTTCGCTCGCGGCTACTGAGCCGCGTTCCCTCAGGCAGCGAGCGGGAGCAGCGGATTCACCTCGACGGTGATGTGCACCAGTTCCTCATGCTCGGCCAGGCGGCGCTTGAAATAGTCGGCGCTGCCTTCCTCGGTGGTCAGCAGACTCAGCAGGCAGGCGTACTTGCCCTGGCCGACCTGCCATAGGTGCAGGTCGAGCAGTTCCGCCGGCAGCGGGCTGCTGGCGATCGCCGCGCGGATTTCCGCAGCCACCGGCGCATCCATCTGCGCATCCAGCAATACCCGGCTGCTCTGCCGGATCAGGCCGCATGCCCAGACACTGACCAGTACCGCGCCGACGATACCCATCAGCGGGTCCAGCCAGGCCGCGTTCCACAGCAGGCCGCCGGCCAGCGCGACGATCGCCAGCAGCGAGGTGGCGGCATCCGCCAGCACGTGCAGGTAGGCGGCGCGCAGATTCAGGTCGTGCCGGTGGGCATGATGGTCGTGGTCGTGGTCGTGGTCGTGGTGCGAGTGGCCGTGCCCATGGTGGACATGGCCGTCGCGCAGCAGCCAGGCACAGGCGAGGTTGACCAGCAGGCCGAGCGCGGCGACCAGCATCGCCTGCTGGTAGTGGATCGGGCTGGGGTCGAGCAGGCGTTCGACCGATTGGTAGAGCATCAGCCCGGCCACCAGCAGAAGCAGCAGGGCGCTGGTGTAGCTGCCGAGCACCTCGATCTTCCAGGTACCGAAGCTGAAGCGCGGGTCGTCGGCATAGCGCCGCGCGGCGCCGTAGGCGAGTATCGCAAGACCCAGGGCCAGGGCATGGGAACTCATGTGCCAGCCGTCGGCGAGCAGGGCCATGGAGTTGAACAGCCAGCCGCCGGCGATTTCCGCGACCATCATGCAGGCGGTGAGCAATACCGCCCAGCGCGTGTTGCGCTCGGCCAGCGGGTTGCCCTGGTCGAACCGATGGGAATGGCGCAGGGGCTGGGTAGTCGGGGTGCCGGGCATTTGCTACTGTCCTGTCGAGACGTCGAAAATATACTATACCCCAGTATATTACCTGGAGGAGAGAGCGGTGGCCCATACCATCCATGGGAAGAAGAAGCTCCTGGCGCGGGTGCGCCGCATCGCCGGGCAGACCCGGGCGCTGGAGCAGGCGCTGGAAGAGGGCAGCGAATGCGCGGCGGTGCTGCAGCAGATCGCGGCGATCCGCGGTGCGGTGAACGGCCTGATGAACGAAGTGCTGGAGGGGCACATCCGCGAACACCTCGGCGCCGAGCAGGCGAGCGCGGAACAGCGTCGCGAAGACCTGGAACTGGTGGTGACCGCGCTGCGTTCCTACCTGAAGTAGCCATGTGCCGGCCGGTGCTTGGCCTGGAAGGGGCGGGGGACTAGACTATCGCGCCTTTTCACCAGCCCCCGATGCCATGGCCGCCAAAGTCGAACCCTTCTGGAAACGCAAGACCCTCGCCCAACTCGACCAGGACGAGTGGGAGTCGCTGTGCGACGGTTGCGGCTTGTGCTGCCTGCAGAAGCTCGAGGACGAGGACGACGGCAGCGTCTACTACACGCGTATCGCCTGCAAGCTGCTCGACCTGCAAAGCTGCCGCTGCACCAACTACGCCGAGCGCATCCGTTTCGTCCCCGACTGCATCCAGCTCACCCCGGCGCAGGCCGACGAGTTCCAGTGGTTGCCGCCGACCTGCGGCTATCGCCTGGTTGCCGAAGGCAAGGACCTGCCGCTCTGGCACCACCTGGTCTGCGGCGACCCGGAGCGGGTCCACAAGGAACGCATTTCCCAGTCCGGGCGCATGCTCAGCGAGACCCAGGTGGCCGAGGACGACTGGGAGGACTACCTGATCTTCCGCGCCGGCTGAGCTCGCGTCCGTCGCACTTCCTTACCTTGTGAAATGATATGTATTATCATTCGCATATTTGCGAAGGGACTTCCGTATCCGACGGAAGCGGGGAGGCGAGGTGTTGCAGCGGGTCAACGGCGCGGGGGGCGCCGCCGGAGGATGCACGGATGGATGAGCGCTTCCGTGGTTCCGTCTCGCATGCCTATCAGGCGTTCCATGGCGAGTTGCTGCGCTTCCTGCGCAAGCACCTGGGCAGTTCGGCGGACGCCGCCGACCTCGCCCAGGATACTTTCGCCCAGTGGCTGAAATGGCCGGGCCGGCAATCGGTCGAGCAGCCGCGCGCATTTCTTTTCCAGATCGCCCGCAACCTGTTGCGCGACCATTGGCGCCGGCAGCAGAGCCGCGGCCAGGATCTCGACCGGCCGGCGGCGAACGACGAACCCGCCGCGCTGGAAGGCGAGGCGGCCGGGCCGGGCGAGCGTTTCGAACAGCAGCAGCGCCTCAGCCACCTGGCGGCCGCGCTGGCCGAGCTGCCGCCGCGGCGGCGCGAAGCGTTCGTCCTGCACAAGTTCGACGGCCTGTCCCAGGTCGAAGTGGCCGAGCGCATGGGAATCTCCCTGAGCATGGTGGAAAAGCACATCGCCAGCGCCTTGCTGCACTGCAAGCGGCGGCTTGGCCAGGGAGGCGAAGGATGAAGCCGCTGGAACGACTGGAACCGCTGTTCGCCGACGAAACCGAAGAGGACATCGATCACCGCGCCGCCTACTGGTTCAGCCGGCGTCGTTCCGGGCATTTCAGCGCTGCCTGCCGGGCCGAGCTGGAGGATTGGCTATGCGCCGATCCGCGCCATCGCGAAGCGCTCGAGGGCATGGAGCGGCTCTGGCGCGAATTCGACGGCCTGCCGCGCCCGGCGCTGGACGATATTCCCGAACCGGTGCCGGCCTGGCGCCTGCCCCGGGCGCTGGCGGCGGCGTTCTTCGTGTTCTGCGCGCTGCTCGTCGCCACCCTGTTCTGGCGCGACCAGTCGCTCGGGCCGAACCTCGCCTACGGCACGGCGCCTGGCGAGCAGCGCGAGGTGGTCCTGGCGGACGGCTCGAAGCTGTTCCTCGACGTCGATACCCAAGTGCAGGTGCGTTACGCCGAGCGCACCCGCGACGTGCTGTTGAAGAAAGGCGAGGTGTTCTTCGTGGTCAGCCACGATCCGGCCCGGCCGTTCCGGGTCGGCAGCGGCGACAGCCGGGTCACCGTACTCGGTACCCAGTTCAGCGTCCGGCGCAACGCGCAGGCCCTCGCCGTGGCGGTGAAACAGGGGCGCGTGGCGTTGCAGCCGTCCCTGGAGAAGGATGCCGAACATGTGCTGCTGGCTGGCGACAGCGCGCGCCTGGACCTCGCCGACCAGCGCCTGGAACTCGGCCATGTGGCGCCGGAGCAGGTCGCCAGTTGGCGCGATGGGCAACTGGTGTTCCGCGACAAGCCGCTGGGCGAACTGGTGGAGGAACTGTCGCGCTATCGTGCCGCGCCGATCCGCCTGGGAGATCCCCGGCTTGCCGGCAAGCGGGTCTCCGGCACGGTGCGGATCGCCCGCCCCGACGATTTTCTCCTCGCTCTGCCGGCGCTATTGCCGGTGCGGGTACAGCCGCAGGCTGGCGGCGAGGTGCTGATCCTGGCGCGCTGAGGCGCGTCTTCAGCGTTAATGAAAATATTTTTCATTCGCATATGTGGGTTTTTCTCCCTGCTGCGTCTTCTCTGCTGTCCGTCGCCGCTGCCGGCGACATCCAGCAGTCACTTGGGGAGAGTTCCAGCATGACCTTGCCTTTCACCCGCGCCGCCTGGCGCCCGCTGTGTTCCGCCGCCGTGCTCGGCGCCGCGTTGTGGGCCGCCGGCGCCAGCGCTGCCGAACGACGCTTCGACCTGCCGGCGCAGCCGCTGGCCGCCTCGCTGTCGCGCCTGGCGCAGCAGGCGCAGGTCCAGGTGCTGTTCGACGAGTCGCTCCTGCGGGGCCTGCGCGCTCCGGCGCTGAGCGGCAGCTACGGGGTGCGCGAGGCGCTGGAGCGGTTGCTGGTCGGTTCCGAGCTGGAGCTGGTGGAGGCGGGCGGCGGCTACGTGGTGCGCCGGCGCCAGGTCGACGCCTACAGCGACAACGCGTTGCAACTGGACGCGCAGACCATCGTCGGCAACGGTCGCGAAGTGGACGCCAGCAACGTCGGCCGCTCGACCCTGACCCGGCGGGATATCGAACGCCAGCAGGCGGACAACATCCCCAGCCTGCTGCAGACCCTGCCCGGGGTGACCATGGGCGGCTCGCCCAAGCCGGGCGGACAGACCACCAACATCTGGGGCCTGGGCGACGCCGAGGACGTGCCCTATACCCTGGACGGCGCGCAGAAGAGCGGCTTCGAGCGCTACCAGCAAGGCACCGTGTTCATCGAACCGGAAATGATCAAGCGCATCGAGGTGGAGAAGGGGCCGCACTCGGTGTTCACCGGCAATGGCGGCTTCGGCGGCACCGTGCACATGGAGACCAAGGACGCGCCGGACCTGCTGCGCGAAGGCCGCGACCTCGGCGCCATGCTCAAGTACGGCTATCACTCCAACGACCAGCAGAAGATCTACTCCGGCGCCGTGTTCGGCCGCAGCGAAGACCGCCGCGTCGATGCCCTGCTCTACCTCAACGGCCGCGACGGCCGCGACATGAAGCTGGCCGACAACCTGCCGCTGTCGCCCACCGACTATCCGATCAACCCCAAGCGCCTGCCCAACAGCGCCCAGGACGAGAAGACCGGCCTGTTCAAGCTCAACCTGCACCCCACCGAGGAGCACGACCTGGGTTTCACCTACCTGCGCTCGAAAAGCTCGCGCTGGACGCCGTTCTCCGCCAGCAGCTACCCGACCCCGCCGAGCCAGTGGACCATCGACCGCTACGGCTACGAGCTGGGCCTGACCCGCCTGCTGGCCCACCGCGATACCACCGACACCACTTGGACCGGCAAGTACAACTACCATCCGCTGGACAATCCCTGGATCGACCTGCAACTGAGCTATTCCGACGCCCGCACCGAGCAGCTCGACCGTCGCGAGGACACCGCCTTCTACCAGCTCGCCACCGGCGGCAAGCGGATGCGTACCGAGTACCAGGACAAGGTCCTGGAACTGCGCAACACCAGCCGTTTCGATACCGGAGCGCTACAGCACGAGCTGACCCTGGGCGCGGCGCTGCACAAGCACAAGCGCGACATCCTCATGCACATGCCGGGCAAGACCTATGAGACCCCGCGCTACAACTACGGCTGGCTGCAACCGGCATTCATGCCGGCCGGCAAGCAGGACACGCAGAGCTTCTACATCCAGGACGCGATCACCTACGGCAGCCTGACCGTCACTCCATCGATGCGCTTCGACAGCGTGCGCAACGACGGCCAGGCCAACCTGGCGCCGATCTACGACAATCCCAAGCTCGGCCATGACTATCGCGCCCAGACCTACTCCGGCTGGTCGCCGCGGCTGTCGGTGTTCTGGACCGCGACGCCGAACCTGGCGTTCTTCGCCGACTACACCGAGACCTGGCGAGCGCCGGTGATCGACGAGCAGTACGAAGTGCAGAACAGCTCGACCATCGGTGGCAGCAGCCGCGACCTGGACGCCGAGCGCATCCATGCGATCCGTGGCGGCAGCGTGATCAACCTGCCGGACCTGCTGGTCGCCGGCGACAGCCTGCAGATCCGCACCACGTTGTTCCAGAACCGCATCAAGGACGAGATATTCCGCACCCGCAGCGTCGGCTGCAGCCAGCAGTCGATCGACAACGGCAGTATCGGCGGTAGCTGCGGCGACATGCTGCCGCTGAGCAACTACCGCAACCTGCCGGGCCTGACCATCAAGGGCTTCGAGATCGAGAGCTTCTACGACAGCCAGCGGCTGTTCGGCAGCCTGTCCTACTCGTGGATGACCGGCAAGCACGATGGTGCCTACAGCAATCCCTGGGGACCGAACGTGTGGGCGCGCGACATCCCGCCGCCGAAGTGGGTGGCCATGCTCGGCCTGAAGGTTCCGGAATGGGATGCCAAGCTCGGCTGGCAGGGCGAGTTCGTGCGCAAGACCGACCGCCTGCCCAGCGATCGCTACAGCGGCGGGATGGGTACCGGTTCCGGCGATATCTACTGGGATCACGCGGCCAACGACAGCTACGACACCCATCGGCTGTTCGCCGAGTGGGTCCCGGCCAAGCTGGGCCTGAAGGACACCCGCATCGACTTCACCGTGGACAACCTGTTCAACCGCTCCTATCGCCAGCCGCTGGGCGGCGACCTGGTCTACAGCCAGGGACGCAACGCCAAGATCAGCGTCACCCAGTTCTTCTGAGGGGCGTCAGCGCACCGAACCGATGCGCCGGGTGTCCTCGGCATACCAGACGACGAACACCCGGCCGACCAGGTCGGCGCGCGGTACGTAGCCCCAGTAGCGGCTGTCGTTGGAGTTGTCGCGGTTGTCGCCGAGCATGAAGTAGTGGCCGGCGGGGACGGTCCGCTCGGCCATGCGCAGGGAGTCCGGCTGGCGCAGCGCCTGCTGCGCCAGGTAGGGCTCGGTCACCTGGTGGTCATTGACGTAGAGCCGGCCGCCATCGATTCGCACGCGATCGCCGGGTATCCCGGCGATGCGCTTCACATAGGCGATGCTGCGCTGCGGCGGGAAGCGGAACACCACCAGGTCGCCGACCTGCGGGTCGGCGAAGGCGTAGCGCGCGGCGTTGGCGAGGATGAAGTCGCCCTGTTGCAAGGTCGGTTCCATCGAGCGCGAAGGGATCTTGTACAGCGCCACGCCGAGGAGCCGCGCGCGCGGGTCGAGACTGGCGGTGCCGAACGGATTCGCCAGGTAGACGGCCAGCATGATCGCGGCGAGCAGGCCCATGGCGGGCCAGAAGCGTCGTTTCACGAAGGTTCCCTTTTTCGTGGCGGAAGGCCGGCGTCGCCGGCCCCCGCGGTCGTCATACCAGGCCGAGGACCTTGAGCAGGAAGGCGTATTCCAGCGCCACGTCCTTCAGCCCCTGGTAGCGGCCGCTCATGCCGCCGTGGCCGGCGCCGAGGTCGGTCTTGAGCAGCAGCAGGTTGGCGTCGGTCCTGGTCGCCCGCAGTTTCGCCACCCACTTGGCGGCTTCCCAGTACTGCACGCGGCTGTCGTTGTAGCCGGCGACCACCAGCAGGTGCGGGTAGTCCTGGGCCCTGACGTTCTCGTAGGGCGCGTAGGCGGCGATCCGCGCATGCACCTCGGGCTCCTGCGGGTTGCCCCACTCATCGTATTCGGTGACGGTCAGCGGCAGGTCCGGATTGAGCATGCTGTTCAGCACGTCGACGAACGGCACCTCGGCGATCGCCGCGCCGAATAGTTGCGGGCGCTGGTTGAGCACCGCGCCGATCAACAGCCCGCCGGCGCTGCCGCCGCTGATGGCGAGTCCCTCGGGACGGCAGTAGCCCTCGGCGAGCAGGTGCTCGGCGCAGGCGATGAAGTCGTCGAAGCTGTTCTGCTTGTGTTCCAGCTTGCCGGCCCGGTACCAGGCTTCGCCCAGTTCGCCGCCGCCACGGACATGGGCGATGGCGAAGACGAAGCCGCGTTCGAGCAGGCTCAGGCGGGCGTGGGAGAACCAGGGATCGAGGCTATGCCCGTAGGCGCCGTAGCCATAGAGATAGAGCGGCGCGGGGCGCCCGGCGGCGATGCCGTCGAGGACTTCCTTGCGCGCCACCAGGCTGACCGGCACCTGCGTGCCGTCGCCGCTGCTGGCCCAGATGCGCCGACTGGCGTAGGCGTCGGCGTCGAAGGGGCCTTCCACCGGGGTCTGCTTGAGGACGGTCTGCGTGCCATCGGCGAGGTTCAGCTGGCGTACCTGCGCCGGACGGTTCAGGGCCTCGTAGCGCAGTCGCACGCAGGGGCTGTCGAATTCCAGGCTGTCCTGCACGTAGAGGCTGTAGGCGGCGTCCGGCAACTGCACGCGGTAGGCCGGCAGGCCCTGCGGTTGCACCTCGATCACCGGCAGGCCGCCGTCGCGCAGGCCGAGGATCACCGCCTCGGCGTTCAGGCTGACATCTTCCAGGGTCCGCTGCGGGTCGTGGGCCACGCGCAGTTGCCAGTGCTCGCGAGTCGGCCGCGACTCCTCGGCCTGGTAGAGGGCGAAGTTGATCCCCGCCTGGTTGCTGCGGATCAGCCACAGGCCCCGGCCGTCGAGGCGACCGTGGTCGGGGTAGTACTCATGGCCTTCCTCGCGCGGCGCCAGGCAGCGGAACGTTCCCTGCGGCTGGTCGGCGTCGAGCACCCAGGCCTCGCTGGTGGTCTTGCTGTTGAGCAGGAGGATCAGCTGGCGTTCCGAGCTGGAGCGGTAGCAGTGCAGGAAGAAGCGCCCGTCGCCTTCCTCGAATACCAGCTCGGCGCCGGCCTCGCCCAGGCGGTGGCGATAGAGCTTGTGCGGGCGGTGGGTGTCGTCCAGTTCGCCGAAGAACAGCGTACGGTTATCGTTGGCCCAGGTCAGGCTGCCATCGCAGTCGTCGAAGGGCAGGGCCTGCACCGCGCCGCTGGCGAGGTCCTTGACGAACAGGCGGTAGATCTCGTCGCCGCTGGTGTCCAGGCTGTAGGCCAGCAGGCTCTGGTCGGGGCTGATGCTGAAGGCGCCGAGGGAGAGGAAGCCGCCGTCGGCCAACTGGTTGGGATCGAGCAACAGTTGCTCGGCGCCTTCGTCGACCGCCAGGCTGCCGTCCGCCGGACGTGGGCAGCGGTAGTGGCGCGGGTATTCATCGCCGGCGGTGGTGCGCTGGTAGTACAGCCACGGACCCCAGGGACTGGGCAACGACAGGTCGGTCTCGCGGATGCGTCCCCTGATCTCCTCGAACAGGGTCTCGCGCAACCCGGCCTGGTCGGCCAGTTCGCTATCCAGGTAGGCGTTCTCGGCCTTCAGGTAGTCGAGCACCTCCGGGGCGTCGCGCTCCTCCAGCCAGGCGTAGGGGTCGCGTCCGGCGTCGCGGCGGGCGATGGGGGGCTGCGGATGGGGCATCGGGAATCCTCGTCGGTCCGGCCATGCGCGAGGCCGGGAAATCTGAATAAAACTGGCGGCGCGGCGCCCGTCATCGGTGGGTAGGCGCGTCGGCATGCAAAAGCGGCTATCATAAGCCCCCCATCACCGCTATCGCCACGCACGCCGCATGAATGAACAAGACTATCTGATCGCCTGGGGCGCCTACGCCATCGCCGGACTCGGCCTGATGCTGGTGTTCTGGCTGATGACCGGCTGGATGTGGCGCTGGCTGCGCGAACCCCTGCGGCTGATCGTCTTCATCCTGCTGTTCACGCCGACTCCGGTGGACCCGCAGAACGACCTCTACGCCCCGGCCATCGCCATCACCGCGCTGGACGTCGTGTTCAAGGTCGGCAACAACGCCTGGCGCGCGGTCTCCGACCTGGCCCTGGTGGCGCTGCTGGGTTTCGGCCTGTACCTGCTGATCGCCGCCATCCGCTGGCCGCTGGAGCGGGCCTGGAAGAATCGCCGGCATCCGTCGCAGGATGCCGAGGACGAGCCGACCCTGCGGCAGATGATGCAGCCCGAGTTGATGCCGGACGTCGACACCCGCACCGACGAGCACGGCGACCGGCGCATGCGCATCGAGCCGCGCCTGTAGCCTTTCGCGACGAAATCCATTCTTGCGCTACGCCCGGCAGGCGTTCAGCATGAGGCGAGGCCTATGTCGGGATTTCCCATGGATTGCGTGTTCTGCGCCATAGCGGGTGGCCGCGAGCCGGCGCACAGACTCTTCGAGGACGAGCATTTCATCGTCCTGCTGGACATCTTTCCGCTGCGACCGGCGCACGTGCTGATCGTAGCCCGCGAGCACGCCCCGCACCTGAGCGATCTTTCCGCCGCCGCCCGCGACGCCCTCCCGGCGCTCGCCGAGCGTACCGGTCGCGCATTGCGCCGGGCCGGTTTCGGCGTGGAAGGCATCAACCTGTTGCTCAACGATGGCGTGGCGGCCAACCAGCACGTGGCGCACCTGCATCTGCACCTGATTCCCCGGCGTCGCGGCGACCTGCCGCGACTGCTCTGGCGCGCCCTGACCCGTTTCCTGCCGGTTGGTCGCGCGAGCCTGCAGGCGCGTCTGCAGCGGGAAGGAGAACTACTACGTACAGCCTTGCTCAGGGAGGTTTGAGCCATGTGTGAACTATTGGGCATGAGCGCCAACGTCCCGACGGACATCGTCTTCAGCTTCACCGGACTGATGCAGCGCGGCGGCGGCACCGGCCCGCACCGCGACGGTTGGGGCATCGCCTTCTACGAAGGACGCGGCGTGCGGCTGTTCCAGGACCCGCTGGCGAGCGTCGATTCGGAGGTGGCGCGGCTGGTGCAGCGCTTCCCGATCAAGAGCGAGACGGTCATCGGGCACATCCGCCAGGCCAACGTCGGCAAGGTCGGGCTGAGCAACACCCACCCCTTCATCCGCGAACTCGGCGGGCGCTACTGGACCTTCGCGCACAATGGCCAACTGGCCGACTTCCAGCCCAAGCCCGGCTTCTACCGCCCGGTCGGCGAGACCGACAGCGAGGCGGCCTTCTGCGACCTGCTGAACCGCGTGCGCCGGGCTTTCCCCGAGCCGGTGCCGGTGGAGGTGCTGTTGCCGGTGCTGATCTCGGCCTGTGACGAATATCGCAAGAAAGGCGTGTTCAATGCCCTGATCAGCGACGGCGACTGGCTGTTCACCTTCTGCTCCAGCAAACTCGCCTACATTACCCGCCGCGCGCCGTTCGGCCCGGCACGGTTGAAGGATGCCGACCTGACCGTGGACTTCCATGCGGAAACCACGCCGGACGACGTGGTCACGGTGATCGCCACCGAGCCGCTCACCGACAACGAGAACTGGACCTTGCAGCAGAGCGGCGAGTGGGTCCTCTGGTGGGGCGGCGAGGTGTTGGCCAAGGGGCGGGTCTGAATCGCCGCCGTGGACGAGGAGAGCGCATGTTCCGCAGTTACCTGAGACTGGTGCTGTTCACCCTGGGCCTGCTGCTCGGGGTGCAGGTGCCCGGCTTCATCGACGACTACGCCAAACGCGTCGACGCCCATCGCCTGGAGGCGGCGCAGAACATCCAGGGCTTCCAGCAGACCGCCGGACAGTTCTTCAACGGCAGCCTGGAGGAACTGGTCAGGCATTACCGCAGCAACAGCGATCCGGTGTTCCAGCGCGACGGCGAGAACCTCGACCGCCTGATGCGCCGCGCGCGCATGCTCGACGCCGAGTGGCAGGCCATGCAGGGGCCCTGGTACGCCCGCGCCTGGCACATGCTGCGCGCACCGAACCATGAGTTGCTGATGGAAACCTATGCCAGCTACAGCTACCAGGTCCTGCTCAAGCCCGAGGTGATCGCCTGGGGCCTGGGCTGCGCCTTGCTGGTCGCCTGGATCGCCGAGCTGATCGTGTATTCGCTGGCCTCGCTGTTCGGCTTCGGCGAAGACCGCCGCACCCGCGAGCGTCACTGGAGCTGACGGCGCGACTCAGGCCGCCGCCAGTTCCAGGAACGCCCTGATCACCCGCAGGCCGCGGCGCTTCTCCAGGCAGCCGATCAGGTGGCAGTTGGTCAGCTCGGGACCGACCAGCGGCACCGCGCGAACCCGCGGATCGTTGCCGACCTCCAGGGAAGACACCACGCCGACGCCCAGTTCGGCGGCCACCGCTTCGGTCACCGCTTCCCGGCTGTCCAGCTCCAGCAGCACCCGCGGCTGCACGCCCTGGCTGGCGCAGGCGCGGTCGAAGGTGCGGCGGGTGATCGAGCCGGGTTCGCGCAGCACCATGATCTGCTGGTCGAGTTCTTCCAGCGGTACGCCTTCGCTGCGTTCGCACCAGGGATGCTGGCGAGGCAGCAGGGCGCAGATGCGCGAATTCACCAACTCCTCCAGGAACAGCCCGGGACGCGCCTCGACCTCGGTCAGCACGGCGACGTCGACGTGTTCGCTGAGCAGCGCCGCGAGGGTTTCCTGGGCGTTGCCCAGGCGCAGGTTGACGGTGATTCCCGGATAGCTCGCGCGCAGCCGGGCGAGCATCGGCATCACCAGGTGCGGGCCGTCGGCGGCGACCTCGAGGCGGCCGGAGACCAATTGTCGATTGGCGTCGAGCAGGGCCTCGGCTTCTTCCTCCAGGGCGAACAGGGTGCGTGTGATCGCCACCAGGCGCGAGCCTTCCTCGGTCAGTTCGATGCGCCGGGCGGTGCGTCGGAACAGGGTGACCTGGTAGTGCTCCTCGAGTGCCTTGACGTGTCCGGTCACCGCCGGCTGGCTGATGCACAGGCGCTCGGCGGCGCGGGTGAAACTGCCTTCGCGGGCGACGGCGTCGAAGGCGCGGAGCTGGAAGAGATTCATGGTATCGGCCTGGCTTATGGCTGGCATCGGAACAAACAATTTGAACGATAGTAGCGCGGCGCTCACCTTATGTCTCCAGGCTTCCCCGGAACGCCGGCGCGGAACGACCGCCCGGGCCGCGAAGCCCGATCCGGTTTCTTTCGCCGATTCCCGCAGAGGAAATGAGCATGAGCACTGCCGAACGCGCACCTATCCTGCTGACCCCCGGTCCGCTGACCACCTCCTACCGTACCCGTCGGGCGATGATGGTCGACTGGGGCTCCTGGGACAGCGATTTCAACGAACTCACCGCCAGCGTCTGCCAGCGCCTGCTGAAGATCGTCGGCGGCGAAGGCAGCCACACCTGCGTACCGTTGCAGGGCAGCGGCACCTTCGCCGTGGAAGCGGCGATCGGCACCCTGGTGCCGCGCGACGGCAAGGTCCTGGTGTTGATCAACGGTGCCTACGGCAAGCGCCTGGCGAAGATCTGCGAGGTCCTGCAACGGCCCTTCAGCACCTTCGAGACCGAAGAGAACGTGCCGACCACCGCCGCTGACGTCGAGCGCCTGCTGGCCGCCGATCCGGCGATCAGCCATGTGGCGCTGATCCACTGCGAGACCAGCACCGGCATCCTCAATCCGCTCGAGGCCATCGCCAAGGTCGTCGAGCGTCACGGCAAGCGCCTGATCGTCGATGCCATGAGCTCCTTCGGGGCGATCGGGATCGATGCCCGGAAAGTTCCGTTCGATGCCTTGATCGCCGCCTCCGGCAAGTGCCTGGAGGGCGTCCCCGGGATGGGCTTCGTCTTCGCCCGCAGCGCCGCCCTGGAAGCCAGCGCCGGCAACTGCCACTCCCTGGCCATGGACCTGCAGGACCAGCACGCCTATATGCGCAAGACCGGGCAGTGGCGCTTCACCCCGCCGACCCATGTGGTCGCCGCCCTGCACGAAGCGCTCAGCCAGTACGAAGAGGAGGGCGGCCTGCCGGCGCGCCAGCGGCGCTACGCGAGCAATTGCGAAACGCTGCTCGGCGAGATGGCCCGGCTCGGTTTCCGCAGCTTCCTGCCGGCGGAAATCCAGGCGCCGATCATCGTTACCTTCCACGCGCCGCGCGATCCGCGCTACCGCTTCGCCGACTTCTACCAACGCGTGCGGGAGAAGGGCTTCATCCTCTATCCGGGCAAGTTGACCCAGGTGGAAACCTTCCGCGTCGGCTGCATCGGCCACGTCGACGCCGCGGAGATGCGGCAGGCGGTCGCCGCCATCGGCGAGGCGCTGCGCGAACTGGAAGTCCTCGAGATCTGAACTGAACGACAACGAGCAGAAAAGGGTTCACGACAATGAATTACAACCAGCCAGCCACCCTCCAGGCCGCCATCCTCGACTGGGCGGGAACCGTGGTCGATTTCGGCTCCTTCGCGCCGACCCAGATATTCGTCGAGGCTTTCGCCGAATTCGGCGTCCAGGTCAGCCTGGAGGAAGCGCGCGGTCCGATGGGAATGGGCAAGTGGGACCACATCCGCACCCTCTGCGACATCCCGGCGATCGCCGAGCGCTACCGCGCCGTCTTCGGCCGCCTGCCCAGCGACGACGATGTCACCGCCATCTACGAGCGCTTCATGCCGCTGCAGATCGAAAAGATCGCCGAACATTCGGCGCTGATCCCCGGCGCCCTGCAGGCGATCGCCGAACTCCGCGGGATGGGCCTGAAGATCGGTTCCTGTTCCGGTTATCCGGCGGTGGTGATGGAGAAGGTGGTAGCCCTGGCCGAGACCAACGGTTACGTCGCCGACCACGTGGTGGCCACCGACGAAGTGCCCAACGGCCGGCCATGGCCGGCCCAGGCGCTGGCCAACGTGATCGCCCTGGGGATCGACGATGTGGCGGCCTGCGTGAAGGTCGACGACACCTGGCCGGGTATCCTCGAAGGGCGCCGCGCCGGGATGTGGACGGTGGCGCTGACCTGCTCGGGCAATGCCCTGGGCCTCACCTACGAGCAGTACAAGGCGCTGCCGGCGGCCGAACTGGAGCGCGAGCGGACGCGTATCGAACAGATGTTCGAAGGTTCGCGTCCGCACTACCTGATCGAGACCATCGCCGAGCTGCCGGCGGTGGTCCGCGACATCAATGCGCGCCTGGCGCGCGGCGAGATGCCGCAGGGTAACTGAGCCACGTCTGTGCCGAGGCCGCCGCGGGCAACCGCGGCGGCCTCGGTTTTCTAACCGGCGTCCGGGTGCCCCAGGCGAGTCTTGAGGAAGTCGATGAACGCGCGGACCTTCGACGGCAGGTGGCGGGTCGGCGGATAAACGGCATGCACGCCCTGGAGCGGAAACCCGTGGTCCGCCAGCAGGCGTTGCAGTGCGCCGCAGCGCAAGTCGGCCTGCACCAGCCAGTCCGGCAGCACGGCGATACCCAGGCCGTCGAGGGCAAAGGCGCGCAGGGCCGCGGCGTTGTCGGCCAGCAGCATGGGATGGCGCGGTCCGCGGTAGCTGCGCAGGGCGCCGTCGGGGGCGCGTACTTGCCAGGGCAGGGAGTCCGCCAGCCGGCTGTGACCGAGATTCTGCAGGCGCTCCAGACTCTCCAGGTCGGTCGGCGGCGGTTCGCCGAGCGCCGCCAGGCAGGCCGGGCTGGCCACCGCCAGGACCTCGAAGCTGGCCAGTTGCACCGCATGGTGGGTGGAGTCCTCCAGGCGCCCCAGGCGGATGGCGACGTCGAAGCGTTCGCCAATCAGGTCGGCATGCAGCGATGAGGTCGACAATTGTACCTGCAACGCCGGGTGCAGCCGGGCGAATGCCTGCAGGGCCGGCACCAGTTGGCGCAGGCCGTATTCCTGGGTGGTGGTGACGCGCAGGCTGCCACGCAGTTCGCCATGCTCGGCGCGGGCGTCGTCGATGGCCAGGCGCGCCTCGTCGAGCACCTTCACGCAGCGCTGGTAGAAGCGTTCGCCAGCATCGGTCAGGGCCAACCGCCGGGTGCTGCGGCTGAGCAGAGAAACGCCCAGCTCGGCCTCCAGCCGCTTGAGGTTGAAGCTGACTACCGCACGCGTCTGGCCGAGGGTGTCGGCGGCGGCGCTGAGGGAACCGCAGTCGACCACGGCGCGAAAGGTTTCGAAGCGGTCGAGGCTGACCATGGAAGGCGACCCTATTGTCAAATTCGATTTGACAGTCTATGCGCGATTAGCCTCTCCAGATAGCGCGAGCGCCTCGCTATGCTCCCCGGCAAACCTCCGGAGCGCCCATGAATCAACCGTCCCGCCTGGCCACTTTGTACCTGCTGGGGTTCGCCCTGGACCTGGTGAACATCTTCATCGCCAGCGTCGCCTACCCGGACATCGGGCGTTCCCTTGGCGCTTCGGTGGCGACCCTGGCGTGGATCGGCAACACCTACCTGCTCGGCTTGACCCTGGTGATTCCGTTGAGCGTCTGGCTCGCTTCGCGCCTGGGAGAACGGCGACTGATGCTGCTGGCACTGGCCGGTTTCGCCAGCGCTTCGCTGGGTTGCGGCCTGGCTGGATCGGCGGCGACGTTGATCGTCTGGCGCCTGTGCCAGGGGTTGGCCGGCGGGTTACTGATCCCCCTCGGCCAGGCCATGGCCTATCGGAATGTCCCGTCGTCGGCACGGGCCGGCCTGACCGCACGGGTGATGCTGGTGGCGCTGATCGTTCCCGCCGTGGCGCCTGCCCTCGGCGGCTGGCTGGTGGACAGCCTGTCCTGGCGTGGGATCTTCTTCGCCAGCGTGGCGCCGGCGCTGCTGGTGCTGGCCCTGGCGATGCGCTGGCTGCCCAGGCACAAGCATGCGGCGCAGCGCCTGGACCTGCGCGGCCTGCTGCTCGGCTCGGCGGCGCTGGCCACGCTGCTGGTGGCGCTCGCCTGGCTGGGATCGCCCGGCGGCGGCGGGCGTGGCCTGCTCCTGGCGCTGCTGGCCTGCGTGCTGGGCTGCTGCTACTGGCGTGACGGGCGCGCTCGTACCGACGCGCTGCTCGACCTTGGCTTGCTGGAGGCGCCATTGCTGCGTACGGCGATGCTGGTCTATCTCTGCGTGCCGGGAGCCTTCATGGGCGCCAACCTGGTCGCCATGCTCTATCTGCAAGGCCCCCTCGGCCTCAGCGCGAGCCGTGCCGGTGCGCTGATGCTGCCCTGGGCGCTGGCGGCCGGCCTGGCCATCGGCCTGACCCGGCGACGCTTCAATCGCTGGGGGCCGAAATCCTTGCTGCTGGCGGGCATGGCGATACAGGCCGGCGGCCTGCTGTGGCTGGCTCGAAGCGGGGAGGGGAGCGGCTTCTGGCAACTGGCGGGGGCCTACGCGACCATGGGATTCGGCGGCAGCCTGTGTAGCAGCGCGGCACAGGGCATGGCCTTGCTCGACGTCCCGGCGGCGCGCATGGGCCATGCCAGCGCCTTGTGGAACATCAATCGGCAACTGGCGTTCTGCCTGGGCATGGCCGTGCTCGGTGGGTTGCTCAACCTGTTGCAGGCGCGGGCCGACCCCGCGGCCTTCGTCCACTGCTTCCTGTTCGCCGCCGCTTTCACGCTATTGCCTCTGCCGTGGGTGAGGCGTATCGATTCCGCCGGGGTTCGCGCCCTGGTCCAGACCTGAAAGGAGCTACACCATGACTTGTGCCTACCGCCGGGAAATCCACCATGCCCACGTGGCGATCCGCGACTGGCTGGCCGGCGACTCACGGGCTGACGCGCTGGATGCGTTGATGGCGCGTTTCGCCGAGGACTTCTCGATGGTCACGCCGCATGGCGTGGTCCTGGACAAGACTGCTCTGGGCGAGCTGTTCCGCAGCAAGGGCGGCACCCGTCCTGGGCTGCGCATCGAGATCGACGGCGAGAGTCTGCTGGCTTCAGGCGTGGATGGCGCGACCCTGGCCTATCGGGAAATCCAGTCCGACGCGGCGGGTCGCAGCGAGCGCCTGTCCACCGTAGTCCTGCACCGTGACGACGAAGGGCGGCTGTACTGGCGCCACCTGCAGGAAACCTTCTGCGGCTGAGCCTGCCTCAGTCGCTGGCACCGAGCAGGCGCAGGAAGGCATCGGCGAGTTCGCCGGCCAGCGGCTGGGTATCCAGGCGGCCGCCGGCGATGGCGTCGTCGGCGGCGCCATGCAGCCCGGAGTAGAGCAGCAGGGCGTTCAGCCGTGGGTTGCGCAGCGGCCAGGCGCCGGCCGCCGCGCCGTTCTCCAGTAGCTCCGCCAATTGCTCCAGCACGCGGTCGCGCTCCTGGTTGCCGCGCTGGTGGTGATGGTGTTCGCTGTAGACCACATCGTGCAGCCGGTAGCCCTCCAGGTAGCCCGCCAGGCCGCTCTCGGTCCAGGCGCGCAGGCGGCCGGGATGGTCGTTCGCCGGACAGGCCTCGACGGCATTCGCGATGCGCTGCTGGAAAGCCTGGGTGAAGCGCTCGCGCAGGGCCAGGAGGATGTCGGTCTTGGCTTGGAAGTAGTGATAGAAGGTACCCTTGGCGACCCCCGCGGCAGCGACGATGTCGCTGATGGTGGTGGCGTCCACACCCTTGTCTAGGAACAGTTGCTGCGCCGCCGCCATCAGTTCCTCGAGACGAACCTCCGCAGGCTTGGTGCGCGGTTGGCGGGCAGGCTGTTCGGCGTGGCGATCGGGCATGGAGCGCGGGTCCGGTGGTTGGGTTGGCCGCAGTGTAAAAGAGCGTGGAGGGGAAGACGAGGCATGACAGGAAGATGAGAATGTTTCGCGATATTTATTGACTGACCGTCGGTCAATGGATTATTCCTGGGCCAGCGCCCTCTCATCGGAGTACTCCATGAACCCTTCGCGTCGTGTCGCCCTGGTCGCCGCCATCTACCTGGGAACCTTCATCGCCTCGCTCGACATCAGCATCGTCAACCTCGCCCTGCCGACGCTGCAGTACGCCCTGGATACCGACCTGGCCGGCCTGCAGTGGGTGGTCGACGCCTATGCGCTGTGCCTGAGCGCCTTCATGCTGTCTTCCGGACCGCTGAGCGACCGCTACGGTCGCAAGCTCACCTGGCTGCTCGGGGTCGGCCTGTTCAGCTTCGGTTCGCTGCTCTGCGCGCTGGCCACCTCGCTGCCGCTGCTGCTGTTCGGACGCGCGGTCCAGGGCATCGCCGGGGCGCTGTTGATACCCGGCGCGCTGTCGATCCTTACCCAGGCTTTCCACGATCCCGGCCAGCGCGCCCAGGTGATCGGCGGCTGGACCTCCTTCAGCGCGCTGTCGCTGATCCTCGGCCCGCTGCTCGGCGGCCTGCTGGTGGAGCACGCCGGCTGGCAGAGCATCTTCCTGATCAACCTGCCGCTCGGCCTGCTGGCGCTCGCCCTGGGCCTGTGGGGCATCGAGGAAACCGCGCACCCCGAGCACGCCGCCTTCGATCCCCTGGGGCAGCTGCTCAGCGTGGTCTGGCTGGGGGCGTTGACCTACGCCCTGATCGCCGCGGGAGAGGGCGGCTGGTTGTCTCCCACGGCCTGGCCGGCGCTGCTCCTGGCCGGGGTCGGCCTGCTTGGCTTCCTCTTCGTCGAGCGGCGGACCGCCCGACCGCTGCTGCCCCTGGGGTTGTTCCGCCAGGCCGGGTTCGCCGTCTGCAACCTGGCCTCGTTCGTCCTCGGTTTTTCCGGCTACGCCAGCCTGTTCTTCCTCTCCCTGTTCTTCCAGCAGGTGCAGGGTGCCTCGGCGCAGCAGGCCGGCTTCTACCTGGCGCCGCAGTTCCTCGCCATGGGCGCACTGTCCATGCTGTTCGGCCGGTTGCAGCGGCACGTACCGCTGCGACGCCTGCTGGTGCTGGGCTACCTGGTGATCGGCCTGGCCATGCTGGCGCTGGCCGCTTGCGGTACGGGAACCGCGTATCCCTGGGTCGGCCTGTTGCTGGTGGCGCTCGGCCTGGGCATGGGCCTGGCCGTTCCCGGCACCGGTCTGGCGGTCATGGCGAGCGTGGCCCGCGAGCGTTCCGGGATGGCCTCGGCGACCATGAATACCCTGCGCCAGGCCGGCATGGCCGTCGGCATCGCGTTGCTGGGAGCGCTGCTGAGCGGGCGGGCGATCGTCGTCCTGGGCGATCGGCTGGAGGAGCTGGGGATTGCCGATGCGCAACGGCTCGCCACCCAGGCGATCACGGCCCATCGCTTGCCTGGTTCCCTGGCGGGGCTCGACGCCGAGCTGCCGGCCGCGCTGGCCGAGGGCTTCCGTCTGGCTATGCTGGTGGCCGGAGCCAGCGCCCTGCTGGCCGCCGCGCTGCTCTGGCGCCTGCGCGTTAGCGCCGGCCCGGCGGCGGATACAGTTGGCGCATCTGGACGAACGGCAGGGGTACAGTTGCAGGCCGATAGACACTGACTCTCGGGTCACGATGCTGGCGTGGGGGCGATTTCCTTGCGTTATGCTGCTCGAAGCGAAGAATATTCGCGTATTCCAACTGTTGTGCTAGGGTATGGCCTGCGACAACCTGTCGCAGGCAGGTAAAAGCCCTACTTTATCTATGTTTGAGAAAGTCTATTGCAAGATGTGTCATAGGCTCCTCAGCTGAAATGAATTGTAATAACTGACGCTCAGTTTCGGTCCAACGAGCGTCGCGCGAGTCTCTGCTCCGCATCGCGATAAATGGGTTCCTGCCTTGCCTGTTGCACAACAAATAGCCGACCGATAACTGCGACCTGATCACCCGGCGGGAAGGGCAATCCTTCTCGCCCAGGCATGCACGTGCCTTGGCCGCCCTTGGCCTCTTCCGGCACAGCTTCGAAAACGCTGTTCATCAAGGAACGACTCAGCGCGTGGAACGAGTCCGTCACCGGAATCGGGAAAGGTATCCGCTTGCCTTCTCCCGTGGCCGGGCAATGGCCGTTCCGTACCCCGGTGGCGACTGCATGTCTGGAACTGGCTGAAGCCAGCGGTCTCCGCCACAAGCCTTGCAAGGAGACATCCATGAGCGACCACTCGCTCCTTCCATCGATTAAGGCCGGAAGATGACCAAAGCAAACCCGTTTGCCGCATTGAAATGGCTTTCCCTGGCGCCCGCGCTGCTGCTCGGCGGCTGCGACATGACCCTGTTCAACCCGAAAGGGCAGGTGGGCATGGACGAGCGCACCCTGATCATTACCGCGACCCTGCTGATGCTGATCGTGGTCATCCCGGTGATCGTGATGACCCTGGCGTTCGCCTGGAAGTACCGCGCCTCGAACACCCAGGCCGAGTACAAGCCGGACTGGCACCACTCCAACCGCATCGAGGCGGTGGTCTGGCTGGTGCCCTGCGTGATCATCGCGATCCTCGGCTGGATCACCTGGGAAAGCACCCACAAGCTCGACCCATACCGTCCGCTGGACTCCGAGGTCAAGCCGGTCACCATCCAGGCCGTTTCGCTGGACTGGAAGTGGTTGTTCATCTACCCGGAGCAGGGTATCGCCACGGTCAACGAGATCGCCTTCCCGAAAGACACCCCGGTGAATTTCCAGATCACCTCGGATTCGGTGATGAACTCGTTCTTCATCCCGCAGCTGGGCAGCCAGATCTACTCGATGGCCGGGATGATGACCAAGCTGCACCTGATCGCCAACGAAGAAGGCGTGTTCGACGGTATCTCCGCGAACTACAGCGGCGGCGGTTTCTCCGGCATGCGCTTCAAGGCCATCGCCACCTCCGAGCAGGGCTTCCAGGACTGGGTCGCCAAGGTCAAGGCTGCACCGACCAGCCTGTCGATCGGCACCTATCCGGAGCTGGTCAAGCCGAGCGAGAACGTTCCGCCGACCTACTTCTCTTCGGTCAGCCCGGAACTGTTCGGCCACATCCTCACCAAGTACGAGCACCACGGCGACGCCAAGGGTGCCGCGCACGGCGAGCACGCCGGGGCTGAGCACGAAGCCGCCATGACCGGTCACGACATGCAGGACATGGACATGCAAGCCATGCAGGGCATGAAAGACATGAAGGACATGCACATGCAACCGAGTACCCAGGAGTAAGCGCAGATGTTCGGGAAACTGACACTCTCGGCCGTGCCTTACCACGAGCCCATCGTCATGGTCACACTGGCCGTCGTCGCCCTGCTGGGCCTCGGCGTGGTCGGTGCGATCACCTACTACCGCAAGTGGACCTACCTGTGGACCGAGTGGCTGACCTCGGTCGACCACAAGAAGATCGGCGTGATGTACATCGTCGTCGCCCTGGTCATGCTGGTCCGCGGCTTCGCCGACGCGATCATGATGCGCGGCCAGCTGGCCCTGGCCGAAGGCGCCAACCACGGCTACCTGCCGCCGGAGCACTACGACCAGATCTTCACCGCGCATGGCGTGATCATGATCATCTTCATGGCCATGCCGTTCATGACCGGCCTGATGAACCTGGCCGTGCCGCTGCAGATCGGCGCGCGCGACGTGGCGTTCCCCTTCCTCAACTCGCTGAGCTTCTGGCTGCTCGTGGTCAGCGCCATGCTGGTCAACGTGTCGCTGGGCCTGGGCGAATTCGCCCGTACCGGCTGGGTGGCCTATCCGCCGCTGTCGGAGCTGGCCTATAGCCCCGGGGTAGGGGTGGATTACTACATCTGGGCGCTACAGATATCCGGGATGGGCACGTTGCTCACGGGGATCAACTTCCTGGTCACCGTGTTCAAGATGCGTGCCCCGGGCATGAAGCTGATGCAGATGCCGATCTTCACCTGGACCTGCACCTTCGCCAACATCCTGATCGTCGCCTCGTTCCCGATCCTCACCGCTGCGCTGGGCCTGCTGTCGCTCGACCGCTACCTGGACATGCACTTCTTCACCAACGAGCTCGGCGGCAACGCCATGATGTACATCAACCTCTTCTGGGCCTGGGGCCATCCCGAGGTGTACATCCTGATCCTGCCGGCCTTCGGTATCTTCTCCGAGGTCACCGCGACCTTCGCCGGCAAGCGCATGTTCGGCTACAAGTCGATGGTCTGGGCCAGCGCCGCGATCACCTTCCTCGGCTTCACCGTGTGGCTGCACCACTTCTTCACCATGGGTTCGGGCGGTGACGTCAACGGCTTCTTCGGCGTGGCCACCATGCTGATCTCGATCCCCACCGGGGTGAAGCTGTTCAACTGGCTGTTCACCATCTACAAGGGCCGCCTGCGCTTCAGCACGCCGATCCTGTGGACCCTGGGCTTCATGGTGACCTTCACCATCGGCGGCATGACCGGCGTCCTGCTGGCCATCCCGGGCGCGGACTTCCTGCTGCACAACAGCCTGTTCCTGATCGCCCACTTCCACAACACCATCATCGGCGGCGCGGTATTCGGCTACCTGGCCGGCTTCGCCTTCTGGTTCCCGAAAGCGTTCGGCTTCACCCTCGACGAGAAGTGGGGCAAGCGCTCCTTCTGGTGCTGGCTGGTGGGCTTCTACATGGCCTTCATGCCGCTCTACATCCTCGGCTTCATGGGCATGACCCGTCGCCTGAACCACTACGACAACCCGTTGTGGAAGCCCTACCTGGTGGTCGCGTTCTTCGGCGCCGTGCTGATCTTCTGCGGCATTGCCTGCCAGCTGATCCAGCTGTTCGTCTCGGTCCGCAACCGCAAGCAACTGGCCGACGTCAATGGCGACCCGTGGGAAGGCCGCACCCTGGAATGGGCCACTTCCTCGCCGCCGCCGTTCTACAACTTCGCCGAGCTGCCGAAGGTACAGGACGTGGATGCCTTCCACGACATGAAGAAGGCCGGCACCGCCTACCGCAAGCTGCCGGCCTACCAGCCGATCCACATGCCGAAGAACACCGCCGCGGGCTTCTCCATCGCCGTGTTCGCCTTCGTCTTCGGCTTCGCCGCCATCTGGCATATCTGGTGGCTCATGGCGGTCGGCTTCGTCGGCATGATCGGCTCCTTCATCGTGCGCAGCTACAACCAGGACGTCGACTACTACGTCCAGCCCGAAGAGATCGAGAAGATCGAAAGCGCCCGTTTCCAGCAACTCGCCAAGCAGGTCTGAACCATGTCGACGGCAGTATTGAACAAGCATCTGGCCGACGCCCACGAAGTGGGCCACGACCACGATCATGCACACGATAGCGGCGGCAACACCGTATTCGGTTTCTGGCTCTACCTGATGACCGACTGCGTGCTGTTCGCCAGCGTCTTCGCCACCTACGCGGTGCTGGTTCACCACACCGCCGGCGGCCCCAGCGGCAAGGACATCTTCGAGCTGCCCTACGTGCTGGTGGAAACCGCCATCCTGCTGGTTTCCAGCTGCACCTACGGCCTGGCCATGCTCTCCGCGCACAAGGGCGCCAAAGGCCAGGCGATCGCCTGGCTCGGGGTCACCTTCCTGCTCGGCGCCGCGTTCATCGGCATGGAGATCAACGAGTTCCACCACCTGATCGCCGAAGGTTTCGGCCCGAGCCGCAGCGCCTTCCTGTCGTCCTTCTTCACCCTGGTCGGCATGCACGGCCTGCACGTCAGCGCCGGCCTGCTGTGGATGCTGGTGCTGATGGCGCAGATCTGGACCCGCGGCCTCACCGCGCAGAACAACACCCGGATGATGTGCCTGAGCCTGTTCTGGCACTTCCTCGACATCGTCTGGATCTGCGTCTTCACCGTCGTCTACCTGATGGGGGCCCTGTAATGAGCAGCGCTGCACACGACAACCACGGCGCCGGCCACGGCAGCCTGGGTTCCTACGCGATCGGCTTCGTGCTCTCGGTGATCCTCACCGCGATCCCGTTCTACATGGTCATGGACGGCGGCTTCTCGCGCCACGCGACCATCCTCACCATGGTCGTCCTCGGCCTGGTGCAGGTGGTGGTGCACCTGATCTGCTTCCTGCACATGAACATGTCGTCGGAAGGGCGCTGGAACGTGATGGCGTTCATCTTCACGGTGATCGTCATCCTGCTGGTAGTCGGTCTCTCGCTGTGGATCATCTTCAGCGCCGACATGCTGATGATGCCGATGCCCTGAGGGCCATGACGTGAAGCTGAAACGCTATCTCCTGGTGGCCAAGCCGGGAATCATCTTCGGCAACCTGATCGCGGTGGCGGGGGGATACTTCCTCGCCGCCCGCGGCAGCGTCGAGCCGATGCTGTTGCTGGCCACGGTCATCGGCCTGTCGCTGGTGGTCGCCAGTGGGTGCGTGCTGAACAACTGCATCGACCGCGACATCGACCGGCACATGGAGCGGACCCGCGGGCGGGTCACCGTGACCGGGCAGATCTCGCTGAAGGCTGCCCTGGCCCACGGCCTGGTCCTCGGGGTCGCCGGCTTCGGCCTGCTGTGGTGGCGGACCAACCCGCTGACCACCGCGCTGGCCGGCTTCGGCTACTTCGTCTACGTCGGCCTGTACAGCCTGTGGTTCAAGCGTCGTTCGCAGTACGGCACGCTGGTCGGCAGCCTCTCCGGGGCGATGCCGCCGGTGGTCGGCTACTGCGCGGTGAGCGGCCAGTTCGACGCCGGAGCTGCCTCGCTGCTGGCGATCTTCTGCCTGTGGCAGATGCCGCACTCCTATGCCATCGCCATCTTCCGGCTGAAGGACTACGAGGCGGCCGGCATCCCGGTGCTGCCGGTGGCGCGCGGCATCGCGGTGACCAAGATCCACATCGTGCTCTACATCCTCGCTTTCATGGCGGCGACCCTCGCCTTGTGCCTGGGCGGCTACGCCGGCTACGGCTACCTGCTGGTGGCGGTGGCGGTGAGCCTGTGGTGGCTGGCCATCGCCCTGACCGGCTACTGGACCGCCGACGACCGGGTCTGGGCGCGCAAGCTGTTCGCCTTCTCCATCGTCGCCATCACCGCGCTGAGCGTGATGATGTCCATCGACTTCCAGGTGGCGCCCGCCACTCATCTGGTCGCCTCGCTGTTCTGAGGCGACACGCTTTAGGGAAAGCCCCGCCGGTCGATTGGCGGGGCTTTTTTTTGTCTGCGCGATGGCAGGGATGCGGTCGCCGCCTGGCAGAAGGGCCGCGCGGCGAGCCCTCTGTTCCGGGACTCTGCCGTTGGTTATCAGATTTTTCCGGGAGCTTTTTCGGAGCTGTCCGGCTTGTGGAAAAAACCCTCCATCAATCAAATGCCAATGATTCTCAATAACCAAGATGGAGTACTTCATGGATCGTCGCAACGAGCCGTCCCCCTTGCCCACCAAACGCCCGCTGGCGCCGCTGATGCTGCTGATGGCCGCCTGCTCCTCGCCGGCCCTGGCCGAGGACGCGGCGCGCAAGGACGATCCCCTGGAACTGGGAGCCGACACGGTCACCGGCGAGCAGGCCTCGTCCAGGGTCGAACGCTCGGCCTCGGCCAAGTACGCCGTGCCGCTGCTGGATACCCCGCAGACCGTCACGGTGGTGCCGCAAAAGGTAATCCAGGAGCAGAACGCCCTGAGCCTGCGCCAGGTGCTGTCCAACGTCTCCGGCATCACCTTCAACGCCGGCGAAGGCGGCGGCGGTTCCGGCGACAGCATCAACATCCGCGGCTTCAGCGCCAACGCCAACATGCAGGTGGACGGGCTGCGCGACAGCGCCCAGACCAGCCGCAGCGACCTGTTCAACCTGGAGGCGGTGGAAGTGATCAAGGGACCGAACTCGGTGTTCGGCGGCGCCGGCACCAGCGGCGGCAGCATCAACATGGTCAGCAAGCAGCCCAAGGCCGAAGCCTTCACCCACCTGGGCGCCGGGCTGGGCACGGACCGCTACCGGCGCCTGACCCTGGACACCAACCAGCCGCTGGAAGGGCTCGGCGAGTCGACCGCCTTCCGCCTCAACCTCATGGCCCACCACAACGATGTCGCCGGGCGCGAACAGATCGACAAGCAGCGCTGGGGCATCGCGCCATCCCTGACCTTCGGCCTGGACACCCCGACCCGCCTGACCCTGAGCTACTTCCACCAACGCGACGACAACCTTCCCGACTATGGCGTGCCGGCGCTGAACGGGCGCAAGCTGGACGGCGTCAGCCGCCACGATTATTTCGGCTGGCGCAACCTGGACGAGGAGCGGATCGACAACGACGTCGCCACCCTCAAGCTCGAACACGATTTCAGCGACGACTTCCAGTTGCAGAACCTCATCCGCTATTCCCACCTGCATCGGGACACGGTGATCTCCGCCTCCCACGTCAACCAGAAGGGCCTGCCGCCGGGGCGCTACCTGCCGGCGGGACCGCAAGCCTACGGGCGCGATTCGAAGACGCGGATGTGGATCAACCAGACCAACCTCACCGGCCGCTTCGACACCTTCGGCCTGGCGCATACGCTGATCGGCGGCTTCGAGCTGTCCCGCGAGACCTACGACCGCACCACCTACTCCTACAACCTGGGCAAGTTCTACCCGGCCAACGGCTTCGACCTGCACAACCCGCCGGGCTACTGGAACGGCCCCACCGACAAGCGCGACAGCGCGCGCAACCGGACCGAACTGGAGGTCAAGGCGCTGTACGCCTTCGACACCATCGCCCTGGACGAGCGCTGGGACCTCAGCCTGGGCCTGCGCTACGACTGGATCGACGGCACCTCGCGGAGCACGCCCTCAGGCAAGCCGACGGTGCGCGCCGACAGTTCCGACGGCAAGCTGAGCACACGGGCGGGGCTGGTATTCAAGCCGCTGGAGAACGGGCGGGTGTACGTCTCCTACGGCACCTCCTTCAACCCCTCGGCGGAACACCTGGTCACCACCGGCTCGGGCGTGACCGAGGCGACCGGAGGCCTGGCGCCGGAGAAGAACAGCACCTACGAGCTGGGCACCAAGTGGGAGTTCCTCGGACGGCGCCTGGAGCTGGACGCGGCGCTGTTCCAGGTGAAGAAGGAAGACGCCCGCGAACGCCTGGCCGACGGCAGCTACGTGCTTGCCGGCGAACAGCGCGTGCGTGGCCTGGAGCTGAGCGCCAGCGGCAAGCTGAACGAGCACTGGGACCTCTTCGCCACCTACACCTACCTCGACAGCGAAACCCTGAAATCCAGTAACACGCAGCGTGAGGGACAGGCCTTGGGCAATACCCCGCCGCGCTCGTTGAGCCTCTGGAGCACCTACGAACTGCCCGAGGGCGTGACCCTGGGCTATGGCGCACGCTACGTCAGCCAGCGCAACGTCACCTCGGTGGACAACGGCAAGCTGGATGCCTACTGGGTGCACAACATGATGCTCGGCTACCAGGCGACGCGCGACCTGAAACTGCAACTCAACCTCGACAACCTGTTCGACAAGGCCTACGTCGAGCGGGTGCGCCAGGTGTACGGCAACCAGTCGCGCTCCTCGGCCATCGAGTATGGCGACGGTCGCACGGCGATTCTTTCGGCGATCTACGCGTTCTGACGGCAGGCAGGCCATGGAAGCCGGCGCCCACTGCCTGGGCGCCGGTTCTTCCCGGCGATTTCCTCTGAACTTTTTCACTGCGGCGCCTATCAACTCCTTTGCAAGTCATTTTTCAGGGAGCCTCTTCGATGGCACGCAAAAACGCAGTGAAAGACAACCTCGAGCAGATCCAGCACCAGAGCTACAGCGAGCTGCAGGAACTGCTCTCCGAAGCCAACAGCATGCTCGCCGACAGCGCCGCCTTCGCCGGCGACAAGGCCGACAGCGCCCGTGCGCGGATCGGCGCGCTGCTGGAGAAGGCCAACGATGCCCTCGGCAAGGGCGGTAGCGCCGTGGCCGAACGCAGTCGCCACGCGGTGGATGCGACGGAAAGCTATATCGGCGCCAATCCCTGGCAGACCGTGGCCATCACCACCGCGGTGGGCCTGCTCGCCGGCTTCCTGCTCGGGCGCCGCTCCTGAGCACGCGGTCGGTGCCGCACAACGGACTCGTTACCTTCGCTTGAAAAAAGGAATTGCCCATGCTTTCGATCAAGAAGAACCTCGGCCTCCTGGCCATGACCGTGGCCCTGGCGGCCTGCGCCTCCAACCCCAACGACCTGCCGGATTTCCCGGAGCATGAATACGCGGCGACCCAGCAGGTGGGCGAGGGCGTGATCAACGGCGACCTGTACCTGACCAGCGCGTCGGGTGCGATCCAGAAGGGGACCAACACCAAGGTCACCCTGGAGCCTGCGACCAGCTACATGAAGGCCTACTACGCGAAGTTCGGCAACCTCGATGCCGCCAAGCGCGATCCCGACGTGCAACCGCCGGTGCTCGACCCGCGACGCGCCACCTACGTGCGCGAGGCGACCACCGACCAGAACGGTCGCTTCGACTTCGACCACATCCCCAACGGCACCTATTACATTTCCAGCGAACTGACCTGGAGCGCCCAGAGCGATGGCAAGACCATCACCGAGGGGGGCACCGTCACCAAGCTGGTCACCGTAAGTGGCTCGCAGCCGCAGAAGGTGCTGCTGACCCGCTGATCTCCGGCGGCGCTCGGCCAAAACGGCAAGCCCCTGCCATCGCGGCAGGGGCTTTTTCCTGCCGGCGCGGCCGGACCGCTTGACAGCCAACAGGGCGGCGCCGTAGTTTCGATACCCATGACCTTCGCGACCCTGCTTACCCGCCGCAGCATTATTACCGCCATTCCAGCTATGGCGGGTTAGCCAGCGTCCACTCCGAACCCGCCCTCGAGGCGGGTTCTTCGTTCTGTCTCCTGGGCCAAAACCACCGAACCAGGAGAACAGCATGCAGCACCAGACCCTCCAGAACCTCGTTGGCCGGGCCGACGCCCTGATCAATGCCGGGCAGTTCGATGCCCTGATGGATTTCTATTGCGACGACGCCACCCTGGTGGTCAAGCCGGGCCTCAACGCCTGCGGCAAGGCGCAGATCCGCCAGGCGTTCGACGCCATCGCCCGGCACTTCGAGCACAGCCTGCGAGTGCGCCAGCACGACCTGCGGGTGATCGAGGCGGGAGATACGGCGCTGGTCATGGCCGAGGCGGTGATCGAGTCGAAGGCCGGACGCCTGCAACGTCGGGCCACCTACGTGTTCCGCCAGGAGGCCGATGGCCGGTGGCGCTGCGCGGTGGACAACTCCTACGGCACCGACCTGCTGGCCTCGGTGGCGGCGAGCGCGGAGGCCAGCCGATGAGCGCCTCGACCCTCAGCGCAAGCAAACCCCTGCTGGCCGGCTACGTGGAAAGCATCCTGGCCGCGCCGGTGTACGACGTCGCCGTGGAAACCCCCTTGCAGGTCGCGCCGCAGTTGTCCCAGCGCCTGGGCAACCGGGTGCTGCTCAAGCGCGAGGACCTGCAGCCGGTGTTCTCCTTCAAGATCCGCGGCGCCTATACCCGTGTCGCGCGCCTGAGCGACGAGCAGAAGGCCCGCGGGGTGATCACCGCCTCCGCCGGCAACCATGCCCAGGGCCTGGCCCTGGCGGCGCAGCGCCTGGGCGTGCGGGCGGTGATCGTGATGCCGCGCACCACTCCCGAGCTCAAGGTCAAGGGCGTGCTGGCGCGCGGCGGCGAGGCGTTGCTGCACGGCGACGCTTTCCCCGATGCGCTGGCCCATGCCCTGCAACTGGCCGAGCGCGAAGGCATGACCTTCGTCCCGCCCTACGACGATCCGGACGTGATCGCCGGACAGGGCACGGTGGCGATGGAGATCCTCCGCCAGCACAGCGGCCGCCTCGACGCGATCTTCGTGCCGGTCGGCGGCGGCAGCCTGATTGCCGGGATCGCCGCCTACGTCAAGCACCTGCGTCCGGATATCCGCGTGATCGGCGTCGAGCCGGAGGATTCCAACTGCCTGCAGGCGGCGCTGGCCGCCGGCGAACGGGTGGTGCTGGGCCAGGTCGGGCTGTTCGCCGACGGGGTGGCGGTGGCGCAGATCGGCGCTTGCAACTTCGAGGTCTGCAAGGACCATGTCGACGAGGTGATCACCGTCGGCAGCGACGAAATCTGCGCGGCGATCAAGGACATCTACGACGACACCCGTTCGATCACCGAGCCGGCCGGCGCCCTGGCCGTAGCGGGGATCAAGAAGTACGTGGCCCGCGAACGCACCGAGGGGCAGACCCTGGTGGCCATCGACTCCGGTGCCAACATCAACTTCGACCGCCTGCGCCACGTTGCCGAGCGCGCCGAACTGGGCGAACAGCGCGAAGCGATCATCGCCGTCACCGTGGCCGAGCGGCCGGGCAGCTTCAAGGCCTTCTGCGCGGCGCTGGGCCGGCGCCAGATCACCGAGTTCAACTACCGCTACCACAGCGACCGCCAGGCCCACCTGTTCGTCGGCGTGCAGACCCATCCGCTCACCGACAGTCGCGCCGACCTGCTCGCCGGCCTGCGTGAGCAGGGCTTCCCGGTACTCGACCTGACCGACAACGAGATGGCCAAGCTGCACATCCGCCACATGGTCGGCGGCCACGGTACCGAGGTGCGCCGCGAGCGGCTGTTCCGCTTCGAGTTTCCCGAACGCCCCGGGGCCTTGCTGAACTTTCTCGACAAGCTCGGCTCGCGCTGGAACATCAGCCTGTTCCACTACCGCAACCACGGCGCCGCCGACGGTCGGGTGCTGGCCGGATTGCAGGTGCCGGACGAGGAGCGCGGCGAGCTGGAGGCGGCGTTGCAAGCCATCGGCTATCCGTACTGGGAGGAAACCCACAACCCGGCCTACCGGCTGTTCGCCGGTTGAGCGGCGCTCCGCCAGCGGGACATGGCCCTGTCATGTCCCTCGGCTAGACTCCTGCCAGGGATATCCGCCCAGCGAGGGACATGGCCATGCGCAAGCGCAACCCCCGGCGGGCCACGCCGGAAGAACTGCGGGTCTGCTCGGTACTGAAGGAAAAGGGCACCCGCGAGGAACTCGCCCACCTCGCCGCCCGCGGTGAGTGGAGCAACGTGCCGGCATACAACGCCAGCCGCGAGCAGATCGCCGACCACCTGGGCAAGAGCGTGTCGCCGGAATCCGACGCCTCGTTCTTCGACTCGCGGCGTTTCAGCGAGGCGATCATCTTGCTCAAGAGCCGGCCGGTGCTGCTGGTGAAGAACGGTATCTTCGACGAAGCGCCGCTGGCCGGCCTGGAGCAGCGCCTGAAGAAGCATCGCGCCGCGCTGGCCACGCCGATCCGCTCGGTCGGTCGGCTGGAATTGATCGACCACGACAGCATGGACTGGTGCGGTACCGGCTGGCGCATCGAGGACGACCTGATCGTCACCAACCGGCATGTCGCCAGCCTGTTCGCCGAACGCCAGGGCAGCCTGTTCCGCTTCCGTCTCAACCAGGCTGGCAAGCAGGTGCGCACCCGCGTGGACTTCCGCGAGGAATACCGCCAGCCGGAAAGCGACGAGCATGTGATCGCGCGGGTCCTGTGGATCGCCCCGGACGTCTCCGAGGCGCCGGACATGGCGATCCTCCAGGTAGTGAAGGGCGACCTGCTGCCGCCGCCGCTGGTCCTCGCGCGCCAGGATGCCGAGCCGCGCCAGGCGGTGGCGGTGGTCGGCTATCCGGCGCGCGACAGCCGCAACGACGCCGGGGCGATGGAAGATATCTTCGGCAACATCTACGACGTCAAGCGTTTCGCTCCCGGCGAAGTCGTGGGATTGCCCCATGACGCCTGGTACCTCACCCACGACTGCTCGACCCTGGGCGGCAATTCTGGCTCGGCGGTGCTTTCGATCGACGGCGGCGAGGTGGTCGGCCTGCACTTCGGCGGCCAGTTCCGCAAGACCAACTATGCGGTGAAGGCCAGCGTGATCCGCAGCCTGCTGGCGCGTCGCGCCTGGGTGCCGGTGGCCGGGGCGGAGCTGAAGCGCGGCGCGCCGCGCTTCCAGGAAAAGCAGCGCAGCGTCGCCGACCTGGCCGAGCGAAAGGGTTTCGACGAGGCCTTCCTCGGGCCGAAGGCGGCCTTGCCCAAGCCGGGCAAGAGCCACCAGGTGCTGCCGGTGGGCAAGGGCACGCGCCTGGACTATCTGCATTTCTCGGTGGTGATGAGCGCCAGCCGGCGCTTGCCGATCCTCACCGCGGTGAATATCGACGGCGCGCTCAAGCGTTCGCTCAAGCGCAAGGATTCCTGGGGCTTCGACCCGCGCATCGAGGCGGCCGTGCAGGTCGGACACAAGGACTTCTACGGTCCGGCTTCGTTCGACAAGGGCCACATGGTGCGTCGCGAGGATCCCGGCTGGGGCGACAGCGATGCCATCGCCCGGCAGGCCGAGGACGACACCTTCGTCTACACCAACGCGGTACCCCAGGTGGCGCAGCTCAACCAGCGCAGCTGGCTGTCGCTGGAGGACTACGTGCTGCAGAACGCCAGGAGCGTGGGCTTCCGCATCTCGGTGTTCACCGGCCCGGTGTTCCGCGACGACGATCCGCTCTACCAGGGCGTGCAGGTGCCGCTGGAGTTCTGGAAGGTGGTGGCGATGATCGACGCCGACAGCGGCGAACTGGGAGTGTCCGCCTACCTGCTGGGGCAGGAAGGGATGATGCCCAGCGAAGGCTTCCGCTACGGTGCGTTCAAGACCTACCAGGTGCCGTTGGCGAAGGTCGAGGCCAGCGCCGACCTGCGTTTCTCCAGCGCCCTGCGCAAGGCCGACGTGCTCGCCGGCACGCCGCTGGAGGAGGCGCTGGAAAGCGGACGCTTCATCGAGATCGACGGACCGGACGACCTCCTGCTGAGCCGGCCGGGGCCGGCCGGCAAGGGCCGCTGAGGTTCAGGCCGGCTGCCGCCACTCGCGTAGCAGTTCGATGAAGGCGCGCAGCTTGGCCGGTACGTGGCGGCGGTTCAGGTAATACAGCCACATCGGCGGCAGCGGCAGGCAACTGCCAGGCAGCACTTCCACCAGGCGCCCGGCGGCGAGGTCCGCGGCGACCCGCTCGCGGATGAATGCCTGGGCGATCCCGGCGCCGGCGCGGGCCGCCTCGATGATCGTCTCGGTGTCGGTGCTGACGAAGCGTGCCGGCAGGTCCACTTCCAGTTCCCGCCCGTCTTCCCGCAAGCGCCACTTGTGCAGGCGGCCGCTGCGCGGGAAACGGAAGCGCACGGCGGCATGCCCATCGAGGTCGGCGACGCTGGCCGGCGTACCGTGCTCGGCGAGGTAGGCCGGAGTGGCCACCAGCAGGCACGCGAGCGGCGCTGTCAGTTGCACCCCGACCATGCCCGGCTGCAGGGCGTCGGCCAGGCGGATGCCGGCATCCAGCCGTTCCCTGACGATATCCACCAACTGGTCCTCGTAGCGGATCTCCAGTTGCACCTTCGGGTAGCGTCGCACGAACTCGTTGAGCATCGGTGCGATCACCAGGTTCTTCGCCAGGTGCAGGGCGCTGATGCGCAACTGCCCGGAGGGTTCCGCGAGGCTTTCGCCGAGCGCTTCGCGGGCGCGCACCAGGTCGCGGTAGGGCTGTTCGGTCTGTTCGTGGTAGCGCTGCCCGGCCTCGCTCAGGCTGACCCCGCGGGTGGTGCGGTGGAACAGCTTGAGACGCAGCTCGGCTTCCAGTTGGTTGATCGCCTGGCTCACCGCCGCCGGCGTCACCCCGAGCAGGGCGGCGGCGCGGGTGAAGCTGCCGGTGTCGGCGACCTGCCTGAAGACATGCAGGCCGGCGAGGGGATCGCGTCGATTCATTGTTAGAAAAACTTGAAAGTCTACGTAGGAGAAGGCCGGTTCTGTTAAAGCTTCGACCTTTCTAGACTGGCCCGCAAGCACTCGATGAGGACGCCGGCCATGTCTACCCACCTGTCTCTGCAACATGCCCAACGCTGCATCGCGGCGGCCATTGCCGAAGCGCAGCGGCAGCGCCTGGCGGTCTGCGTCGCGGTGGTCGACGCCCATGCCAACCTGCTGGCGTTCGTACGGATGGACGACAGCGTTCCCGGTGCCATCGACCTGGCCCAGCGCAAGGCGCGCAGCGCCGCGCTGTTCCGCCTGCCCAGCGGCGAGCTGGGCCGACTCGCCGGGCCGGGCCAGCCGTTGTGGAGCATCGAGCAGAGCAACGGCGGGCTGGCCTGCTTCGCCGGCGGCATGCCGCTGGGCGATGCCGGCGGTTCCTGCCTGGGTGGCGTCGGCGTCTCCGGCGCCAGCGCGGCCCAGGACCAATCCATCGCCGAGGCCGCCGTGGCCATGGCAACAATCCAGAGGTAATCGAGATGAAACAGAAGCGAATCCTGGTGACCGGGGCCGGCAGCGGCTTCGGTCGGGAAGTGGCGTTGCGCCTGGCCGCCCGCGGCCATCGGACGATCGCCGGCGTGCGCGGCGCCGGGCAGGCCGCCGACCTGCGCGAAGAGGCCGGGCGGCGTGGCGTCCCGCTGCGGGTGGAAACCCTCGACATCACCGTCGCCGCCGATCGCGAACGCGCCTGGGAATCGGATATCGACGTGCTGCTGAACAACGCCGGCAGCGCCGAGGCCGGGGCCAGCGCGGAGATCCCGCTGGAACTGGTGCGCGCGCTGTTCGAGACCAACGTGTTCGCCAACCTGGAACTGACCCAGGGTTTCGTCCGGCGCATGGTCGAGCAGAAGCGTGGCGGCAAGGTGCTCTTCGTGTCGTCCATCGCCGGCCTGATCACCGGACCCTATACCGGTCCCTACTGCGCCTCCAAGCATGCCCTGGAGGCCTTCGCCGAGGCCCTGCATGCCGAACTGAAGCCGTTCGGCATCCAGGTCGGCACCATCAATCCCGGCCCGTACCAGACCGGCTTCAACGATCGCATGATGGAAACCTGGAAACGCTGGTACGACCCGCAGCGCCACTTCACCGACCACAGCGGCGTGCGCTTTCCCTTCGAGCAGTACGATCCGGAGGAAATGATCGCGCGGATGGTCGAGCTGGCCGAGGCCGACGAAGGACCGTTCCGCACCCTGTTGCCGGAAGCTTTCGTCGAGGTGGTGAAGGACGAGCAGGTGCAGGCCTGGCAGCGCCGCCTGTAGCGGTCTGCCGCTGCGCCGGGGAGGGCGGCGGCCGGATCGGCGGCCGCCGCTTCGCTCAGCCCCTGCGCAGCAGGACCCGGGTCACCCGGCGTTCTTCCACTTCCACCACCCGCAGTTCCCAGTCCTGCCACTGCAGGCGGTCGCCGATCACCGGCAGGCGGTCGAGCAGGCTCATCACCAGCCCGGCGAGGGTCTGGTAGTCCTCCGTGGCGCGCGCGTCGAACCCCACGCGTCGACGCACCTGGCTGAGGTTCATGGCACCGCTGACCAGGTAGCCGTCGTTCTCCTCGACCACGTCCGGACCGTCGATCTCGCTGGCGTCGGGCAGCTCGCCGGCGATGGATTCGAGAATGTCGGTCAGGGTCAGCAGGCCGATGAATTCGCCGAACTCGTTGACCACGAAGGCCACGTGGGTCGAGGCCTCGCGCATCTGCTCCAGGGCATTGAGGATCGAACAGTCCTGCAACAGGTTGAGCGGCTGGCGGGCCAGGCTTTCCAGGTCCGGCTGGGCGCCGGCGAGCAGCTCCTTGAGCAGTTCCTTCTTGTGCACGTAGCCCAGCGGCTCCTCGACGCGCCCGTCGCGCACCAGTGGCAGGCGCGAGTAGGACGATTCGAGCAGCGCCGCGCGGATCGCCTCGCGGCCGCTGTCGAGGTCGATGCAGTCGACCTCGGCGCGTACCGTCATCAGGCTGCGGATGGGCTTCTCGGCCAATTGCAGCACACCGCTGATCATCACCCGCTCGCGGCGGTCGAAGACCACCTGGTCGTCGCCCTCCTCGAACAGGTCGGCGACTTCCTCGCCGACCTCGTCGGCCTCCAGGCGCTGGCCGCCGAGCAGGCGCAGCACCGCATGGGCGGTACGTGCGCGCAGCGGGCGGTGGCCCTGCAGGCTCTTCTTGCGGCGCTTGCGGGCGACCTGGTTGAACACCTCGATGAGGATCGAGAAGCCGATGGCCGCGTACAGGTAGCCTTTCGGGATATGGAAGCCCAGGCCCTCGGCGGTCAGGCTGAAGCCGATCATCATCAGGAAGCCCAGGCACAGCATGATCACCGTCGGGTGACGATTGACGAAGCGGGTCAGCGGCTTGCTGGCGACGATCATCAGGCCGATGGAGACGATCACCGCGATCATCATCACTTCCAGGTGCTCGACCATGCCCACTGCGGTGATCACCGCGTCGAGCGAGAACACCGCGTCGAGCACCACGATCTGCGCGACGATCGGCCAGAACAGCGCGTAGGTCTTGTTGCCGGCGTGCTGGGCGACATGGCCTTCGAGGCGTTCGTGCAGCTCCATGGTGGCCTTGAACAGCAGGAACACGCCACCGAACAGCATGATCAGGTCGCGGCCGGAGAAGCTCTTGCCGAATACCTCGAACAGCGGCTCGGTGAGGGTCACCATCCACGAGATGCTCGCCAGCAGGCCCAGGCGCATCAGCAGCGCCAGCGACAGGCCGAGGACCCGGGCGCGGTCGCGCAGGTGCGGCGGCAGCTTGTCGGCGAGGATCGCGATGAACACCAGGTTGTCGATGCCGAGGACGATCTCCAGCACGATCAGGGTCGCCAGGCCGAGCCAGGCAGTCGGGTCAGCTATCCATTCCATGTGCGCTTACCTCCCGGTCCGGCTGGCCGTCGCGCTGGCGCGACGCTGCACGGCGCGGCTGCGGCAGCCGGCGGTGACGGAGGGGGACGAGGCGAGGGATTCGGCGTCGAGGGGCGGACGCAGGTGGCGAAGGCGAAGCGGGGAGGGTTGTCCGGAAGGACGACTGGGGGGCTCCGAAAGGGTGGTCATGATGGCCATTGAGAGTCAAAGGGAAGTCGATCCTACTGTGTCGCGGGCCCTCGCCACAGCGGGAAACTATTACAAAACCTTAGGCGAAACCCGTGCCGGCGCTAGACTGGGCGGAACCCCGCCACTGCGAGCAGACATGAGCACCGAGGATTTCGACGCGATCACCGCCACCACCCTGGCCGACTATCAGCGCAACGCCGAAGGCTTCCGCGAGGGCACCCGCGGCCATGACGTGAGCCAGAACGTCGAGGCGCTGCTGCGCCATATCGACGGGCCGCCGCCGTACCGGATCCTCGATTTCGGCTGCGGTCCCGGGCGCGACCTGGCCACCTTCCGCCGCCTCGGCCACCAGCCGGTGGGACTCGAAGGCACGCCGCGCTTCGTCGAGATGGCCAGGGCCGACAGCGGTTGCGAGGTATGGCAACAGAATTTCCTGGCGCTGCGACTGCCGGCTGGGCACTTCGACGGCATCTTCGCCAACGCCAGCCTGTTCCATGTGCCCGGCAGCGCCTTGCCGCGGGTGCTCGGCGAACTCTTCGAAGCGCTGCGGCCGGGCGGCGTGCTGTTCAGCTCCAACCCGCGCGGCGACAACCGCGAGGGCTGGAATGGCCAACGCTACGGTGCCTACCACGATTACCCGGCCTGGAAACGCCTGCTGGAGGAAGCCGGTTTCGTCGAGCTGGAGCACTACTACCGGCCGCCGGGCCTGCCGCGCGAGCAGCAGCCCTGGCTGGCGAGCGTCTGGCGGCGCCCCGTCTGAAGGCGCCCCGTCTGAAGGCGCTAGAGGGTCTGCCGGTGCGGCGTGCCGAGCACGCTGCGGTACTGGTCGAGGCGCTTCGGCGAGAGGTCGCTGCGTTCCAGGCTGTCGAGGGCGTAGGACTTGATTTCGGCGTCGCTGTAGGGGCGCTCGACGCTGCGCGGCGGGTTGGCGCAACCGGCCAGGACGACCAGGCTGGCGGCCAGGGAGACGATCAGGGACTTGCTCATGGCGGATTCCTCGAAATGTTCCTCGATGCTATCGGTGGTCCCCCCTGTCCAGGAAATCAGGCCTATTAATAATGAATATCTGGCGAATTGAGTCTAGGTCCCGCCAGCCGTGGGTTCTAGTCGACCAAAGGCGAGGTTGTGGCGGCATGTTTCGCCAACCGGCCGCGCGCTCGCGGTCCGGTCGGCTAGGGGTTTCAACCGGCCGCCTGCGGCAGGCTCGGGTAGTCGGTGTAGCCGGCGGCGCCGCCACCGAAGTAGGTCGAGCGGTCGCCGTCGGCCAGCGCCAGGTCGTGCTCCAGGCGGTAGGGCAGGTCAGGGTTGGCGATGAACGGCCGGCCGAAGCCGATCAGGTCGGCCCAGCCCTTGGCCAGGGCTTCCTCGGCGCGCGCCTTGGTGTACATGCCGGAGTAGATCAGGCTGCCACGGTAGACGATGCGCAACGCTTCCTTGAACGCCGCCGGCATGGCCGGGGCGTCTTCCCAGTCGGCCTCGGCGATGTGGATGTAGGCCACGCCGATCTCGTCCAGTAGCCGCGCCGCGGCCAGGTAGGTGGCTTGCGGGGTGTCGTCGACCGCGCCCTGCAGGGTGGTCAGCGGCGCCAGGCGCACGCCGATGCGCTCCCTGCCGACCACCGCGGTGACCGCCTCGGCGACTTCGCGGAGGAAGCGCAGGCGGTTCTCCAGCGAGCCGCCGTATTGGTCGTTGCGCGCATTGGCCTGGGAGTCGATGAACTGGTTGATCAGGTAGCCGTTGGCGCCGTGCAGCTCGACCCCGTCGAAGCCGGCGTCGAGGGCGTTGCGTGCGGCCTGGGCATAGTCGGCGACGATCTCCCGGATTTCCTCCACGGCCAGCGCACGCGGCGCCGAGTGCTGGACCATCTCGCCGCCGCCGGCCTGCGCTCCGCGGCCCTGGGGATCGACGAAGACCTTCACGCCTTCGGCCACCAGCGCCGAGGAGGACACCGGGGCGGCGTTGCCCGGTTGCAGCGAGGTGTGCGAGACCCTGCCGACGTGCCAGAGCTGGGCGAAGATGCGCCCGCCGGCGGCGTGCACCGCGTCGGTGACCTGGCGCCAGCCGGCGACCTGCTCGGCGCTGTGGATGCCCGGTGTCCAGGCGTAGCCCTGGCCCTGCCGGCTGATCTGGGTGCCTTCGGAAACGATCAGGCCGGCGCCGGCGCGCTGGCTGTAGTACTCGGCCATCAGCGCGGTGGCGACTTCACCACTGGCGGCTCGGGAACGGGTCATCGGCGGCATGACGATGCGATTGGGGAGGGTCAGGTGGCCAAAGGCATAGGGGCTGAACAGCATGATGGCGATCTCGCTCGTGAGGCCGGCCGTGGCGCGGCGCGCTGGAAGAAGGTGAGCGCATTATTGGCGGAACGATTCGTGCGAAAAACCGCTGCCAGGGAAAATGACACTTGAGTTCAATTCACGAATGCCCGGATAGCGCATTCCCCACACCGGCGGGTAGGGCGAATAACGCCCCTGGCGTTATCCGCCGAGCGGAATCGCAGGCGGGTGAGAAATGCCGGATGAAGCATCGCGTCCTGCGCCCCACGCCAGGCGGGCAGGGCGAAGAGGGCGCTCCGGCCTATTGCAGGCCGTACTTCTTCACCTTGTCGAACAGCGTGGTCTTGGCCATGCCCAGGTCCTGGCTGGCCTGGGTCAGGTTGCCGTGGTGGCGGGCCAGGGCGTCGCCGAGCAGGGCCTTCTCGAATGCCTCCACCGCTTCGGCGAAGCGCGGGCCGCCGGTCTGTACGGCCTGGCCGCCCTTGTTGAACACCGGCAGGCCGAGGGCGAAGCGTTCGGCGACGTTGCGCAGTTCGCGCACGTTGCCCGGCCAGTCGTGGGCCATCAGGCTGGCCACGGTGGCACGGTCGAGTTCCGGCGCGGGGCGGTCGAAGCGCAGCGAGGATTGCTGAAGGAAGTGTTCGAAGAGCAGCAGGATGTCCTCGCGGCGGTCGCGCAGTGCCGGCAGTTCCAGGCTCACCACGTTGAGCCGGTAGTAGAGGTCGCTGCGGAACTGGCCGCTCTTGCCCATGGCGGCGAGGTCCGCCTTGGTCGCCGCGATCACCCGGCAGTCCACCGGGATCGACTGGTTCGAGCCGAGGCGTTCCAGGGTGTGTTCCTGCAACACCCGCAGCAGCTTGATCTGCAGGTTGACCGGCATGCTCTCGATCTCGTCGAGGAACAGCGTGCCGCCGTTGGCATGCTCGATCTTGCCGATCCGCCGCTTGTTGGCACCGGTGAAGGCGTGCGCCTCGTGGCCGAATATCTCGCTGTCGAACAGGTTCTCCGGCAGGCCGCCGCAGTTCAGCGCGACGAAGGCATGCTGGTGGCGCCGGCTGTAGTCGTGGAGGCAGCGCGCCACCAGCTCCTTGCCGGTGCCGGTCTCGCCGAGGATCAGCACGTTGGCCGAGGTGTCGCCGACGTTGGCGATCAGCTCGCGCAACGCCTGGATCGCCGGCGAGCGGCCGATGATCCGTTGCGCCAGGTCCTGGCGGCCGGCCAACTGGCGACGCAGCGCGCTGACCTCGCGGGCCAGCCCGCGCTGCTCCAGGGCGCGGCGGGCGACCTCGACCAGGCGTTCCGGAGAGAAGGGCTTCTCCATGAAGTCGTAGGCGCCGGCGTGCATCGCCTGTACCGCCATGGAGATGTCGCCGTGACCGGTGATCAGCACCACCGGCAGGCTCGGGTCGAGGGCCTTGAGACGCTCCAGCAGGGTCAGGCCGTCGATGCCGGGCAGGCGGATGTCGCTGACGACGATGCCGGCGAAGTCGCGGTCGACCCGTTGCAGCGCCTCCTCGGCGCTGCCGACGCCGATGCAGGGGATGTCCTCCAGCTCCAGCGCCTGCTGGCAGCCGAGCAAGACATGCGGATCGTCTTCGACGATCAGGACGGAAAGCGGCTCGTTCATCGGGCGGGACTCGCAGTCGGGGAATCGGGAACCAGGGACAGGCTCAGCTCGAAGGCGGTTCCGCCGCTTTCGGGGTGCTGCACGCTGAGGCTGCCGCCGGCGGCGGTGGCCAGGCTGGCCGAGAGGGTCAGGCCGAGGCCCAGGCCATGTTCGCCGGGCTTGGTGGTGAAGAAGGGTTCGAACAGGTGGACGCGCGCCGCCGGCGGGATACCGGGGCCGTTGTCGCGCACGCGCAGGACGTAGCGCTCCTCCTCGCGCCGGCCTTCCAGCCAGAGCTGGCGGTCGGCCTGCCCGCTCATGGCGTCGAGGGCGTTGGCCAGCAGGTTGACCAGGATCTGCTCCAGGCGGGTCTGGTCGATGCCCAGGCGCACATCGTCGAAATGCCGGTGCAGGGTCGGCGGGTCCTGCTCCAGGCGCCCGTGCAGGATCAGCAGCGCCGCGTCCACCGCCTTGGCCAGGCTGGCCTGGCCGGCGTCGTCGCTGCGCCGGGCGAAGGCACGCAGGCTGGCGGTGATGCGGCCCATGCGGTCGACCAGTTCATTGATGGTGGCGAGGTTGGTGCTGGCGGTCTCCAGTTTGCCGCGCTGGAGGAAGCGCACGGTGTTGCCGGACAGCGTACGCAGCGCCGCCAGTGGTTGGTTGAGTTCGTGGGCGATGCTGGTGGACATCTGCCCGATCACCGCCAGCTTGCCGGCCTGGACCAGTTCGTCCTGGGCCTTGCGCAGGGTGTCCTCGGCCTGCTGGCGCTCGTGGATCTCGGCGGTCAGGCGTGCGTTGCTGGCCTGCAGGTCGGCGGTGCGTTCGGCGATCTTCACTTCCAGCTCGCCGTTGGCCCGTTGCAGCGCCTCGCGCGCGGCGAGGCGGGTGGCGAGTACCTTGCGCCGCTCGTTCCAGGCGATCAGCAGGAAGGCCAGGAGGGCGAAACCGATGGCGGCCAGCATGCCATTGCGCACCGCGTCGCGGCGCAGGTCTTCCAGCGGGCTGAGCAGGGTCAGGTTCCACGGCGTGTCATTCAGCGCGCGGGTCTGCGCCAGGTAGGTGACCGCTTCGCCGCGCGGGTGCTGCTCATCGGCGGGGAAACTGAGCTTCTCCACTCCGGCGGCCAGCGGCTCGCGCAGCAGCGGCTGCCACTCGTTCAGCGCCCACCAGTAGTACTGCATGCTGCGCGCCAGGCGCTCCTTGTCGTCGGCGCTCAGGGAGCGCACCGCCTTCAGGCGCAGGGCAGGGTTGCTGGAGAGGATGATGATGCCGTTCTCGTCGCTGACGAAGGCTTCCAGGCGCGCCTTCTCCCAGCGCTCCTCGAGGGCGTCCATCTTCACCTTGACCACCGCCACGCCGATGATCCGGCCGCCGTGGACCAGGCCGTGGGCCAGGTAGTAGCCCGGCTCGCCGCGGGTGCTGCCGATGCCGTAGAAGCGGCCCGGCTTGCCCTTCATCGCGTCCTGCCAGTAGGCGCGGAACGACAGGTCCTCGCCGAGGTAGCTGTCCGGGTCGCTCCAGTTGCTGGTGGCCAGGACCCGGCCGTTGGTGTCCAGCAGGTACACCGCGCGGCTGCCGGCGCGGCGGTTGAGGCCTTCGAGGTAGGCGTTGACCTGGTTGCGCCGGTATGGCGTCGGGTCGGTGAGCAGGTGGCTGACGCTGCGCTCCAGCTCCAGCAGGCTGGGCAGGTAGGTGTACTTGCTGATCTCGCTCTCGACCGTCCGCGCATGCAGCTCCAGCTGGCGTTCGCCATTCTCGGCGAGGGCACGGATGCCGGCGCTCTCGCTGATCCGGTAGCCGCCGTAGCCGAAGCCGAGCATCAGCAGGAGCAGGGGAATGGGGAGCAGCAACTGGCGGACGAGGCGGGGCTTCACGGTCAGTGACGGAGGTACGCTGCAGGGCGGGTCGGGGGATTCCATCACAGTCGTCGCGGCTAGGCCAGCCCGCCGCCACGATGGGCGGCGGAGCGGGCGGTTTTCCGGCACGGCCGGCAGGCGGCGCCGGAAGGGTTCACTCAGTATTCCCAGAAGATCCGTTGCAGCTCCTTGCTGTCCTGGGTCTTGGTCATCGCGACCGCGGCCAGGATGCGCGCCTTCTGCGGGTTCAGGTCGTGGGCGACGATCCAGTCGTTCTTGTCGTCCGGCTGCTCGGCGTTGCGCAGGACGAAGCCGCCGGCATTGACGTGCGAGGAGCGGATGATCTGCACGCCCTGCTTGCGCAGTTCCTGCAGGGTCGGCACCACGCGCGCGGGCACCGAGCCGTTGCCGGTGCCGGCATGGATGATCGCCTTGGCGCCGGCCTGGGCCAGGGCCTTGTAGGCGGTGTCGCTGACGTTGCCGTAGCTGTAGGCGATTTCCACCGGAGCCAGCGCGGAGATCTGCTTGATGTCGAACTCGGAGTTCACCGTGTGCCGCTTCACCGGTGCGCGGAACCAGTAGCTCTTACCCTCGACCACCATGCCCAGCGGGCCCCACGGGCTCTTGAACGCTTCGGTCTTGATGTTGACCATCTTGCTCGCGTCGCGGCCGGAGAGAATCTCGTCGTTCATGGTGATCAGCACGCCCTTGCCGCGCGCCGACTTGTCGCCGGCCACCGCCACGGCGTTGTACAGGTTGAGCATGCCGTCGGCGGACATCGCGGTGCCCGGGCGCATCGAGCCGACCACCACGATGGGCTTCTCGGTGTGCTCGACCAGGGTCAGGAAGTAGGCAGTCTCTTCCAGGGTGTCGGTACCGTGGGTGATCACGATGCCGTCGACGTCGTCGCTATCGGCCAGCTTGGCGACGGTCTTGCCCAGTTCCAGCAGGTTCTCGTTGGTGAAGCTTTCCGAGGCGATCTGGAACACCTGTTGGCCGCGGACGTTGGCGATGTCCTTGAGCTGCGGCACGCTGGCCAGCAACTGGTCGACCGGCACCTTGGCGGCGGTGTAGGTGGCGCTGTTGGCGGCGCTGGCGCCGGCGCCGGCGATGGTACCGCCGGTGGCCAGGATGACCACGTTGGACAGTTTCTGTTGCGGTGCGACTTCCTTGGCCTGGGCGGCCTGCGGCAGCAGGAGCATCAGGGCCATAACACCGGGGGCGAACGCGTGGAGCAATGGCTTCATGGCGATATCTCGTGTCGGTAGGTTGGTAGGGTTATCGTCGTTGCACGCAATCAGGCGCGGGCGGCGTCGGCCGCCCGCCGTCCTGTCAGGGTTTCACCACCAGGCCGACGCCGCGGCCACGGGGATCGGAGGCGGTCTCCAGGGCCTTGCCGTCGACGCGGATGGCCTGGATATCGCCCATGTTCCAGCCCTGGTCCTCCAGGGTGTAGCCCATCGCCTTCAGCTCCTCGGCGACCTTGCCGGCGAGCGGCGCGTAGGCGTCGTAGTAGATCGTGTCCTTGGGCAGCAACTGGTGGTGCACGCGCTGCGCGGCCACGGCCTTCTCCAGCGGCAGGTGGAAGTCGTAGATGTTGTTCAGCACCTGGAAGATCGAGGTGAAGATCCGCGAGCCGCCGGGCGTGCCGACCACCAGGCTGACCTTGCCGTCGCGGGTGACGATGCTCGGGCTCATCGAGGAGAGCATGCGCTTGCCCGGCTCGATGGCGTTGGCGTCGCTGCCGACCACGCCGAAGGCGTTGGCCACGCCCGGTTTGGCGCTGAAGTCGTCCATCTCGTCGTTGAGCAGGAAGCCGGCGCCCTTGACCACCACGCCGCTGCCGAAGTCCCAGTTGAGGGTGTAGGTGTTGCTCACCGCGTTGCCGTCGGCGTCGACGATGGAGAAGTGCGTGGTCTGGTGCGGTTCCAGGCCGGGACGGACCTTCTCGGTCGGCGAGATCGCCGTCGGGTTGACCTCGGCGGCACGCTGCTTCAGGTATGCCGGATCGGTCAGGCGCGCCACCGGGACCTTGGAGAAGTCCGGATCGCCGAGGTAGTCGGCGCGGTCGGCGAACACGCGTTTCTCGATCTCCGCCAGCAGGTGGATGTAGCGCGCGGAATTCAGCTCGACGCCCTTGAAGTCGGCGGCACGGTTTTCCTTGATGCCCAGCAACTGGGCCAGGGCGATCCCGCCGGAGCTTGGCAGCGGCGCGGTATAGAGTGTGTTGCCCTGCCAGTCGACGCGCATCGGTTCGCGCCACCTGACCTTGTAGTCGGCGAGGTCCTGGTGGGTGATCAGTCCCTTGTCCTGCTGCATCTGTGCCACCAGCAGGTCGGCGGTATGGCCTTTGTAGAACTCGTCCGGGCCCTTGTCGGCGATACGCTCCAGGGTCTTCGCCAGGTCCGGCTGGAGGAACGCCTCGCCGGCCTTCATGTGGCCGAAGTAGTCGCCGAAGTTGGTCTTGCCGTTGAACAGCGCGACGGCGTCCTGGCGGTACTGGAACTGCTTGTCGGCGACCTTGAAGCCCTTTTGCGCGTAGCCGATGGCCGGGGTCAGCAGCTCGCTCCAGGGCAGCTTGCCGAAACGCTTGTGGGCTTCCCAGAGGCCCATCACGGTGCCCGGCACGCCGGCGGCCTTGGCGCCGACCAGGCTGAGGTTCTCGATCACCTCGCCCTTGTCGTCCAGGTACATGGTTTTGCTCGCGGCCTTCGGCGCCACCTCGCGGTAGTCGAGGAAGTACGGCTTGCCGTCCATGTACAGGGTCATGAAGCCGCCGCCGCCGATGTTGCCGGCCTCGGGGTAGGTGACCGCCAGGGTGAAGGCGGTGGCCACCGCGGCGTCCACCGCGTTGCCGCCGGCCTTGAGGATCTGCGCGGCGACCTTGGCGCCGTACTCGTCGGGCGCGGCGACGGCGCCGCCGTCGAGCGTGGCGGCGAAGGCCGAGGAGGATGCGGCGGCAATGGCGACGCCGAGGGACAGGGTTCTGAAGAGCACAGGTTGCATGGGCTTTCCCTATTTATTGTTATCGCAGGCGAGGGTAGAGCAGGCCCCCGCCGGGCGGGCCGGCGAGGGCGGGTACATCAGTGCGGGAGGATCTTGGCGAGGAACTGCTGGGCGCGTTCGGAGCGGGCGCTGACGTCGCCGAAGAACTCCTCCTTCTCGCAGTCTTCCACGATCTGCCCGCGGTCCATGAAGATCACCCGGTTGGCGACCTTGCGCGCGAAGCCCATCTCGTGGGTCACGCACATCATGGTCATGCCTTCGTGGGCCAGCTGGACCATCACGTCGAGCACTTCGTTGACCATTTCCGGGTCGAGCGCCGAGGTCGGCTCGTCGAACAGCA
>NZ_KV828511.1:115273-178420 GCF_001836405.1 Pseudomonas sp. HMSC057H01 | reverse complement strand
CGAGCGCCGAGGTCGGCTCGTCGAACAGCATCACCACCGGGTCCATCGCCAGCGCGCGGGCGATCGCCACGCGCTGCTGCTGGCCGCCGGAGAGCTGGCCGGGGTGCTTGTGCGCGTGCTCCTTGAGACCGACGCGCTCGAGCAGGGCCAGGCCCTTCTTGGTGGCTTCTTCCTTGCTGCGGCCGAGCACCTTGATCTGCGCGATGGTCAGGTTCTCGGTGATGCTCAGGTGGGGGAACAGCTCGAAATGCTGGAACACCATGCCGACCCGCGAGCGCAGCTTGGGCAGGTTGGTCTTCGGATCGGCGATGGAGGTGCCGTCGACGACGATGTCGCCCTTCTGGAAGGGTTCCAGTGCGTTGACGCACTTGATCAGGGTCGACTTGCCCGAGCCGGACGGCCCGCAGACCACCACCACTTCGCCTTTCGCAACCTCGGTGGAGCAGTCGGTCAGGACCTGGAAGTCGCCATACCACTTGCTGACATTCTTGATGGAAATCATACGGTTAACCTTTTCTGCAGACGTTTGACGGCGAACGAGGCGGTGAAGCTTACGACGAAGTAGACCAGGCCGGCGAAAATCAGGAACTCGTTGGCCTGGCCGATGATGTCGCCGCGCGAACGGGCCGAATTGAGGAAGTCCATCAGGCCGACGGTATAGACCAGCGAGGTGTCCTGGAACAGGATGATGCTCTGTTGCAGCAGCAGCGGGGTCATCTTGCGGAACGCCTGCGGCAGGATCACCAGGCGCATGGTCTGCCCGTAGGTCATGCCCAGTGCCTGGGCGGCGCCCATCTGGCCTTTCGGGATGGCCTGGATGCCGGCGCGGACGATCTCGCAGTAGTAGGCCGCCTCGAACATCATGAAGGCCACCAGGCAGGAGGTGAACGCCCCCACCGGGGTGTCCTCGCCGGTGATCCAGCGCAGGATGAAGGGCACCGCGAAGTAGAACCAGGTGATCACCAGCAGCAGCGGGATCGAGCGGAAGTAGTTGACGTAGAAGCCGGCGATGTTCGACAGCAACTTGCTGTGCGACAACCGCATCAGCGCCAGCACGGTACCCAGCGCGACGCCGCCGAGGACGCCGAGGACCATCAGCTTGAGGGTCATCAGCATGCCTTCCCAGAGGCTCGGCAGGGCGGGAACGATTCCACTGAAGTCCATCATTTACCTCCTACGGAGATCAGGCCCGGTACGGCGACCTTTCTCTCCACCAGGCGCATGATCAGCATCAGGCTCATGTTCAGCGTGAAGTAGATCAGCGTGGCCAGGGTGAAGGCCTCGAACAGGTTGGCGGAGAACTCGGCGGTCTGCTTGGTCTGCGCCAGCAGCTCCATCAGGCCGATCAGCGACGCCACCGAGGAGTTCTTGAAGATGTTGAGGAACTCCGAGGTCAGCGGCGGGATGATGATCCGGAAGGCCTGCGGCAGCAGCACGTGGCGGTAGATCTGCGGCAGGCGGAAGCCCATCGCACGGGCCGCCGAGGTCTGCCCGTAGGGCAGCGCCTGGATGCCGGTGCGCACCTGCTCGCAGACCCGCGCGGCGGTGAACAGGCCGAGGCAGACGACCACGCTGAGGTAGGCCGAGGTGGTCGGGTTGAGGTCCTGCTTGAACCAGGTCTGCAGGCCCTCGGGCAGCAGGTCGGGTACCAGGAAGTACCAGATGAACAGCTGCACCAGCAGCGGCACGTTGCGGAAGATTTCCACGTAGGCGGTGGCGATCCCCGATACCAGGCGGTTCGGCACGGTGCGCATGACGCCGAGCAGCGAGCCCAGCGCCAGGGCGATGATCCAGCCGACCAGGGCGATGGCGATGGTCCAGCCCAGACCGGCGATGTACCAGTCGAGGTAGGTTTCGCTGCCGATCCCGGTGGACTTGAAGAACACGCCCCAGTCCCAGTTGTAATTCATGTTGGGGTTTCCCCTCGGTTCAATCGGTTGCAGACACTGGCGGGGAAGGCAGGCGCCGGCGCGGCCGTACGGGCCGGCGGCGCTGCTCTTCCGGGGGAGACGGCTGGGGAGGGGCAGGCCCCTCCCGCGTCCCCGAGGCCCCGCCGCGAGGCGGGGGCGACGCGCGAAGCGCTGGCGCTCCGGGAGGAACGCCTGGCGCTCGTTACATCTGCTCGGCGGCCTTGTCGGTCGGGCTGGCGATCAGCTTCTTCAGCTCTTCGCTCATGGGGAAGTTGAGGTTCAGGCCCTTCGGCGGGATCGGCTGGGTGAACCACTTGTCGTAGATCTTGTTGACCTCGCCGGAGGCGTAGGTATCGGTGATGGCCTTGTCGACCACTTTCTTGAACGCCGCGTCGCCCTTGCGCACCATGCAGCCGTAGATCTCGAAGGACTGCGGGGTGCCGCCGACGACCCAGTCGTCCGGCTTCTTGGCCTTGGCCATTTCGCCGTAGAGCAGCGCGTCGTCCATCATGAAGGCCACCGCGCGGCCGGACTCGAGCATCATGAAGGACTCGCCGTGGTCCTTGGCGGAGATGATGTTCATGCCCATCTTCTTGTCCGCGTTCATGGCCTTGAGCAGGCGCTCGGAGGTGGTGCCGGCGGTGGTCACCACGTTCTTGCCCTTGAGGTCGTCGAAGTCCTTGATGTTGGCGGTCTTCTTCGACAGCAGGCGGGTGCCGACCTCGAAGATGCCGACGGAGAAGTCGACCTGCTTCTGGCGCTCTTCGTTGTTGGTGGTAGAGCCGCACTCGATGTCCACGGTGCCGTTCTGCACCAGCGGGATGCGGGTCTGCGAGGTGACCAGGTTATAGCGGACCTTCAGGTCGGGGAGGTTGAGTTCCTTCTTCACCGCCTCGACCACTTTCAGTTGCAGGTCGTGGGAGTAGCCGATCGGCTTGCCCGGCTCGGTGCCGAGGTAGGAGAAGGGAATCGAAGCGTCACGGTGACCGAGGGTGATGGTGCCGGTGTCCTTGATCTTCTTCAGCGTGCCGGTGAGCTCGTCAGCGACGACCGGAGCGGACAACAGAGCGGCCACGATGGCGGTGCTCAGCAGACTGGGAGCGATACGCATGAATTTCTTCCTCGACTTGTTTTGATTTTTATTGAGCCGCGAGCGCCTGGCCTCTCCGGGACAGGGTGTTTCGCGGTTTTCCCCGGCGGGGGAAGCCACGAGAGTATCGTGCTTGCCGAACAGTGTAGTGGCAGGATGCATGCCAGCTTATGAAATCCGGCTTTTATTAGCCTAAATATTTGAAAGTAAAAGAAATTAAATTTGGATGAAAATGCCCCGAAATGGCCTTTCGTCCGCTCTTCCGAATATTTTCGGGGCATGGCGTTCGGTTTTCCGAACGTTTCGCCGAGGTCCGTTCTTGAGCCATTCCGGGTTTTTCTGACGGTTCGTTCAGAAATTGTTCAGGCTTCGTTCAGGCCCGATTCAGGCCGGGTTCAGCAGAATTCACGCTGCGAGGCGCAAGCCGTCACGTCTTGCCTTCCTTACCTGGCGACGGCCGCCTGGAGTCCCCATGCGCTATCTCATCCTGAGCCTGCTGGCCGTGCTCGCCGCACCTGCCTGGGCTGCCGACGACGGCGACTTCTGGTACCTGCAGACCAGCGTCTACACCCGGCATTTCAACCCGGACCCGGAACACAACAACCACCAGGACCTGCTCGGCCTCGAATACAACCGCGCCGATGGCGTGCTGGCCGGCGGCGCGACCTTCCGCAACTCGTTCAGCCAGCGCTCCAACTACGCCTACCTGGGCAAGCGTTTCGACAGTGACAGCCACCCGGTCTACCTGAAGCTCACCGGCGGCCTGTTGCAGGGCTATCGCGGCGAATACCGCGACAAGATCCCGCTGAACCGCTTCGGCGTCGCGCCGGCGATCATCCCCTCGGTGGGCGTACGCTTAGGCCCGCTGGGCAGCGAGCTGGTGCTGCTCGGCAATTCGGCGGCGATGATCAACCTCGGCCTGCGTCTCTGAGGCCTAGGGCGGGCACGGAACGCTGGCTGGTCTAGGCTGTCGTCTGTTCCCCGAGCCGCGTTCCTGAGCGGTTCGTCACTCGACAGGAGACTCCCATGCAGATCGATCTGAGCGACAAACTGGCAATCGTCAGCGGTTCCACCGCCGGCATCGGCTTCGCCATCGCCAGCGGCCTCGCCGCCGCCGGCGCCACCGTGGTGGTCAACGGACGCAGCCAGGCGGCGGTGGACCGTGCGATCGCGGCGATCCGGAACGGCCAGCCGGATGCCAAGGTACGCGGCGTCGCCGGCGACCTGGGCACGGCGGAAGGCTGCGCGGCTTTCGTCGCGGCCGAGCCGAAGGCGGACATCCTGGTCAACAACCTGGGCATCTTCGAGCTGAAGGACTTCTTCGACATCGAGGACGCCGAGTGGAGCCGCTTCTTCGAGGTCAACGTGATGTCCGGGGTGCGCCTGGCCCGCGCCTACGTCCCGGGAATGGTCGAGCGTGGTTGGGGGCGAGTGGTGTTCCTGTCTTCGGAATCGGCGTTGAACATCCCGGCGGACATGATCCACTACGGCTTCAGCAAGACCGCCAACCTCTCGGTGTCGCGCGGCCTGGCCAAGCGCCTGGCCGGCACCGGGGTGACGGTGAATGCGGTGCTGCCCGGACCGACCCTCACCGAAGGCGTCGCCGAGATGCTTCGCGAGGATGCGCAGAAGGCCGGGCAGAGCATAGAAGAGGCCGGCACCGACTTTGTCCGGCAGCACCGTTCCAGTTCGATCATCCAGCGCCTGGCGACGCCCGAGGAAGTCGCCAACCTGGTGGTCTACACCTGCTCGACCCAGGCCTCGGCGACCACCGGCGCGGCCCTGCGGGTCGACGGCGGGGTGCTCGACAGCCTGGCCTGACGAGCGCGCAACGCCAGCGTAAAAATGCTCCTCGGCACTCGCGGCGCGGTACCCGGCGGCCCTGGCCGGTTGCCGCGCCGGCGTCTGGCGGCGGCGCTCGTAAAGCTTGCGTAACGAGGCGCGACAGGAGGCGCCGGCAGGTCTAGAACGGCAGGTACCGTCATTCAGAGGATACCGCCACTCATGTCAGCAGCCTCGTTAGCCACCCTCGACGGGTCGCTCCGCATGACCCCCGTCGAGCAACCCCGACCGCCGGCTCTCGCCGACCTCGGCAGCCGCCTGATGATCGTCGTCGAGCGACGCGAGGACTGGGCCTCCTACCTGCCCAGCGAGGAAGTACTCACCGCCCAGGAATACCTCGAGCAATCGGCGCGCGACCACGGCGGCCGCCGCGTGCAGGTGATCAACCTGTGCCGCGGCTACAAGTACCTCGGCCTCGGCTACTACTGTTCGCTGCTGGCCGAGGCCCGCGGCCACCGGGTGATCCCGTCGCTGCGCTGCATCAGCGAACTGGCTCGCAAGTCGGTCTACGGGCTGGCCCTGGGCGGCCTCGACAAGGCCCTGGACAAGGCGCTGTGCCGTACGCCCTATGGCGCCACCGACGGCTTCACCCTGACCCTGTATTTCGGCCATACCGAGTTCGAGCCACTGGCCGACCTCGCTCGCCAGTTGTTCGAAGCCTTTCCCTGCCCGATCCTGTTGGTGGAGTTCCGTCGCCAGCAGGGCTGGCATATCGAGGGCGTGCGCCCTGGCGTGCTGAACCGCTTGCGCAGCGACCAGGAGGATGTCTTCGCCGATGCCCTCGACGGTTTCAGCCGGCGCGCCTGGCGCATGCCGCGTTCGCGGCGGGTGGCACGCTACGACATGGCGATCCTGCACGATCCCGACGAAGCGCTGCCGCCGTCCAACCCGCAGGCGCTGGCCAACTTCGTACGGGTCGGCGCCAGCCTCGGCATCGACGTCGAACTGATCGGACGCAAGGACTACGCGCGCCTGGCCGAGTTCGACGCCCTGCTGATCCGCGAGACCACCCGGGTCGACCACCATACCTATCGCTTCGCCGAGAAGGCCGAGCGCGAAGGCCTGGTGGTGATGGACGACCCGGCATCGATCCTGCGCTGCACCAACAAGGTCTACCTGGCCGACCTGCTCGGTTGCCGGCAACTGGGCATGCCGCTCACCGAGATCCTCTACAAGGAACGCCCGCAGGACTGGCAGCGGGTGGCCCGGCGCCTGGGCTTCCCGCTGGTGCTGAAGATTCCCGATGGCTGCTTCTCCCGTGGCGTGGTCAAGGTCAACGACGACAGCGAACTGCTGGCGGCGGCGAGCGAGCTGTTCGAGCGCTCGGTCCTGTTGCTGGCCCAGGAGTTCTTCTACACCGAGTACGACTGGCGCATCGGCGTGCTCGACCGCCAACCGCTGTACGCCTGCCAGTACTTCATGTCGCGCGGCCACTGGCAGATCTACAACCACAAGGCCGACGGCCAGGACGTCAACGGCGAGTGCCGCGCCGTGCCGCTGGAGCAGGTGCCGCCGGCGGTGCTGGAGCTGGCCCTGGAGGCCGCCGGGCGGATCGGCGACGGCCTCTACGGGGTGGACCTGAAGCAGGCCGGCGACAAGGTGCTGGTCATCGAGGTCAACGACAACCCGAATATCGATGCCGGCATCGAGGACGGCCAGCTCGGCGACGAACTCTACCGGCGCATCCTCCAGGCCTTCGTCCAGCGCCTGGAACTCAAGCACCGTGGCCAGTTGAGCAAGGCGCTGCGCTGAACGGCGCGCCTCAGTCCGGCCGGCGCGTGGCCAGGCGCAGGCCGGAGCCGCGGGCGAGGGCGGCCGGCCTGACGCAACGGACCCGGTAGCGGCCGCGCTCATCGATCTCGATGCCCTGCAACTCGGGAGCGAAACCGGGAAAGTGCTCGCCGAAGGCCTGCAAGGCCAGCAGGTAGTCGATCAGTGCCGGCGATTCCTCGGCCACCCGTTCGCCGGGCAATAGCAGCGGTGTGGCCGCCGGATGGACGCCGACCAGGCTGGCGACCACACGGCCGCCGAGCCTGTCGATCGCCACCGCTTCGGTTTCGTCCCTGACCAGGTGCCCATAGACCGTGGCCGGCGCCAGCGCGGCGTGGCCGGCAGCCCTGGCGGCGGCGTCGGCGAGGGCGGTCAGGTGCAGCCGCAGGCTGGCTTCGTGGATCATCGCGCAGAGTTCGCGCAGGCCGATGTAGCGGTACAGCGGCGAGCTGTCGAGCAACTCCGGCAACACCTGCTTCAGCGGCGCATCGTCGTCGTGCCGGCGTTTGAATTCGCACAGCCTGTCCACCAGCGGCTGCGCGTGTTCCGCCCTGGCGCCCTGGGGAAACAGCAGCAGGAAGCGATAGTCGCCGGTGCGCAACGGGGCGATGCCGTGCCGGCGCAGGTAGCGGCAGACCACCGCGGCGGGTACTCCGAAGCTGGCCGGGCGACCGCGCGAATCGAGGCCGGGGGCGCTCAGGGCGACGCGCAGCGGGTCCAGCCGAGGACTGCTGTCGAGTGTCTCGGCGAGCCCGTGCCAGCGCTTCGCCGGCGTCTCCCGGCCGGCCTCGATGCCAGGCCCCGGGTTGCCCCGCAGTATCTCGAAGAACCACGTATCGCCATCCTCCCTGGCGAGCCGCGCGGCGGCTTCCCAGAGCGCCCGGCGAAAGGCCTCGGCGATGTCGCCGGCGTGCGCCGCCGGGGCTCCTGCGGACGTCTTGCGGTAGGCCGTGGAGAGGTCGTTCAGCGGCGTCGCCAGGCGCTCCGCGGTGCTCCCCGAGCCGATCCGCCACTGCTTGGCCGGCGCCAGATCGAGGCGTGCGCGGCCGTTGTAGCGGGCGCTCACCGGCGTGCGCGGGACCGGCGGGGCATAGTCGCGCAGCCGCCTGGGGCCCGCCGGGGCGCGCCATTCGCGCAGGTCGCTGTCGATGCGCTCGGCGATGAAGCGTGCGGGGCCGGCGGCCAGGTTGAAGCATCCCTGGACCTCGTCCAGTAGCTGGCTGGACAACTGCTCGATGCGCAGTTGACGAAACAACAGGAACAGCGGGATGGACGGCGCGACCTGGCGGAGTTCATCGAGGGCCGACAATTGTGCGGCCTCGTTCTCGCCTGTCGGCTCCGCGACGAGCAGGAGGATGCCGGCGGGGTGCGCGGCGTTGCCGAGAAAATCCAGGGCGACCTTGCGGCTTGGCGCCTGGAAGAGCCGATAGCCGCGTATTTCCAGTTGTCGACAAAGCTCGGAAAGACGATTCGCATCATTGGCCGCGTTTATGTTGGAAGTGACGAGTATTGAATGACGCGAAGGATTGTTTCGAGACATGCTGTTGTCCTTGTCCATTCGAACCGCTCGGTTTTGCCGGCAAAAGCGTCGCCCGGCACGCCGAAGGCTCTCGCGAGGCGCGACTAGTGATTGATGATGTACTTGGCGCTGGCGAAGGTCGGCGGGATATAGAAGTTCCACTTCTTTTGCCGGGCGAGTGCCTTGAAGGCGCCGATGCAACTGCAACCGACCTTCTGGAAGATGTTGCTCTTGTGAAACTTGACGGTACTCAGGGAGCGGCTGATCTGTTCGGCTATTTCTTTTTCCGAGAGACCGGAAAGCAGCAGGTAGATCACGTCCCATTCGCGCGAGGTGAACAACTCCGAGGGGGGCGTGAAGGTGAAGGTACCGATGCCGTCGGTGGCGATGAAGCCGCGCGGGGCGACCGAGGTCAGGGTCTTGGCATGGGCGATCACCCCGGTGCGGTTGCCGCGCCGGTCATACAGCGGCATGCGTTCGAAATACAGGCAGCAGGGCGCCGGATGATCGTCCGGCCTGAGCAGCGCCAGGGCCTCGATGCGCTTGCCGGTCTGGATGACCAGCTTGTCGTGCTCTTCGATGCTGGCACTGAAGGGGGATAGCAGGGAGTTCTTCTGGCCGAACCGCGGGGTGATCAGTTCGGTATAGCGACGATTGACATAGACGAAGTTGAGACAGTTGTCTTTCACACTCCAGGCCTCTTCGCTCTGCTCCCAGGAAATGATCAGTTCGATGGGAATGTGCACCGACATGTGGTGAGTCATGTCCAGCAGCTTTTCGATATCCAATAGCGTCATTGGCTACTCCACTCATTTACATGTGGGCGGGTCTTTGAATGGAAGAAAGATGGCGAGGCGAGTGCGTGCCGGGATGTTCGTTGGGTCCTGCGGAAGTTTCTCTGGCAAGTGCTATCTTCTTTTCGGTGGCGTTCGACTCCTGCGTCTGCGAAGTGTTACCGGAGCAACTACGCCGGAGCGCAATTCGATTTCAGGTTATATCCGCGACCTCATGCCCAGGCTGTACTTTTGATCGAGTTTTTTTGCGCTGTTCTAATAGGGGGCGGGCGCGTTGTTCGAAAAGTCGATTGACAGCTGACGGAGGTGGCCAGGGTCCTATCGAACAATTCCAGGAATTCCCTTTTTCCAATGCGCGATGCCGCTGGTCCGTACTTCGCTCGCCGGGGCCGTTGCGCGGCTATGGTGGAAGTCCCGAGGCCTATCGAGGCTTTGTCATGTCGCGTGTGCTTTTCCTGCTCCTGGCCATGGTGCTCGCCGGCCTGGGCCAACCGACCCTCGCCGCGCCCCTGCCGGACGAGCTGCCGGCAGCCTTGCCCGCCGCGCCGCCGGTCGCGCCGTTGCCCATGGGCGGCGCGCCACAGCCGCAACCGGAGGCCGCCGAGCCGGACCTGCCGGGCAGCGACGCGGCCAGCGCCGACGGGGAGGCGACGACCAAGGACGGCTTGAAGATCGGCAACGGCAGTCTCCGCCTGCGCCAGGACGATCCCGGGCCGACCCGGGAAAGCCCGCTGCGCGATCCCCGCCTGAATCCCTACGCACCGCGCCAGCCCTGACCGACGGCTCGCGCCCGGTGGCCGGGCGGGTCTAGGCTTGTGCTGCGGTCGGCGGCGTTCCACGGCGAGCGCCGACCGTTCGTCCGCGCCGCGGGCTTTTTTCCCCGCCGCTGTCGAAAGGCGCCCTCGCCGGGCGACTACCGAACGAACGGATCGTCGATCCGCACCAGGAGCCCACCGCCATGAAATACCTCTGCCTGATCTATTTCGACGAAGCGAAGCTGGCCGCCGTGCCGGCCGAGGAGCTTGCCGCCATCGTCGACGAGTGCATGACCTACTCCGACCAGTTGGGCAAGGCCGGCCACTACATCGCCTCGCACGCCCTGCAGTCGGTGCAGACCGCCACCACCCTGCGCCACCAGGGCGGGCGGCTGGCGATGACCGACGGGCCGTTCGCCGAGACCAAGGAGCAACTCGGCGGTTTCTACCTGATCGAGGCGCGCGACCTCAACCAGGCCCTGCAGATCGCCGCGAAGATTCCGCCGGGACGGCTCGGCTGCGTCGAAGTGCGACCGGTCAAGGAATGGGAGTGAGGGCGCCCGGCGCCGGAGGTGAAGCATGTGCCCCCTTTGCATCGCATCCCTGTCCCTGCTGTGCGCCGGCGGCGCTTCGCTGGCCGGCTTCGCCCTGGCGACCGGGCGCCGGCGCCGCTGGCGGAACGACCCCGGGCAGGCTGGAAAACCGAGAATTTCCGTGGAGAATCGGCAATGAATCCTTCTTTGCAGGACCACCCGGTGAGCAACCGGGAACAATGGCTGGACGCCCGTCGCCGTCTGCTGGCGCGGGAAAAGCAACTCACCCGCCTGCGCGACCAGGTCGCCGCCGAACGACGCGAACTGCCCTGGGTCAGGGTGGACAAGGACTACCGCTTCCAGGGCGAGCGCGGCGAGCGTTCGCTGGCCGAGTTGTTCGGCGGCAATAGCCAGCTAATCGTCTACCACTTCATGTTCGCGCCGGGCTGGAGCGAAGGCTGCGTCGGCTGTTCGTTCCTCGCCGACCACATCGACGGCGCCAACCGGCACCTGGCGCACCACGACGTCAGCCTGGTGGCGGTATCGCGCGCGCCCCTGGAGGAGTTCCAGGCGTTCCGCCGGCGCATGGGCTGGCGTTTCGACTGGTACTCCTCGTACGGCAGCGATTTCAACCGTGACTTCGGGGTGTCCTTCGACAAGGCGCAACTGGCCGCCGGCAGCGTCGACTACAACTACCAGCCGACCCCCGACGCCGGCGAGGAAATGCCGGGTGCCAGCGTGTTCCTGCGCAATCCGGCGGGCGAGGTGTTCCACACCTATTCGGCCTATGCGCGCGGCCTCGACATCCTGCTCACCACCTACACCTTCCTCGACCTGACGCCCAAGGGGCGCAACGAGGACGCGATCATGGACTGGCTGCGTCACCACGACCGCTACGACGAGGCGCCGAAAAGCGCCTGCTGCCACGCGCAGGCCAGCCATTGAGGGAGCACGGCGAGCCGTTGCGCAGCCGCATCGAGGCGCTGTACCGCGAGGAGTCGCGGCGCGTGCTGGCGACCCTGATCCGCCTGCTCGGCGATTTCGAGCTGGCCGAGGAAGCCTTGCACGACGCCTTCATCGCCGCCGTCGAGCAGTGGCCGCGCGACGGTATCCCGCGTAACCCGCGCGCCTGGCTGGTTTCCGCCGGGCGCTTCAAGGCCATCGACAACCTGCGCCGGCGAGCGCGCTTCGACGCCTCGCAGCGGCTGCTCGCCGAGCAACTGGAAGAGCAGGCCGAGGCGCCGGCGGAGGAGGGCGATGCGGTGGAAGACGACCGGCTACGCCTGATCTTCACCTGCTGCCACCCGGCGCTGACCCCCGAGGCACAGGTGGCGCTGACCCTGCGCGAGGTCTGCGACCTGCGCACCGAGGAGATCGCCCGCGCCTTCCTCGCCGCGCCCAGCGCCATCGCCCAACGCATCGTGCGGGCCAAGAACAAGATCCGCGAGGCCCGGATTCCCTACCAGGTACCGACCCTGGAGGAACTCCCCGAGCGGCTGGGCAACGTCCTGCAAGTGATCTACCTGGTGTTCAACGAGGGCTACTCGGCCTCCACCGGCACCAGCCTGACCCGCGCCGATCTCAGCGGCGAGGCGATCCGCGTCGGCCGCCTGCTGGTCGAACTGCTGCCCGACCCCGAGGCCCTCGGCCTGCTCGCCCTGATGTTGCTGCACGACTCGCGGCGCCAGGCGCGGACCTCGGCCAGCGGCGAACTGGTGCGGCTCGACGAGCAGGACCGCGCGCTGTGGGATCGTGGACTGATCGTCGAGGGGCTCGGCCTGGTCGAGCGGGCCCTGGCCAGCCGCCGTTTCGGGGCCTACACCCTGCAGGCGGCCATCGTCGCGGTGCACGCCCAGGCGCCGCGCGCCGAGGACACCGACTGGGCACGGATCGTCGCCCTCTACGACGCGCTACTGCGCCTGGCGCCATCGCCGGTGATCGAACTCAACCGCGCCGTGGCCTTGGCCATGTGCGATGGCGTCGAGGTCGGGCTGGCCGCGGTCGATGCGTTGCTGGCGCGGGGTGAACTGGCCGATTACCACCTGGTGCACTCGGCGCGCGCCGACTTCTGCCGCCGTCTCGGTCGCCGCCGCGAGGCCCGCGAGGCCTACCGCGCGGCGCTGGCCCTGGCGCGCCAGGAGCCGGAGCGGCGCTTCATCGAGCAGCGCCTGCGCGAACTCGATTGAGGCCGGCTCAGGCGCCGTTGGCGCAGGCCGTCCGCGCTTCGCCGCCAACGCCGCGGGTGAACCACCAGAACGCCAGGGCCGCCAGGCTGATCGCTGCGCCGAGCAGGCTCACCGCGTCCCAGCCGGCCCAGGCGTACATGGCGGTGCCGGCGCTGGCGCCGAGGCCGCTGCCGGCGGCGTAGAACAGCATGTAGCAACCCACCAGGCGGCTGTGGGCGCGCGGGTCGATGGCGAAGACCAGGCTCTGGTTGAGCACATGGATCGCCTGGCCGGCGAGATCGAGCAGCAGCACGCCGAGAATCAGCGCCGCCAGCGAATGCGCGCCGAGGGCGAGCGGCAGCCAGGACAGCAGCAACAGCAGCAGGGCGCCGCCGCTGAGCGCCTGGGCGTGGCCGCGATCGGCGAGGCTGCCGGCCCGCGCCGCGCCCAGCGCGCCGAGCGCGCCGACCAGGCCGAAGGCGCCGATGGCGCTGTGCGACAGCGAATACGGCGGCGCGCCGAGCAGCAATACCAGGCTGCTCCAGAACACCCCGAAGGCGGCGAACATCAACAGCCCGAGCAGGCCGCGCACCTGCAGCACGCGCTGGCTCGCCAGCAGGCCGAACATCGAGCCGAGCAGCTGCCGGTAGGACAGCCCCAGTTCGTTGCTCGGCTCCGCCGGCAGTACCCGCCAGAGCAGCAGGCCAAGCCCGCCCATGCTCGCTGCCGAGACCAGATAGACGCTGCGCCAGCCGCCGAGGTCGGCGAGCAGCCCGGCCAGGCTGCGCGCCAGCAGCAGGCCGATCACCACGCCGCCCTGCGCCGCGCCGACCACCCGCCCGCGCTCGCCAGGCGCCGCCAGCGCCGCGGCGTAGGCCAGCAGTCCCTGGGTCATGGCGGTGCCGAGCAGGCCCAGTCCGAGCAGCCCCAGCGCCAGGCCGAGGGTATCGCCGGCGAAGCCCACCAGCAGCAGCGACAGCACCAGCAGCAGGAGCTGGACGAACATCAGCCGGCGCCGCTCCAGCAGGTCGCCCAGCGGCACCACCAGCAGCAGCGCCAGGGCGCAACCGGCTTGGGTCGCGCCGAACAGCAGGCCGACCCCGGCCTGGCTGATGGCGAACTCGGCACCGAGGACGTCCAGCAGCGGCTGGGCGTAATAGACGTTGGCCACGCTGAGACCGCAGGCGACGGCGAACAGCAGCACCAGCGCGGAGGGGAGGGAGGATGGCGAGGATGGCATGCGAAGCGCTCCGTAAGGTTTCAATATGAAACTATGCGGAGGCTAGGAATTTTGGTTTTAAAATGCAACTTAAATTATCGCGGCAGTGCGTCTATCGATCGCGACTCGCGCACAGCGGAACGCGGGCCCGCCGCCGATTCACACCTGGCGGCGGGCCCGCGTAGCGGACGCTACCGGTCCTGCTCGCAGTTGACCATCCAGGCCACGCCGAAGCGGTCGGTGAACATGCCGAAGCTCGCCGCCCAGAAGGTCGGGCCCAGCGGCATCTGGACCGAGCCGCCCTCGGCGAGGGCGTTGAACAGGCGCTCGGCCTCGGCCTTGCTGTCGACGTTGAGGCTGATGGAACAGCCCTTGATGCCTTCGTAGGGATAGGCCGGGTGATTGTCCGAGGCCATCAGGGCGAAGCTGCCGACCACCAGCCGTGCGTGCATGATCTTGTCTTTCCAGTCGGCCGGGATGTCGCCGCACTCGGGGCTGTCGCCGAACGGCAGCATGGCCTCCAGGGTGCCGCCCAGGTGCTGGTGGTAGCAGCTGAAGGCCTCCCGGCAATTACCGTTGAAGATCAGGTAGGGGACGATTTGCATGGCGCTTTCCTCGTTCTTGGCGGAGTGCGGGGCGGTTCAGTTGCGTTTTTCCAGCTCGGCGCGCAGGCGCTCCTCGCGCTCGCGCAGTTCCGGGGTGAACTCCTCGCCGAAGTCCTCGGCCTCGAAGACCTGGCGGATCTCGATCTCGGATTCGCCGTCGAATGGGTTCGGGCATCGCTTGACCCACTCGATGGCCTCTTCCAGGGAGGCCACCTGGAACATCCAGAAACCGGCGATCAGCTCGCGGGTCTCGGCGAAGGGGCCGTCGATCACCGTCCGCGCGTTGCCGGAGAAACGCACCCGGGCGCCCTTGGCGCTGGGCTGTAGCCCTTCGCCGGCGAGCATCACCCCGGCCTTGACCAGTTCCTCGTTGTAGCGGCCCATCGCCGCGAGCAGTTCCTCGCTGGGCATCTCGCCGGCTTCGGAAGCCTGGGTGGCCTTGACGATCACCATGAATCTCATCTGCGTTCTCCTTGTTGTTCTGCGCAATGACGGCCCGTTCTGGCCCGCCTCCCGAACTGGTCGAACGGCGGGCCGGCGGATCGACAGGCGACGGCGGTTTTTTCGCTGGCCGGGGCAGTATAGGAGGCCCGCGCCGAGCGGCCGGGATGGGCGACGAGCGTCGCTGCGGAGTGTGCCGACCGCTGGGCGGGCCGCGCCAGCCGTGGCCTGCAGGGCTTCTACACTGTTCCAGCAGAACCATTTCCGCGAGCCTCGGCATGCCCCGTATCGTCTTCGCCCCGGCCATCCAGCGGCATGTCGCCATGCCCGCGCTGGATGTCGGCGCCGCCACCGTCGCCGCCGCCTTGCAGGCGGCCTTCGCCCGCGAGCCGCGCTTGCGCGGCTACCTGCTCGACGACCAGGGCAGCCTGCGCCGGCATGTGGCGCTGTTCGTCGATGGCGTGCAGGTCCGCGATCGCCGGGGATTGGGCGATCCGCTCCAAGACGATAGCGAGATCTACGTGGTGCAGGCGCTGAGCGGCGGTTGACCATGACAGAGGAGGACATCCGGTGAGCGAGCGACTCTATGTCGGCACCCGCAAGGGCCTGTTCGAGCTGCGGCGCAACGCGGCGGGCCAGTGGCTGCCGATGGCCAGCCACTTCCTCGGCGAGCCGTTGAGCATGCTCCTCGCCGACCCGCGCGACGGCGCGCTCTACGCGGCGCTGAACCTCGGCCATTTCGGCGTCAAGCTGTGGCGTCGCGACGCCGGCGCGACGGACTGGATGGAATGCGCGGTGCCGGTCTATCCGCCGCAGCCGCCAGCGGCCGAACCGCTGGAAGGCCAGGCGGCGGAGCCACCCTGGTCGCTACAGCAGTTGTGGATCCTCGAGCCAGGCGGCGCCGACCGGCCCGGCACGCTGTGGGCCGGGACCATCCCCGGCGGCCTGTTCCGCTCCGACGACCGTGGCGCCAGCTGGCGCCTCAACCGCGAACTCTGGGAACGACCCGAGCGCGCCCAGTGGTTCGGCGGCGGCTACGACCATCCCGGCATCCACTCCATCTGCGTCGACCCACGCGACAGTCGCCACCTCACTGTCGCGGTGTCCTGCGGCGGCGTCTGGCAGAGCCACGACGACGGCCGCAGCTGGACCTGCACCACCAAAGGCATGCGCGCCGACTACATGCCGCCGGAGCAGAGCGAGGAGGCGGCGATCCAGGACCCGCACCGCCTGGTGCAGTGCCAGGCGCGCCCGGAGTTCCTCTGGGTGCAGCACCACAACGGCATCTTCCGTTCCCGCGACGGCGGCCTGCATTGGCAGGGCGTGGTCGCCGAGCCGTCCAGCTTCGGCTTCGCCGTCGCCGTGCATCCGCGGCAGCCGGACACGGCCTGGTTCGTCCCGGCGACCAAGGACGAATGCCGCATTCCCAGGGACGCCCGTTTCGTGGTCACCCGCACCCGCGACGGCGGCCGCAGCTTCGAGACCCTCGAGCGCGGCCTGCCCGATGGCCCGGCCTACGACCTGGTCTACCGCCACGGCCTGGACATCGACCCCAGCGGCGAGCGCCTGGCCATGGGCTCGACCACCGGCGGCCTGTGGCTTAGCGAGAACGGCGGGGAGGACTGGCAGCAGCTCTCCGCCAACCTGCCGCCGATCTACTGCGTGCGCTTCGCCTGAGCGCGCGGCGCTGGACAGCCTCGGCGCGCTTGCATAAGTTCGTGGGTTTTCGCCAAGGAGCCCACCCCATGAGCCTCGAATCCGTCCGGCGGTTCTTCGCCGAGAAAGCCCCGGACCTGCGCATCATCGAGCTGGAAACCAGCACCGCCACCGTCGCCCTGGCCGCCGAGGCCCATGGCGTGGAGCCGGGGCGGATCGCCAAGACCCTGTCGCTGCGGGTCGGCGAGCGCACCGTACTGGTAGTGGCGCGCGGCGACGCGCGGCTGGACAACCGCAAGATCAAGGCCGCCTTCGGCGGCAAGGCGAAGATGCTCGGCGCCGAGGACGTGGTCGAGCTGACCGGGCACCCGGTCGGCGGAGTCTGCCCGTTCGGCCTGGCGACGCCGCTGGCGGTGTACTGCGACGTCTCGCTGCAAGCCTTCGACGAAGTGCTGCCGGCCGCCGGGGCGGTGCACAGCGCGGTCCGCATCGCCCCGCAACGGATGGCCGAGCTGGTGGATGCGCAGTGGGTCGATGTGTGCCAGGAAGTCCTCCAGGAAGCCTGACGGCAACTGCCGGGCTCAGGCCAGGTTGAGCTGCCAGGACACCCCGAAGCGGTCGGCCAGCCAGGCGAAACGCTGGCTGAAGCCGTAGTCGCCGAGCGGCATCAGGGCCTTGCCGCCGTCGCCCAGGGCTTCGGCCAGGCGCTCGATCTGCGCGTTGCTCTCGCAGTCGACGAAGAAGGAGAACGCCGGGGTGAAATCGAAGGCGTGCCGCACATGGCTGTCGATGCAATGCACGCTCTGGTCGCCGAGGCGGAACAGCGCCTTCAGCACCGAGCCCTCCGGGCCCGGCCCCTCGGCGCCGTAGCGCTGGATCTGGAGGATCTCGGCGTCGTCGAACAGCGACAGGTAGAAGTTCATGGCCGCCTCGGCCTGGACCCCCTGGAACATCAGGAAGGGGCGTACGCGTGTGCTCATCGCGGTCTCCTCTGGAAGGCTGGCTCGAGGCTAGAGCCTAGCTCACCACGTTGCGGGTGAAACGCACCACCTCGTCCCCATCGTTGACGTAGGCGTACGGCTGGTCGCTGGCGAAGGCATGGAAGTCGCCGGCCTCGATGCGCCGTTCGCCGTCGGCCAGTTCCAGGCGCAGGCGACCTTCGATGACCAGAACCATCTCCCGCCAGCCGGCGGCGTCGGGTTCCGATACGTAGCGCTCGCCCGGTCCCAGCGACCAGGCCCAGAGTTCCACCTCGCGCCGCGCCGGTGCGCTGGCGAGGAGGGTGGCGCGGCTCTCGGGGTGGTGGCCGACCCAGGCCACCGCATTGATCCGCGAGCGGTCGGTGGCCGGGGCCTGGACCAGGTCGGGGAACAGCACGCCGAGGGCGGCGGCGATACGGTCGAGGGTCGACAGGCTGACATTGACGTCGCCGCTCTCGATGCCCACCAGCATCCGCCGGCTGACACTGGCCGCGCGGGCCAGCGCTTCCTGGCTGAGGCCGGCTTGCAGGCGCAGGCGGCGGACGTTGCCGGAGACATGTTCGAGGACGCTGGGGCGTTCGGTAGGGCTGGGCAATATATTGCTCACTGTCGCGGTTTTGCGCATTATAGTGCACATCCCGTTTCCCGCAGTCCATCGGGCTGCTTCCCACTGCCGGACCTCTTCCATGACCTCCACCTCCCGCGGCCTCGCCGGAACGCTGTTGCCGGTCGGCCTGCTATTGATCGCCATGGCCTCGATCCAGAGCGGCGCCTCCCTGGCGAAAAGCATGTTCCCCCTGGTCGGCGCCCAGGGCACCACGGCCCTGCGGCTGTTCTTCGCCGCGCTGATCCTGCTGCTGCTCCTGCGTCCCTGGCGCAAGCGCCTGAGCCTGCAATCGCTGCGCTCGGTGGTGGTCTACGGCATCGCCCTGGGCGGCATGAACCTGCTGTTCTATCTCTCGGTGCGCACCGTGCCGCTGGGCATCGCGGTGGCCCTGGAGTTCACCGGGCCGCTGCTGGTGGCGATCCTCTCCTCGCGGCGCCTGCTGGACTTCCTCTGGATCGGCCTGGCGGTGTTCGGCATCTGGCTGTTGCTGCCGCTGGGCAACAGCGCCGAGCCGCTCGACCTGGTCGGTGCTGCCTATGCCCTCGGCGCCGGCGTGTGCTGGGCGCTGTACATCCTCTTCGGCCAGCGCGCCGGCGCCGACCATGGCGCCCAGGGCGCCGCGCTGGGGGTGCTGGTGGCGGCGATCCTGGTTGTGCCGATCGGCGTCGCCCACGCCGGCGCCGACCTCCTCGACCCGGCGCTGATCCCGTTGGCGCTGGGCGTCGCGGTGCTCTCCACGGCCTTGCCCTACACCCTGGAAATGGTCGCGCTGACCCGCCTGCCGGCGCGCACCTTCGGCACCCTGATGAGCATCGAGCCGGCCTTCGGCGCGCTCTCCGGGCTGCTGTTCCTCGGCGAGCGGCTGAGCCCGACCCAATGGCTGGCCATCGGCGCGATCATCCTCGCCTCGGTCGGCACTACCCTCAGCGTCAAGTCGCGTGGCGCCGCCCCGGCGCTACCGGCCAAGGACTGAGGCGGCCGCCGCGTCCTCCCGCTGCAGGCGCTCGTGCTGGCGGATGAAGCGCCGCGCGCTGCGCGCCAGGCGGATGCAGAGCATGATCGCCGCGCCGGTCAGGCCCACCACCAGGCCTTGCCACAGGCCGCGCGGTCCGGTGGGTTCCTGGAACCAGTCGGTGAGGCCGAGGCTGTAGCCCACCGGCAGGCCGATGCCCCAGTAGGCGAACAGGGTCATGATCATCGTCACCCGGGTGTCCTGGTAGCCGCGCAGGGCCCCGGCGGCGGTGACCTGCAGGGCGTCGGAGAACTGGAACAGCGCGGAGAACACGATCAGCGAGGCGGCGATGGCGATCACCGCCGGGTCCGGCGAATACATCGCGGCGATCTGCTCGCGCAGCAACAGCATCAGGCTCGCCGAGACGCAGGCGTAGCCCAGCGCCGCGGCCATCCCCACGCCGGCGGCGAAGCGCGCGTCGCGCGGCAGGCCGGCGCCGAGGTTGTGGCCGACCCGCACGGTCACCGCCATCCCCAGCGAATAGGGAATCATGAACACCAGCGCGCTGAAGTTCAGGGCGATCTGGTGGCCGGCCACCACGTTCTCGTCGAGCCCGCCGATCAGCAGGGCGATCACCGAGAAGATGCTCGACTCGGCGAACACCGCGATGCCGATCGGCAGGCCGACCGCCACCAGCGGGCCGATGGTCGCGCGATCCGGCCACTCCCAGCGCGAGAACAACTGGCTGGCGCGGTAGATCGAGGCCTTGTTCACCCAGAACAGCATGCCGAGGAACATGAACCACATCACCGAGCCGGTGGCCCAGCCGCAGCCGGGGCCGCCCATCTTCGGCATGCCGAAGTGGCCGTAGATCAGCGCGTAGTTGATCGGGATGTTCAGCAGCAGCCCGCCGATCCCCAGCACCATGCTCGGCCGGGTCCGTCCCAGGCCGTTGGTGTAGCAGCGTAGTACGTGGTACAGCGCCGCCGCCGGGAAGCCCAGGGCGATGCCCTTGAGGTACAGCAGGCTCGGCCCGATCAGTTCCGGGCGCACTTTCATCAAGCCGAGGATCGGCTCCGACAACCACCACAGCACCGCCCCCGACAGCGGTCCGATCAGCAGCGCCAGCCACAGCGCCTGGCGCACCAGCGGCCCGGTGCCGGGCTGGTCGCCGGCGCCGTAGCGCTGGGCGACCTTGGCCGTGGTGGCGAGCAGGGTGCCGGTCATCAGCAGGAACATCGGGATCCAGATCGAGTTGCCCAGCGCCACCGCTGCCAGGTCGTGCGGACTGGCGCGCCCGGCCATCACCGCATCGACGAAGCCCATGGCGGTGGTCGCCAGTTGCGCGATCATGATCGGCGCGGCGAGGGTCAGCAGTTCCTTGAGTTCGGCGCGGATGCGCAAGCCACGGGAAAGGGGCAGGGCGGGGCTGTTCACGGCAGTCCTTGTCTGGGCAGGGGAACCGCGTAGTTTACGGGTTGACGGAGTGGTCAGGAAGGGTCAGCAGGGTCGTGCCGATTACCCATGGCAGCGGCGGATAACGCCCATGGCGTCATTCGCCCCACCACCGCGCTACGCGCAGGCAAACGCCCCCGCGCTGCCCGCTTGAGGCCCGACCCCGTAGGGCGAATAACCGCCTAGCGGTTATCCGCCACATACCCGTGACAGCGGCGGATGACATGCCCTGGAAACGCCGGACATCTCCCCCAGACTTTTCCGCAGCCTCTCTCAGACGCCCAGGAATTGGATAAAAAACCAGTAGGAGGAAGATGGAGGGGTCGCCAAGTCCATCTGTTTTCTTGGGGGCAGAAAAGACGCGGGCCGCAGGTGCAGGAACACCTACGACCCGCTAACCAGAGACCAGCTTAAAAGGAGCTGACCCATGGCTAAGGCCGATGATACGTCGAATCCCGCAATAACCGCACAGTCCCCTTCCACCTTCATCCCCCTGCGACGCACCTCGCAATGCAACCAGCATCCCGGCTGCGCCACCCTCTACCTGGACTGCAGCGCAGCCAGCGAAGACCTGTTCGACACCGCCCGCCGCCGGCTGGAGTCGGCGATCGGAACGCTGAGCGTCCTCGACCTGCTCGACGAAACCGAAGAGCCCGGCGAAAGCATCTGCCGCATCACCGGTTCCCTGCTGTCGTTGCTCAGCGACGCCCTGTCGCTGTTCGAGGCGGAATACGCACGCAGACACCGATAACCGACGGAGGCGGTGCCCCCCGGCAAGGCCGGGGGGGGGAGTAGCGGGGCGAAAAGGGGATCCCTCTCCGCCCTGGCTCGGCAGTTGCGCGGGCGGGCGAAAGCCACCTGCCCGCTACGCACGCCAACCCAGGCAATCCCTGACGATGACCGGTCTTTCATCTGCGACTGTTTCTCATTTACACTCGTCCCCCATTCTTCGGAGCCAGGCTCCTTTCCTGGGTGCATCGTGCCGTTCGATCCCGCCAAGCCGACGCTGTTGTCCACATTGGTTCGTCACTACGAGGAACTGGTCGACCATGTTCGCCGGCGCTTCGGCGACCGGGGCATGGCGCGCGAAGTGGTGCACGACGTGTGCGTGCAGTTGCTCGAACGCGACGAGAAGGAGGACGTGCACACGCCCCTGGCCCTGCTGCGGAAAATCTCCCACGACACCGCCGTGAGCCGCTATCGTAGCGACCGTCGTCGAACCGCCTGGGTAGAAGCCGTCGCCGAGCTTCCGGAAGTCGCCTGCATGGCGGCGACGCCCATGGGTCGCCATGAGGCCGAGCGCGAGTTCCAGGCACTGGTCGACGCCATCGCCACGCTTCCTCCTCGCTGCCAGGCCGTTTTCGTCATGCACAAGATCCACGAAATTCCCCAGGCGCAAGTCGCCGACCGCCTCGGCATCTCCGTCAAGACCGTGGAAAAGCACCTGCGCCTCGGACTGGCGGCCTGCCGGGAACGGCTCGGCCGCGGCGAGGCACGGCCATGACCCAGCCCTCGAAACGGAATGGGCAGGTTCCGCTGGACGACGCCCTGGAGCGCCATCGCGACGCGCTGAAGGACCTGTTCCCGCTGCCGCCCTCCCGGCCGAAATCGCGCAAGGCAAGCAAGGCGGCCGGCGTCGCGCTATTGCTGGCGCTGGCCATCGGCGCCCTGACCTGGCTGGACCCGGCCTACAAGCGCGAGCGCTTCGCCACCGCCATCGGTGAGCGGCGCGACGTGACCCTGGCCGACGGCAGCCAGCTCCTGCTCGACAGCGGCAGCCAGATCGAGGTCAGTTGGCACCCGCTCAGCCGCCGGGTCGCGTTGCGCGCGGGGCAGGTGCTTTTCGAGGTATCCCCGGCGCGCTATCGGCCCTTCGTGGTGTCCGCGGGGTCGACCGACGTCCGCGTGCTCGGCACCCGGTTCAACGTGCGCCGCCTGGACGACGACGTCCGCGTGACCCTGGAGCGTGGCCGGGTGGAGGTCGGCACCTCGGCTACGGCGCAAGCGCCAGTCGTGCTCCTGCCGGGCCAGCAGGTCGATGCCATTGGCGGGCAACTGATGCCGCTGGCCAAGGTCGATGCCGCCACGGCGATGGCCTGGAAAGACGACCGCCTGGTCTTCGAGCGCACGCCCCTGGGCGAAGCCGTCGCGCTGCTACGCCATTACCGCAAGGCGCCCATTCTCCTGGACGACCCCAGCCTGGCCTCCCTCCGGCTGACCGGCGTCTTCGCCGCGCACAACGTCGACCGGCTGCTCGACCTGCTGCCGAGCATCCTTCCCGTGGCCGTGTCGCGGCAGGAGGACGGCAGTGTCGAGATCCAACGCAAATCGACTCGAAAATAATTCTCGGACGCAGGTAGGGTTTCCCGCGCGCCATGGCGGCTATCCAGGAAAAGCCAACCTGCATAGGAAATCGAGACGTGCATTTTTCCCTCCGCAGTCGCCACCTGCGTCCTTCATTGCTCGCCAGCAGCCTGCTCCTGGCGGTGTCGGCCCAGGGCCAGGAAAAGCTCGACGTGGATCTGCCCGCCGCGCCGCTCGGCCAGGCGATCAACGCCCTCGCGCAACAATCCTCGGTACAGATCCTTTTCGCCGGCGATCTCGGCGCCGGCCGCCAGGCGCCCGCGCTGAAGGGGCGTTTCACCCCCGAAGAGGCATTGCGCCAGTTGCTCAGGGACAGCGGCCTGAAGGCGCAGGCCAGGGACGAACATACCTTCATCGTCGTTCCGGCCAGCGAAGCCGCCGTGCCCGCTACGCAAGCCCGCAGCGAACCGCTGGACATGGAGCAGATGGAAATCACCGCCTCGCGCACCAGCAGCGACCTGGTCTCCGCCACGCGCCAGTCCACCGTCATCGAGCATGCCCAGCTGGAGGAGCTGCGCCAGGGCTCCGACAGCCTGGCCACCGTGCTGGCCAAGGCGGTGCCGGGGATGTCCGATTCCAGCCGCACCATCACCGAATACGGCCAGACCCTGCGCGGGCGCAGCATGCTGGTGATGGTCGATGGCGTGCCGCTGAACACCAATCGCGACTCCTCGCGCAACCTGGCCAACATTGACCCGGCACTGATCGAGCGGATCGAGGTGATCCGTGGCAGCAGCGCCATCTACGGCAGCGGCGCCACCGGCGGGATCATCTCCATCACCACGCGTCCGGCCGGCGGCGAGAACCGCGCGGAAACCCGCCTCAGCGCCACCTCGCCGCTGACCCGGCTGGGCAGCGATGGCCTCGGCGGCCAGTTCCAGCAATACTTCGCCGGCTCCCTGGGGGCGCTCGACTATTCGTTCGACTTCGGCACCCGCCACGTCGGCGCTTCCTACGACGCCCATGGCGACCGCATCGCCCCGGAACCCAGCCAGGGCGACCTGTTCGACTCGAACGTCTACAACATCGGCGGCAAGCTCGGCCTGCGCATCGACGAGAACCAGCGCGTGCAGCTCGCCCTCAGCCACTACGACGCCCGCCAGGACACCGACTACGCCACCGACCCGAGGGTCGCCAGGCTGCCGCCGGGCTCGGTCCCGGCCAACGCGATCAAGGGCCTGGAGCTGGACGAGCAGAACCGCATCCGCAACACCCTGGCGAACCTCGAGTACGAGAACCTCGACATCCTCGGCAGCCGGCTCTCCGCGCAGCTCTACTACCGCGACTACTTCACCCGCTTCACCCCGTTCGACGCCCGCGCCGTCTCCACCCGCGGCGGCAACGTCGACCAGATCATGCAGAACAGCGAAGTGTTCGGCAGCCGCCTGACCCTGCGCACGCCGCTGGGCGAAAGCGGCAATACCGAACTGGTCTGGGGCGGCGACTACAACCAGGAACGCAGCGACATGCCGCTCGACGTGTTCGACCCGGCGGCCTACGACGCCAGCGGCGGGCTGGTCTTCGACAAGATCGGCAAGCTCACCTACATGCCGCCGCTACGCACCCGCAGCGCCGGCGCGTTCGCCCAGTTGCAGCATCGCTTCGACGAACACTGGTCGATCGACGGCGGCCTGCGCTACGAATACTCCACCGCCGAATTCGACGACTTCATCCCGCTCTCCGAGTCCAAGGCCGCCTCGCCGGTGACCGTCAAGGGCGGCGACCTCGACTACGACGCGGTGCTGTCGAACCTCGGCATCGTCTATTCGCCGGTGGCTGGCCAGGAAATCTATGCCTCCTTCAGCCAGGGCTTCCAGCTGCCCGACGTCGGCATCCAGCTGCGCAACGCCCGCCGTGGCTTCGATATCGGCTCCTCGAACCTCGAACCGGTGAAGACCAACAACTACGAACTCGGCTGGCGCGGCGCCATCGGCGGCAACACCCTGGGCAGCCTGGCGCTGTTCTACACCACCTCCAAGCTGGGCGACGTGCAGAGCTTCAACAACGGCCTGATCCTCACCCGCACCAAGGAGCGCATCTACGGCGTCGAGGCCAGCGCCGACTGGCTCAGCGACGACGAAGTCTGGGGCGCGGGCGGCAGCGCCACCTGGATGCGCGGACGCGAGAAGCCGGACGGCAAGGACTGGCAGGACATGACCGGCTACCGCGTGCCGCCGCTGAAGCTGACCGCCTACCTGCAATACAAGCCGGATGCCGACTGGAACAACCGCCTGCAGGCCACCTTCTTCGACTCCAAGGACTACCGTCTCGACGGCGTGGAAAGCTTCGGCCGGCGCCAGGTCAGCACCTACACCACGGTCGACCTGGTCAGCCAGTACCGCATCACCCCCGACGACCAGTTGAGCCTGGGCATCCAGAACCTGTTCAACCGCGACTACTACCCGCTCTACAGCCAGTTGCTGCGCAACAACAACAACACCAGCCACCTGCCGGCGCCGGGCACGGTGCTGACGGCGAGCTATACGCACAACTGGTGAGGGGAGGGCGGAGCCACCGGGCCTGGGCGGCCCGGTGGGCAGGAAGGGTGCTTCCAGAGGAAAGGCGGCCCCGTTGTCATGGGCAGGCATTTCCGTCCAATGCCGGACGCCGATCCAGGTCGGCCAGGTAATGGGGAAGGACAGGGTACGCCGTCCCGCTCAGAACACGACCTGCCCCGACATGCCCGGCTGCACCTCACCGCCGATCCAGATATCGCCGCCGATCTGCTCGACGCTTATCCGCCCCCGGCGACCCAAGGCCGTGCCCTGGCTCGCCGTGTAGCGCCCGGGCATGACTCCCGTGCCGATCAGCCATTGCGCCAGGCTCGCGTTGAGGCTGCCGGTGACGGGGTCTTCATTGAGTTCCTCGCCCATGAAGGCGCGCACTTCCACATCCGCCTCCGCCTGGGGACCTTGCCAGGGTGCGACCACGCCCACGTTGAGCCCGTCGAGCTGCGCGTAGTCCGGGCGAATGGCCAGGACCTCGTCACGCGTGGCCAGCCGAACGGCGACCCAGCCGGGTCCGTTGTCCACCCATTGGCTGCCGAGTACCTGCCCCGGGGAAAGGCCAAGCCCGCTCTCGATCCGTCGCAACACCTCGTCTTCGACCGCTCCGCCACGAAGCAGGGGAGGCGCCGCGAACGACAGCAAGGCGCCCTTGCGGCGGATACGGATCAGGCCCGCCAGACACTCCTGGACGATCTCGTCAGCAGCATTGCCGCCCCCCTGGTTCAGCCAGACCTGGCAGCTCCCCAGCGTCGGATGCCCGGCAAAGGGCAACTCCCGCAGCGGGGTGAAGATTCTTACGCGGTAGTCTGCTTCGGCAGTGGTCGGCCGCAGCAGGAAGGTCGTCTCGCTCAATTGGGTCCAGGCGGCGAACTCGAGCATTTGCTGGCTGCTCAGGCGGTCGGCGCCAATCACCACGGCAACGGCGTTGCCTTTGAAGGGCTGTTCGGAGAAGACATCGACTTGCTCGAAGGGTAACGAAACCGGCATGGCGCCTCCTGGGGTTGTGGCGGGGGAGGATAGGGCAGGGGGCGGATGTCTGAAACCGGGGTGCGGACTTTCGAGGGGGCTTGGGGGCTCTCGTCAGGGGCTGCAATCGGCCAATAGCAGCCGCTCCTGGCCAGAGACAGCAGCTTGAAGGAGTCGACGAATCTATGGTCGATTCAGGCTACGATGTTGAGCACTTGCGCCAGTACTGCGACAGTTATCGGACGCAGCCTGTGATTCCGCTGCGGCCCCTAAAGCGCAAACACAAGCCTGGACCGAGCTGCCCCGGAGCAATTAAATGCTTATCCACCCGCGTGGTCGCTGCGACCGTGCGCGGCGATGAACATGGCGACGGCCGACCGGCAATAGGATTCTATTTCGTCCTCTGCTCTCGCCTGATCGAATCGGGCGATCATCAATAGATCGGAGCCTTTGAAGAGCGCGGCAAACAAGCGGGCGGCTTGGAGGGGATCGGGCACGTTGAGAAGCGCCTTCGCGTGAAGTTGGCGCAACAAGGCATCGATGTCGGCGATGACATGAGCGGCGCCGGCTTCGTAGTGGCACTTGCTCAGGGCGTTTTGACTCGTTTTATCGGCCATGACCATGGCTTCGATACTGCTGACGTCTGGTCTCAATAGCGTGCGCAGCAGTGATGTTCCCACCGCCATAAGTTGGTCTTCGACCGAACCTTCGACACCTTCAAGCAGGGCCTGTGGTGCAAACGACTGCTGGCAGCCGGCCGCGATGGCTGCGCTGAACAGCGCCTCCTTGTTCTCGAAACGTCTATAGATGCTGAGCTTGGATATCTTCGCCCGCTGGGCGACCTTGTCCAACGTCGTCGCTTGAAAACCCAATTCCACAAAAAGTTCGCTCGCGGCGTCGAGTATCGTTTGGGCAAGCGCCTCGTTGGTGGGCCGACCGCGCCGTGCCTGTATGGTTTCGGTCATGATATTGGTACTTTACAGTATCTTAATTTAAGATTTAGGATACCACTCAGTGTCTTAAATGAGCAATCCAAGGGCTTGGCTACAACCTGCCCTCCAGCGGAGCCCATCACCATGAATGACGTCATCATCATCGGCGGAAGTTTTGCAGGTCTCGCCGCCGCTTTGCAGCTCGGCCGTGCCCGTCGCAAGGTCATCGTTCTCGATACCGGTCGGCCGCGTAACCGCTTTGCCGGCCATTCGCATGGTCTGCTCGGTCACGATCACACGCCGCCGCTGGACATCCTGGCCGCGGCGCGGCAGCAGTTGACGCGCTATCCAACGGTCAGGCTAGTCAATGCCCGGGCAGAGAAGATTTCTGGCGTAATAGACGATTTCTGCGTTGTCACTGACGATCACGAAAGCCTAAAGGCCCGCCGCGTGATCCTGAGCTATGGCGTTGCCGATCAGATGCCTGATGTTCCAGGCTTTGCCGAGAGTTGGGGCACGTCCATCGTCCCCTGCCCCTATTGCGACGGCTTTGAAGCCGCCGGCCAGCATTGGGGCCTCGTGTGGTCCGGCCCGCAATCGCACAACCAGGTCAGGCTGTTCCTCGATTGGACCGACAGGTTGACTGTCTTTGCCGATGGTCACGACATTACACCTGATATCCAGGCCGATCTGGCGCACCGCAACATACCTGTCGTCGACGGACGGATCGTCGAGATCGCCCATCACCAGGGGCATATCGCTACCGTCAATCTCGACACTGGCTCCACTGTCGCGGTCGACATCCTGTTTGCTCATCCGCGCAACAAGCCGTCCGCAAACCTGCATGAATCGTTGGGCCTTGCCACGATGGATACGCCCACCGGCGTCGTGCTCAAGGTCGACGAGCGCCGCCAAACCAGCACGCCTGGCATCTATGCCGCCGGCGATCTCACCACCCCCATATTGCCCTCGGTCACCCAGGCATCATCGCAGGGCGCGATGGCGGGTATTTTCGCCCAGCAGTCGATGCTGGCTTGAGCCCATAGAGAGGAGATGAACATGGCCGTCGAGCCGGACAGCGCGGGGGTGCGCTTCCCTCCGCCCTTCATCTATCTGGGAGCGCTGCTGTTGGGGCTGGCGGCGGAGCGGTTCGTCGCCCTGCACTCTTTCGGCATCGATTGGTGGTTGCTGATCGCAATGGGCGCGCTGCCGTTCGCTGCCGGCGCGGTAATGATGCTTGCGGCGGCGGGGCTGTTCCGGCGTCTGGGCACCAACATTCCGCCGTCGCGACCAACGACCCTCATCGCAACGACCGGTCCCTATCGGTGGACCCGCAATCCCATGTATCTCGGCATGGCGCTTATCTATGCAGGCCTTGCGGTCGGCTTCGACGGACCGATCGCCTTCGCGTTGCTTCCGTTGGTGTTGGTCGCGATCCAGACGCAGGTGATCGCCCGCGAGGAGCGCTATCTCGAAGCAAAGTTCGGCGACGACTACCTCCGCTACAAGGCCGAGGTTCGCCGCTGGCTCTGACTATTCCGCAACTGCCGCCTGCGGGATTTTCTGATAACCAACACCGACTTTCTTGCCACGGCTACTGAATGGGCCCTGAGTTCGTAGATAACCAAGGGTCGCTTCTGGCCGGAAGCTGACACTAGTGGCGGGCAGCTACGGCCGTAATCGGACGCTCCAACCAATGTCAGAATCTAAGCTGACATCGCAAGTAGAGCGATAAAATGAAGTTCGTCTTCGCTTTGGGCACTTAGAGTTTCGATGTCTTAGACACGTCCAAATGGCCTATGCATAGACTTGGGCGAAGATTTCGACGGCTGCAGCTAGCCGCGCTTTGCTAACTGCCGAGGGGCTGCTGCAGTCTAGGCCCGAGTGGCCGGCCTGCAGGCGCGTCCATACCGTCTCGCTGCCACAGCATAGAGGGCTGACGATGCCCAGGCCGGTAACGACGATACGTGTGCTGTGTTCTCTGTGCATGGTGTGGTCTCGTACGTGAAGAGGTGAATCAGCCGAGGCCGAAGGTCTTGCGCAGGCCCGAGTCGACTGGGCCTGCCGGCATAAAGCGGCGCAGGCGTCTGAGCAGGGTGGCCTCGCCTTTGGGGGTGTGGCGCATTTTCCACGCGCCCAGGGCGGCCTCGACGATGGTCGCGGCGACCGCATCGGGCAAAGGTGCCTTCTGCACGTTCATCTGGATGGCCTGGGAGACGGTTGCCCGCTCGCTGTCGTAGGTAGCGATACGCAGGGCGGCCTGTGGCGCGTTGAGGTCGAGGCTGGTCTTGGTGAACGAAGGCTCGACCAACGCGACGCGAATGCCGAAGCGCCGCACCTCGTGATCCAGGGTCTCGGACAAACCCTCCACTGCATGTTTGGAAGCCGAGTACAGGCCCATGTAGGGTGCTGGCAGGAAGCCGAGCACCGAACTGACGTTGACGATGCGCCCTGCGCTTTGCTTGCGCATCTGCGGCAGTACCGCCTGGGTAACGCGCAGGACGCCGAAGACGTTGGTGTCGAACAGCGCCTGGGCCTCGTCGATGGCGGTTTCCTCTGTCGCACCGAGCAGTGTGGTGCCAGCATTGTTGACCAGTACGTCGATGCGCCCAGCTTCTGCAATCACATGTTCGATGCTCTGGCGAATCGAGGCTTCGTCACGAATATCCAGGTGAATCAGCTCGACACCGGGGATGGCCTGCGCAGTGGCCGGGTTGCGCACGCTGCCGAACACGCGGCAACCGCGTCCGGCGAACTGTTCGGCCGCCGTGCGACCGATGCCTGATGACACGCCGGTTATGACGACCACTGGGAAGTTGGGCATGGCAGTTACTCTCGATCAGGGAAGGGCTGTTCATGCAGGTTGTGCCTGCGCGAGTGGCTCGTGGGGGATGGGGCGGATGCCGAACCAGATGGCGTACATGGTCGGCAGGAACACCAGGGTCAGCACGGTGCCGGCGAAGGTGCCGCCGATCAGGGTGTAGGCGAGGGTGCCCCAGAACACGGAATGCGTAAGTGGGATGAACGCCAGGATCGCCGCCAGCGCGGTGAGGATCACCGGCCGAGCGCGTTGCACGGTGGCTTCGACCACGGCGCGGAACGGATCGAGACCCGCCGCTTCGTTCTGGCGAATCTGCCCGATCAGGATCAGCGTGTTACGCATGAGGATGCCGGACAGCGCGATCAGCCCGACCAGCGCGTTGATGCCGAACGGCTGCTGGAACAGGATCAGCGTCGGCACTACGCCGATCAGCCCCAGCGGGCTGGTGAGAAAGACCATGATCATCGCGGCGATCGAGCGCACCTGCAGGATGATGATGATCAACGTGACGGCCAGCATGATCGGGAACAGCGGCAGCATGGCCTTGCTGGCTTTGCCCGATTCCTCGATGGAGCCCGCTTGCTCGATGCGATAGCCGCTCGGCAGCCTGTCGATGATGGGTTGCAACTGCTGGCTGATGGCGGTCGACACGTCTGGCGGTTGCAAGCCTTCGGCGATATCGCCACGCACTGTGATAGTCGGCACCCGGTCGCGCCAGCGCATGATCGGCTCTTCCATGCGTACCTCCACTTCGCCAATCTGCGACAGCGGGATGCGCTGACCATTGGCGCCGGCCAGGGTGAAATCCATCACCCGTGCCGGGTCGAGGCGAATATCGCCAGCGGCACGGGCCATGACCTGCACCGTGCGGATGTCTTCGCGTACGGCGGTGACGGGCACGCCGCTGAGCAAAAACTGCAGCTGCTGCGCAACGGCACTGGAGGTTAGCCCCACCGCTTGCAGGCGATCTTGCTGCAGATTGAAGTGCAGCGTGGGAGCGCGGGTGCCCCAGTCGGTATTGACCGTCCGCATCAGCGGGCTGGCATCCATCACTTGGCGCACCTCGCTGGCGATCTCGCGCAGGCGTTGCGGATCCGGGCCGCTAATCCGGTAGGCCACCGGGTAGGGCGAGTAGGGGCCGAACACCAATTGACTGACGCGCACCTGCGCCTCGCTGGCCAGACCCTCGGCAATCGCCTTGCGCAGCCTGTGCTTGAGTGCCTCGCGCTCATCCGGGTTGTCGGTGCGTACGACGATCTTGGCGAACGACGGATCCGGCAGTTCCGGGCTCATGGCCATGAAGAAGCGCGGTGCGCCCTGGCCGATGTACGCCGTGACGATCTTCGCCTCTGCCTGCTGGGCCAGCCAGGCTTCGACTTTTTCCGCAGCTGCGCTGGTCTGGAGGATCGAGGTGCCATAAGGCATCTGTACCTCGACCATGACTTCGGGGCGGTCGGAGATGGGGAAGAACTGTTTCTTGACCAGCGCCATGCCGAGCACGGCCGTCACGAACAGCCCTATCACTGAACCTGCGACCAGCCACTTGTGGGCGATCACCTTACCCAGAATCCGACGAAAGTGGTTGTAGCGCGGAGTGTCGTAGATGGCGTCGTGACCGCCCTCGACCTTCTTGATCTCGGGCAGCAGCTTGACGCCGAAGTACGGCGTGAAGATCACCGCGACCAGCCAGGAAGCGATCAGCGCGATGCCGACGATCCAGAACATGTTGCTGGTGTATTCGCCGGCCGTGGAGCGGGCGAAGCCGTTGGGCATGAAGCCGACGGCGGTAACCAGGGTGCCGGAGAGCATCGGCGCCGCTGTGTGGCTCCAGGCATAGGCGGAGGCCCGCACACGGTCGTAGCCTTCCTCCATCTTCACCACCATTATCTCGATGGCGATGATGGCGTCGTCTACCAGCAGGCCAAGGGCGAGGATCAGCGAGCCCAGGGTTATGCGGTCGAAGTTCTTGCCAGTGGCGGCCATCACCACGAAGACCATCGCCAGGGTCAGCGGCACTGCCACCGCGACTACCACGCCGACGCGCCAGCCCATGCTGACGAAGCACACCAGCATCACCACCAGCAGCGCGACGAAGAACTTGATCATGAACTCGTCGACGGACGCGCTGATGTTGACGGCCTGGTCGGTGACCTTGCTCAGGCTCATGCCCAGCGGCAGCTCAGCGTTGATCTGCTGCACTTCATCGTTCAAGGCCTTGCCCAGGTCGAGCCCGTTCCAGCCTTCACGCATGATGATGCCGAGCAACAGGGCCGGTTCGCCGCCGTTGCGAATCAGAAAGGTGGCCGGGTCTTCGTAGCCGCGCTTGACCGTGGCAACATCGGAAAGCTTCAAGGTGCGGCCTTGGGCGATGATCGGAGTGTCACGAATCTTCTCTAGCTCATCGAAGGCACCGTCCAGACGCAGGAACACGTCGGGGCCACGGGTTTCCACGGAGCCGGCCGGGGTCAGGGCGTTCTGCCCGTTGAGCGCGGCGAACACGTCCTGGGGACCGATGCCCAGGGTGGCCAGGCGCTCGTGGGAGAACTCGACGAAGATGCGCTCGGCCTGTTCGCCGATGATGTTGACCTTCTTCACGCCCGGTACATGCAGCAGGCGCTGACGCAGGGTCTCGGCGTCGCGCACCAGGTGGCGTTGCGGCTCGCCCCTGGCTTTGAGCGCGAACAGGGCGAAGGTGACGTCCGAATACTCATCGTTGACCAGCGGGCCGATCACCCCGGTAGGCAGCGTCTTGGCCTCGTCGCTGATCTTCTTGCGCGCCTGGTAGAACTCCTCGAGCACCTCCGAGGGTGGGGTGGTGTCGAGCAGCGACAGGGTGGTGAAGGCCAGCCCCGGGCGTGTATAGGTTTCGCTGCGGTCGTACCAGCGCAGTTCCTGCAGGCGCTTCTCGATCTTCTCGGCGACCTGATCCTGCATTTCCTGGGCGGTGGCGCCCGGCCAGGCGGTGACGATGGTCATGACCTTGATGGTGAAGGCCGGGTCTTCGGCACGCCCCAGCTTGAAGAAGGCGACGAGACCCGCCAGGGAGATCAGGCAGACCAGGAACAGGGTGACGGAGCGCTCGCGCACGGCGAGGGCGGAGAGGTTGAAACGACTTTCGCTCATGGCTGGCCTTTCTCGACTGCCGCCACGGTGGCCGGCTCGGCCAGGCGAACGGCCTGGCCGTCGTGCAGCAGGTGCGCGCCCAGGGCGACGATCTGGTCGCCCGGCTTGATCGCGCCGCTGATGCGGGCGCTCTCATCATCCAGCGACTGAACGTTTACGGGCGTCCACGCCACCTCTACGGGCTCTCCGCGAATCATCCAGATGCCAGGCCCGTTGCCTGCGTCGTACAGCGCGGCGATGGGCACCTGCACTGTGCTTGGTGAAGCAGTTTGCGGATCGCTGATTTGCACGGTGATGGTGGTGCCCAGCGGCGCGTCGGACAGCTCGCCTTCGAGCACGTAACGCGCCTCGAAAGTGCGGGTCTGGCGGTCGGCGACATCCGACAGCTGGCGCAGTCGGGTGGCGACGCTGACGTCTTGCCTGCCGAAGAGCTTGGCCTCAGCGCTGGAACCGACTGCTGGACGCAGGGTTTCCGGCAGTTGCACCAGGGCTTCGCGTGGGCCGGCATGTGCAAGCCGTACCACGGCCTGGCCGGCGCTGACCACCTGGCCTGGCTCGGCCAGTGTCTCCATGACGATACCGTCGGCATCGGCGAGCAGCTCGGCGTAGCGGGTGGCGTTACCGGCAACCTTGGCTTGGGCCTCGGCTGCACTGAGTTGCGCGCGAGCCGCATCCGCCGCTGCCTTGTATTGGTCGTAGGCAGATGCCGATACCGCGCCAGTGCCGCGCAGGGCGCGGTAACGAGCTTCGTCATCGCTGGCCTGCTGAGCCCGTGCCCGCGCTGCGGTCACCGCCTCGCGCTGGGCATGGGCGGCGAGTTGCAGGTCGATAGGATCGAGGCGCAAAAGCACCTGGCCACGCTTGACGGTCTGGCCGGTATCGACCAGGCGCTGCAACACCTTGCCGGACACGCGGAAACCCAGGTCGCTCTGCACCCTGGCCGCGACGATGCCGGTGAAGGCGCGCGATGTAGCGGTTGCCGACTGGATGGTGGTGATGCGAACCAGTGGCGCGTCAGTGCGGGGATCGGGGGGCGTCTGGTCGCTACAGGCGAGCAGCACGAACGGAATTACACCGACCAGGGGGGACAGAAGGAGGTTGCGCCGGCGCATGAGGAACCCGTTGCGAAGCCGTAGGGAGCCTCACTTTGATTCTTGTGACCAATTTAGTCAATAGTCACTAATCAGGGTGACAGACTGCGCAACACCAGGCTGGACAGCAGGGCCGGCGCTTCATCGGTGGTTTCGAGCCCGTACTGGAGCAGCAGCGGGTTGAAATAGGGGCGCATGATCAGGTGGATCGCGCGGGTGGTTTCATCCAGAGGCGTCTTGCGCTCGAAGTCGCCGCTCTGCCGGCCCTGCTGCAGGATCTCGCGAAGGGTCTGCTCGATGAAGCCTTCGTAGAGCAGGGTTGCCGGCCAGCGCCCGGAGGCGGCGGAGGCGGCGATTTCGTAGAGTTTGCGATCCTGGAAGAACAGCCGCAGGCAGGCTTCCATCAGCACCTTGAGCATGCGCCTCAGCTTCTCCGGCGGGCTGTCCACCTCATGGATGGCAGCATTCACCTCGGTCTGTATCTGCTGCAGGCAGCTCGAGCAGATCATCTCGCCGATGGCCTGCTTGGACTCGAAGAACTTGTAGATATAGGCCTTGGAAAAACCGATGGCCTTGGCCAGGTCGGAAACCGTGGTCTTCTCGTAGCCATACAGGCGGAAGTGCTCGGTCGCCGCTGCCACGATCTGATCACGCACCTCGTGATCCACCGGACCACGTGCTGCAACTTTGGGGGAGGGGGTCTTGTTCATGGGGGATAGCCTACAGAGCGGCAGGGTGATAGACAATTAGTGACCAAAAAGTATTATGGTCACAATTTCTGCAATCTCCTCCCTTGCCCTGGAAGAACATCCATGCTGTCGAAGCGACTCCTCGTTGTACTGATCAGTACCGACCTGGTGGCAGGCTGCGCGGTTGGCCCCGATTACCAGCGTCCCGAGATTTCCCTGTCCGAGCGCTTCCTGGGGCAGGAGGCTGTCGAGCAGCGGCCTGTGAGTTCCATGGGCGATTTGATCGATTGGTGTGCTGGGGCTGCGTTGGCGCCTGTTTGACTTCGGCCGCATCGATGCCCAGATCGACCTGGCCAAAGGGCAGGAAGCCGAGCAACTGGCGGCTTACCGCCTCGCCGTGCTGCGCGCCACCGAGGACGTGGAAAACGCCTTCTCGGCACTGGTCAAGCGTGAGCAGCAGGCCAACGTGCTTGAGCAGGGCGTGGATTCGCTCAGCCGCGCGCGGCAGGCATCGTTCGAGGCCTACCAGCAGGGCGTCGTCAGCTTGATCGAAGTGCTGCAGGCCGACGACAACCTGCTGCGCGCCGCCGATGCCCGAGCCCAGGCGCAAACCGAGTCGGCCCGCACTGGCGTTGCGGCATTCAAAGCGTTGGGCGGTGGCTGGAAGGTGCCCGAGGCGCTTGCGGCCAAGTGATTGCAATGCTGTATCAGGTAGTTGCTTTGTGCTGATCTTCAGTAACTAGTGATGGCGATGCCGACAGTCCGTTATTGGCCGTAGCTGCCCGCCACTAGTGTCAGCTTCCGGCCAGAAGCGGACAGTCGAAGAACTTATCAGATGTCAAAAAACTAGCGAGCGTTACTCCAGCGGTGGGCAACTCATTGGAGTGAAGTTCACGTCGTAGCAGACGTAGAACTCGTTGCCGTCGATCTGGATCTCCTTGTCCGCAAGAGAGGGATTCTTTTCCTTGAGCCACTGGAGCAGCTCCTTGTCTGGTAGCCGGCTTTCGGGTAAGGAAAGGTCTGCGAAAAGCTGGCCTTGTCTCGAGAAGTATTCCGACGCCGATGCGAAGTTACATGCTCCGTGTTTTTCCCACTCTCCCTGCAGGAGCGCCGCCCCCGGGGATTGGCATAGGTGGCTTTTGATCTCCTCGTAATCGACAGCAGGAAGGTCGCCTCGGCATAGCCGTGGATGGGTCTGGATTGCCTTCCAGTCCCGGCAGTCTTCCCAGTTTTTACCATTGCAGGTCTGTGCCCAAAGCCCATGGAGGATCCACCCAAACTTGTTATTGGAAAAGCATTGGAATGCGTTCCTATTACGGACGGTTTCAGCAGCTTCAAACTTCCCCTTCTTCTTTAGGTTTTCGATCTCCTTCGCCTTTTCCGCACAGTGGGCTCCTGACCAGTTTATGGCGAGCTTGTAGTAGTCAGTCGTCGCGGAGTCATTTTTCCCGTAACTGTCCCGGTTCGTGTTGTAGTCGTAGCCGCTTTCGGCCTTTTCAGGAAGGATACAACTGGGAGCAGCGTGCGCGACGAAGACCATATGCGCCATAACGAAGCCGAGGAGGAATTGAGGAACTCTGATCATTGCGCCCTCCTTGGTGGGAGCCTGAATGGCTTATTCCAATCTATATCCGTTCCGCATGTAAGCGGGGACTACCATGCTCACTGAGTTGAGCGTCACGATCCTGCCATGTTGAATTCCACCAGCCCGGGTCAAGCGCTACCGGTTCTAACCGTCAGCAGGTTCAAAGCTCTCGCCACAAGCCGCGGCAGCCCAGAAGAAGTACAGCAGATCAGAGACGACCACATTGGTATTTTTCATGGATGCGAGGGCGAAACTCTCACCTCGGCCTGGGTCAGAAGCAGTCAGGCGGTAACGAGTGACTGCCCGTCTCGTAAACGACGATTCGCTAGGTCGTCGAAGATATCTACTTTCGTCTGTCGCCTCCGCAACTAAGGCGCTCTCAACGCTATTACCCGTTCGAGGTCGGTGCGCAAGCCGTCCATGGCTCCCCAGTTCTCAATGGAGAGGTGGAAGCAGGACGGGCTTCCGCTGCTACTGACTGAACAGCTTGCGATCCCGTTCCTTGTGGTGCCCCTTTCTGTAGTAAGAGGCGAACCATGGATCCTCTCCCTCAGTTGGTGGTTTTGCCAAGTGTATTGGGGGGGCATTCTCGCCAGGCTTGGTCTTTACCCTGAAATGGAAATGGTCGAAGAGGCGCAGTGCTTCGATTGCGTAGACGATAGCAATCCGGCGGTCCTCGATGCATATCAGGTGATCACCATTCTCCTTCTCGCCGCCGGCTGCCAGATTCGACGAGCCGGTGAAAACGACAGGGCGCTTTCCATTGAAGTCCGTCACGACGAACTTGTGATGGACCATATTGGAAAATTCAGTTGTGTCGCCGTTCCACTCCGATTTGAAAGGCTCTGGAGCGGTTTCTCCGAGGTATGCAAAGGGAAGCAGGCCGACACTTCCATCAGGCTTCGTGACGGAGAGACCACCTGTTCGCTGCGCAACACCATAGGAGAACAAGGAGCGCTGCATAAGCGCCTCAAGCTCATTGCGCACTGTGCCTTTGAGGATGTTCAGGAATACCACCGAATACAGAACTGAGCTGTCGGCTTGCGCAATTGCATCAGCGACCGGGTCTAGTGACAGGCCACTATCCGTGTGTGGAGAGAAGCATAGGGACACTCGCGATTCGGGTTCATCACGAACGACCCACCATTGCTTCGATAGCTGGTTTTCTCTGAAATCTTTAGAGGTGTTCCAGTACGCATCAAACAGCTCGCTGAATTTTTCGGATACCGTTGCATCCTCGAACAAGAGTGCGTTGTTTGCCTGGATGTAGAGGCCGCGCATGGCGAAGTTGGTCGAACCGGCCAGCACCTTCGCGGCCGAGCCGTCTGCTCGGCGCACGAGGAGCACCTTGTTGTGCTGTTGGCGACGGAAGTGCATGCGCTTCACTTGTGCGCCCTTCTGTTTTAGGCGGTTAGCGCTGATGGTCTCGCAAGAATCTGGATCTCCCTGCTCATCATGGTCGTCGATGATTACCCGGAGGCGATTACCAAGACGCTCCAAGCGCTGGAGGATGTCTGGCTCCTTGCATTCGTACACGAGCGCGTCCAGGCGGAGGCCCGGATCATGCTCAACCTCCTCGAGCGTTTGCAGGATCAACCGGCGAGCTTCAAAACCCAGCCACTCATAGTGCTTCTGGAATGGGGTCATGTCGTGGTTGAGGTACTTTTCTGCTGGCGTCCCACGCGGTGGGAGGATCCCTTTGTCGTTCTCGAAACGATCTGCGTAGGCTTGTGAGCTAGCGAAGCCGCGAGTAAACCCTACGTTCACAAAGTCCTCAATCGTCTGTGGTGACAGCGAGATTTTTCCCGTCACTTGCGGTCCGTTGTGCAGCGTCTCGTTTTCAGACATGTACCGTGCTGTAACGCGGTATTCGAAGTTGCCCTCCGGAGTTTCGGTGGGAACGTGTATCCAGCGGAATTTCTGGAGCGGTGCTTCAGTGGACTTATAGGTCCGCTCTCTATGCTCAGTCGGTGGGTATTCGAAATGCAGGCGATTTCGGATTGCCCCCCACTTCAGGGAACCTGGGTATCGCACCTCGATGGTGAAGCCAACGAAATCTCGGGTAGCCCTCTCTTCATCGAGATCGAATGCGAGCAGAGCCGCTCCTTCGCCGCGATACAGTTTCAGAGTAAGGCCATCTGACGTGTTCTTGCTTTCGTAGCTGGAAACCATGACCACACCCACCTCGAGTCCACTCGACGAGTTAGGTCTAGCACAATTTTGATCAACCTTTTCTGCCCAACCTACCTATGTTGACAAACGGAAAGAACCGTCTAAACAAAGTGAAGGCAGATTGACACTACGAACACGGAGGTTCTCAAATGCATCGTGCACTTTCGTCCGTGGCGCTAGTTTGCGTAGCATTTTTCTACGCCTTTTCGGCTCAAGCGATGGTGCGTGTCGATCAGCGCTTCAATCAAGCATTTCAGCTTGATGAGTACAGCTGTCTCTCATTCCAGATCAACTTCCCTCAAAATCAGGGTATGCCGTATCGGGACCGGACGGGGCAGTGTTACATGCGCCTTCCGGCAGCGAATCCCATGGCGGAGGCCTACTTTGCTGCCTGGAGCGACCAGCTAGTTCTGCTGAATATAAATGCCCCCGGACCGCAGGTTATTGGTCTCTGCCAGCAACAGGCGGCGATGCCTGCTCCTCCCCAGCCCAGGATGCACAATCTTCAACCAAGCAACTATCAGGTAGTGGGGCACCGCAGGGAGCGGCTACATCATGCCTGCGCTTGCAACTAGGTAGCACTCGGCAGCGCTTGACCGTGAGTCGATGAACAAACCCACCTGGGAGAACGGCTTCATGCGAAACATAACCATGGTTGTTGCGGCGGCTTACTTCTGCAGTGGCTGCGCCGGCGTCACTGTGCATTCACTGGGATCATCATCCAGTGCGGACTCACAGGCACGCGGCTTCCGCTACTGGCAGACGGCCCCTTTCCTCTTTGTTCGATCAGATGGGCAGGGCGGGCTCTCGGGTGAAATCAAGTGGCTTCCCGACACGACACAGAAGATGTCCGCGCGGCCATTCGCCATCTTTTCAAGCAACGAATCGAAGTTGGATTTCACCAACGGCGTGCTGACAAGTGCAACGATCAAGGCCAATGAGACGGAAGTCGTCAATGCGTCGCTGACGGCCCTCAGCAAGGTATTCGTGGCTGCTGCAGATGGTTCTGCACACACACCTCCGGGCAGGCTGCCCCTTCCGCACGTCTACAAGATCGTCATCGAAGGGGGCAAGATCAGCCTGATCGGAGGTGCCGCAAAAAGCATGGATGGCATTACGGACGCTGTCATCCTTGCGACTCCCGAGAAAGGGGGGCAGCAATGAAACGGCACACAACCTTGGCCCGCTATTTCGGGTGTGCCCTGCTGACGCTCAGTGTCCAAGGATGCGTGACCTGGGTTGATGTGGAGAAATTCAAGCAACCTGCGCCTGACCCCAGGACTCCCAGCGAAGTGCCATCATCGAGCCAGAAGGGGTTTCGGTACTCGATGCCGGAGCCCTACCTGTTGGTCAAGCCCAAGGCCGATGGCACTGCAACCTACGAGTGGGTCTTCCTGCCTGACCGGAACAACGAGTACGTGGTAGCACCCAAGTCCCTCTTTGCCACCTACAAGATGACGGTCGCGACCGAGAACGGCTTTCTAACGTCCGCCAGCTTTGATGGCACGGCGAACGAGGTGGCGAGCAAGCTGGCTAGCGTCGTTGGCGACGTGAATGCAGCAAACAAGACATCGGAGTCGGCTGCCCAGAAGGCCATTGAGCAAGCAGCCCAGACCAAGGCAGCAGCGGATGAGACGGCTTTCAACACCAAGCTGGCGGCTGCGCAAAAGGCAGTGGCCGATGCGGAGGCTACACAAACAAGTGCCGAGGCCGAACTTAAGTTTTACGAGTCGGACGCTGGCAAGGGCGCAAAGGACGAGGTGAAGCTGGCGGCCCAGCTCGCGAAGCAGAAAGCGGACGCAACGCTCGCTTTGATGAACAAACGCCTCCAGGACTTGCTTGTCAGCAGCAGTGGCGCAAAGGACGCCGGCGCTGCCGAGCCAGGCATTAAGCACGCCATGGGGCCGGTACTGTTCAAGCTCGTGCAGACGGCGAACTCGGTCTCCCTAGTGCAGGTCGACATCCAGCGCACCTTCGAGACTTCCGGCACGCCGGCCAAGGAGACTTCACCACCCGCTGGAGCAGCGCCTACGCTCACCGCGAAGAATGTGAGCAATACCGCAGGAACAACGGTTGTCGACTTCTCGGCATCGGCCGCAATCGAGATCGTCAACGACGCTTTGCTAACTTTAAACAAGGGGAATGTCGCCTACGACAAGTCCAAGGTTGTCTACAAGAAGGGAGCCGGGGACAAACAGTACCAGGCCACCTTCAAGCCCACGCTGCCTGCGGGCAAATACACGCTGCTGGTCGTGTACGACAAGGACAAGTCGGCGCAGCTGGAGTTCACCGTCAAGTGATCTCCTACGGTCTAAGGCTTGGGGCCGTCAACGCGGGGTACGACGGGCTGGATCCTCTGGGCAACTACGTCGCCAAGCACATCGGGCGAGGGTCGGCAGGTGTCATCCGGTTGCTGCCTTCAGCACTATCCACAGTGCCGCAGGCTGTTGCGCAAGGGCAGCCCGTGACCCCGCTACGTCTGCATCAGGCGCTGGCACAGGTTCTTGGCAACACCACGCAGCTTCCGGTGCAGAACATCGGGCTGTTGTTCGCACATAGCTATCAGCCGGCCCCGCGCATTTTCGGACTCATGTTTGACCTGGGCTTCCGCACCCCCGAGGATCAGGCCGTCGACATGTTCACGCAGGTTCCGCGGCAAGGCTGCGTCGTATTCCTTGGGGCCATCGCGGCGGCCCGAGCCGGCGCTGAGTTTGATCGGCAAGTGGCGTTCACTAGCGTGCATGAGGTTGGCCACGTCTTCAACCTGATCCACCAGACCTCCCCGTTGACGTTCATGGCGAGCAGCAAGAAAGACGCCACCTATGGCGATGGCGCGTATTTTTTTGGCCCGAACCAAACGAACTGGCTGATGAGGTGCGCCACCGACGTGGATGTGATGCCAGGCGGATCGATCTTTCGCGACTTTGGATATCAAGACAAGAGGGCGGGAAGGGCTGCCGCCAGCGGCCAACTGGCCTTGGATGTGAGCACAAGCAGCGACGAGTTTTGGCCGATGGAGCCGATCATGCTTAACATCCGGCTGAGCGTTACCGGGACGTCAAAAGCAGTGGTCCCTGCGGAAGTCGATCCTGGGTACAAACGGTTCCGGGTCATGATTCGGGATCCTGACGGAAGCGTGCGACTGTATCGGTCGCCTTTGAGGTTTTGCTCGCAGGGAGCATCCATCGAGATATCTGCCGAAAGTCCATTCGTCCGAGATCTGCCGCTCTTCGGGCAAGCAGGCGGCTATACATTCAAGGCTGCCGGTCTTCATCAGGTGTGGGCAGAGTTGGACGTCACGGGCCGCAAGCTGCTTCGCTCCAACGTATGCGAGATCAACGTCCTCCCGGAGTTTCGTCGGCGGCCCAAGTGGGCTGAGATTGCCTCCCCCAGCAACGCGCGGACGCTGTTCTACCGAGCCGGTGGGATCGACGAGTTTTCATCGATCTTGCACTCTGCAAGATTGGCCCGACCGATGACTCGGGCCATGGCGCTGTATGTCTGCTCAAGGGCGGCGTTGTCGGCGGGCTGCATAGATCGGCGGCGGAATGAGTGGGCCCGCGAACATTTGCAGCGGTGCCTGGATCTGGCGGTACTTCCTCCCCATCAACAATCGCGAGCGGAACAGTCATTGGCACTGATATCTTCAGCCTGAAGGTATCGCCTAAGATGGGGACGCATCCGCTTTTCTTCTGGGCAATCCACTCAGCCGGTACTGCTCACTGCACCACAAGCACCCCTCTCCTGTGGCACTGGCAGCCCCCCTCCGATCCAGCCGGCAGGCTTCGTCGCCAATCTCCGCAATGGGTTGAATACGGTCATGCATAACAGACTGCTTCTGGCCGAAAGCGGTCATTGAACGCCCACTCCACAAGCAATTGCCCCACGAATCCAGATCGCGCCTAGACCATCACGACGCAGTTACAGCATAGGAAAAACCACACGCTCTGGGGCAATGCGACATGAGTGGCTTCCCCTCCGCCAGCGTGCTCAGGAACGACTGGCAGAGGGGTCGCCCACCCTACACCCAACGCCGGAACAACAGGCTGGCATTTACCCCGCCGAAGCCGAAGCCATTGGACAGCGCGTGTTCCATCGGCCAGCGCTGGGCTTCGCCGCGAACCAGGTCGAGGCCCTCGGCGTCGGTGTCGGGCGTTTCCAGGTTGAGCGTGGCGGGGGCGAGCTGGTCGCGCAGTGCCAGGACCGTGAAGATCGCCTCGATGCCGCCGGCGGCGCCCAGGAGGTGGCCGGTGGCAGATTTGGTCGCGCTGATGGCGAGCCCGCTGCCGGTGCCGAACACGGCCTTGATGGCGGCCAGTTCGCCCTTGTCGCCTACCTGGGTGGAGGTGGCGTGGGCATTCAGGTGCTGCACCGCGGCCGCTTCCACGCCGGCCTGGCGCAGCGCCTGCTGCATGGCCCGGCGGGCACCGCTGCCATCTTCCGGCCCGGCGGTCATGTGGTAGGCGTCGGCGCTGGTGCCGTAGCCCACCAGCTCGGCGATGGGCCTGGCGCCGCGCGCCAGGGCGTGCTCCAGTTCCTCGATGACCAGTAGGCCGGCGCCTTCGCCCATGACGAAGCCGTCGCGGGCCTGGTCGAAGGGGCGCGAGGCGCGTTCGGGGCTGTCGTTGAAATCGCTGGACAGGGCGCGCGCGGCGGCGAAGCCGGCCAGGCTGACCCGGTGGACGGTCGCTTCCGCGCCGCCGCAGAGCGCCACGTCGACCTCTCCCGCGCGGATCATCCGCGCCGCGTCGCCGATGGCTTGCACGCCCGCCGCGCAGGCGGTCACCGGGGCGCCCAGCGGTCCCTTGAAGCCATGGCGGATCGACACATGGGCGGCCGCCATGTTGCAGAGAAAGGACGGGATGGTGAAGGGCGACAGGCGTCGCGGTCCCTTGCCGTCTGTGGTCCGCACCGCTTCGGCGATGGCATGGAAGCCGCCCACCCCGGAGGCGATGACGGTCGCCGTGCGCTCCTGCGCCTCGGCGCTCTGCGGCGCCCAGCCGGCCTGGGCCAGGGCCTCTTGCGCGGCGGCCAGGGCGAAGAGGATGAAGCGGTCCATCTTGCGTTGTTCCTTGGCGGCCAGCAGCAGGTCGGGATCGAAGCCGGCCTGCGGGTCCTGGACACGGTCGGGGACCTGGCCGCCGATGCTGATGGGCAGGTCGCCGATCAGCTCCGCCGGGAGCGTGGCGATGCCCGATTGCCCGGCCAGCAGGCGTTGCCATATGGGTTCGACTCCGCAGCCCAGCGGGCTGACCGCGCCCATGCCGGTGACGACGATACGTTTGCTCATGAGGGTCCGAGTCCTTCTGTTCCGATGGAATAGCAGTCAGTGGACGTAACTATCATCATGAAAGTAACATGCGGACCAGCACTTTGTGAGCCTCGCCAAGGAAGAACCATGCAACGCAAGACCTTCGCCGATGCCGAATGCCCCATCGCCCGCAGCCTGGAACGGGTCGGCGAATGGTGGAGCATCCTGATCATGCGCGATGCGCTACAGGGCCTGCGCCGCTTCGACGAATTTTCCCGCAGCCTGGATATCGCGCCGAACATGCTCACCCGGCGCCTGAACGCGCTGGTGGAGGCGGGCCTGCTCGAACGCCAGCCCTACAGCCAGCGCCCGCTGCGCTATCAGTACGTGCCCACGGCCAAGGGCGAGGATTTTCGCGTCGTGCTCATGGCTTTCGTCGCCTGGGGCAATCGCCACTACGCAGAGGAAGGGCAGAGGGTGCAGCTCGTCGAGCGAACAAGCGGGCGGCCGGTGCGCTCGTTCATGGCGGCTCTCGCCGATGGCCGAACGGTACCGCTGGAGCAATGCACCGTGCAGGCCGGGCCTGCCGCCAGCGAGGAAATGCGCCAGCGCCTGGCGGCCATGCCGGAGCGGAGCGAGCTACCGGCTCGATGAACGGGCTCCCTGGCGTCCGCCGCCTGGTCGAGGAGGCGGACGAGGCGTTCGCGGTTCTGTTCCTTGTAGCTGGCCATCGTTCGCGGTCGTGGTTGGGAGAAACGCGATCGTCGAGGCTTGCGCATGGCGCTGGCAGGTCCGCCTCGCGAGCCGTTCGCCAACACCGCGAGCCCTCGGCCTGCTAGAGTGTGCAGCCTCGTTCGCGGAGGTCTGCATGCGTATTCTCGCCGATGAAAACATTCCCGTGGTCGACGCCTTCTTCGCCGACCAGGGCTCCATTCGCCGCTTGCCCGGGCGCGCCATCGACCGCGCGGCGCTGGCCGAGGTCGACGTGCTGCTGGTGCGCTCGGTCACCGAGGTCAGCCGCGCCGCGCTGGCCGGCTCGCCGGTGCGCTTCGTCGGCACCTGCACCATCGGCACCGACCACCTCGACCTCGACTACTTCGCCGAGGCTGGCATCGCCTGGTCCAGCGCGCCCGGCTGCAACGCCCGTGGGGTGGTGGACTACGTGCTCGGCTGCCTGCTGGCGATGGCCGAGGTGCGCGGCGCCGACCTGGCCGAACGCACCTATGGGGTGGTCGGCGCTGGGCAGGTCGGTGGGCGGCTGGTGGAGGTGCTGCGCGGGCTGGGCTGGAAAGTGCTGGTCTGCGATCCGCCGCGCCAGGCACGCGAGCCGGACGGCGAATTCGTCTCGCTGGAACGGCTGCTGGCCGAGGCCGACGTGATCAGCCTGCACACTCCGCTGAACCGCGACGGCGAACACCCGACCCGCCACCTGCTGGATGAACCCCGCCTGGCCGCCCTGCGTCCCGGCACTTGGCTGGTCAACGCCAGCCGTGGCGCGGTGGTCGACAACCAGGCCCTGCGCCGCCTGCTCGAAGGCGGCGCCGACCTGGAAGTGGCGCTGGACGTCTGGGAAGGCGAACCGCAGGCCGACCCCGAACTGGCCGCGCACTGCCTGATCGCCACCCCGCACATCGCCGGCTACAGCCTGGAAGGCAAGCTGCGCGGCACCGCGCAGATCTACCAGGCCTACTGCGCCTGGCGCGGCATCGCCGAACGTGTGAGCCTGCAAGACGTGCTGCCGGAAACCTGGCTCGCCGGCCTGCAACTCAACCCCGGCTGCGACCCGGCCTGGGCGCTGGCCACGCTGTGCCGCGCGGTATACGACCCGCGCAGCGACGATGCCGCCTTCCGCCGCAGCCTGACCGGCGACAGCGCCACCCGCCGCGCCGCCTTCGACGCCCTGCGCAAACACTACCCGCCGCGCCGCGAGATCACCGGCCTGCGCGTCGCCACCGGTGGGCGGGTGGAGTTGCAGCGGGTGGTGCGGGCGCTGGGGGCGCAGTTGGTCTAGGGGCGTGCGGCTGGTTCGATTCCTGCCTCTGCACGAGAAGTCAACAAGACTGGCTGCTGCTTGGGCTCGGTGTATGTTCGCAACCATCACCGTAGATCAAGATCAGCCTTTCTTTTCTGAATCAATCAATTAGCGCTTACGTTAAGTGCTATTCAAATTCGTCCCCTTTTTCCCGCAAGTATAGGTCGACAGTTTTCGTCGACCACGGCTAAGATCGGTGTCTCACTTTTCAAGGACGATCATCCGCGATGTACCGTACGATTGATGTTCATGTCGATGAGTCCAGTTGGCCTGGCGTCGGCAAGACTCCAAGTTTTCCACCTGCTTTCACAGCAGGTACCAATAATTTCAATCTGAATATCAACGCGATGTTATTGATGATCGGTTACTTGACAACACCGACATCTGTCACTGGCGTTTCGCTTGCAGAGTTCTGGGCGTGGGTTAGGTATCTGGCAGCGATCACCCCCCATGATGCGGATCTGCGTTTGACAAGAAGTTATGCAGATCTTGATGCGCATCAGAAAACCATTCTGAGCGATGACTTCGGAATGGGAGTGCCGATCGTCTGGCTCATTAAACATTTGCCATTGGTTGAAATTGTTGATGGCCGCTATTTTTTGCAACGCTATGGTGCGAGACATGGCGCACACCAGCATCGCACGGCAAAGCGAGGACCAAATAAGACGCCTGACTTCGTGGCGCGAGACCGCGATGGCAACTGGCACATTTTAGAATGTAAGGGCACCCAATCTGGCGAGGCTTTCAGGAATCGTCAAATCAATTCGGGCGTATCCCAGAAACTCTCAATCATATTTCCGTCTGGACATACAGGCCAACGGTTGGTCTCAGGTCTTAGTATAGGCATTGAAGATGGCAATTCAAGTCACCTGAGGATCATTGATCCAGTACCCGACGATCCCGTAACAATTGCTGAAAGTGAACTGGAGTTTGCTCAAGATGCAGCAACCCGTGGCGTAATGGCTAAACTGCTTCGGTCGACAGGTTTCGAAATTTCGGCAGAGGCTGTAGCTGCACCGTTCGGCAAACCACAAGCTATGCCTCCCTCGAAAAGAAAGGCGGATAAGAAACGCGTCGAGTACATAGCAGATCGAGACCGTCGTGCACGAGAAGAGCTGTTGGAAAGCACCTCAAGAGATCATCTTTTCAACGGTCGCTATCGCGGTCGTGAGGTTACTTTCCAGTTGCCGAGGCCAATCTACATTCGTGACGTGGCGATTTCAAAAGTTACTGTAAGACAAGGTATCAACCTGGATGCACTAGACCTGCTCCGTGAGCAACCTACCATCGATGCGCTGGTTGACCCATCCCGCAACAATTGGATCGACATGATGGGCACAAACATCATCAGCGATGACGAGCAAGCCGCGACGTTGCAGATCGGGGATATTTTCCGGTCCGAGATGATTCTTGAATGATGGCCTGATAGCTCGCTATAGTTCATTTTAGATAGTTCTGGTTGCGCGATGCCGTAAAGTTTTATCTTGCGATACAGAGTGGAGTGCGAAATCGGCTATCGCGCTTATTATTCCAGCAGGGGATGGCTTCCCATGGCTTCCCATGGTTTTCACATACGATTCCAGTTGTTGGGGTGGTGCCGGGTTTGTAGGTATGTCCTCCGGCAGGCAGTTCGCTCCGATCAGGGTGTCTGATGTGCTGATATATATTAAAAAGGTTGGCGGCTATTTCAAAATCCGCGTCAGATAATTTTTATCGCTTGGGCATGGCGGAATGTTTGCCGAGAGGCTATAACCATATTGAAAATCAGGCCTGCCGGAGGCGTCGACGGCGTTTCAAAGGTTTCACACCACGTAGTCGAGGTAAACAAAGATGCCAGGAATGTACGCATCTTATGTTGAGTGTAGGCTATTTGCTTTCGGTTTGTAACGGAAAGTTACTGCTTCCGCTGTGCCCCTTCAGAACTCGTCAGAGTAAACTCTATTTTTGTAGGATATCAATGAATTCACAATTCGACGCCATGGAAGGCCAACTCTAGCTGAGGTTTTTTAGATACTTTATGAGGTAAAGCTAAAATCCACCAAATTCCAGCCCCGCGAAAACAGGCATATGACGGCCAACAACCGTCCGTCTGTCTCCGCACCTACCCGAGCAACTGTTCAGGCGTCTCCTGCCGCCGATAGGGAAACACGTCGATCACCTTGCCCTCGCGGATCTGCTCCTGCAGGCCCTGCCAGTATTTGGCGTCGTAGAGGTTGCCGTGCAGCTTGGCGAATAGCCGGCGCTGGTTGAGGTCGACGAACAGGAAGCGCGGGAATTCTTCCGGGAACACGTCGTTGGGCCCCACCGAATACCAGGGCTCGGACGACATCTCGTCCTCGGGGAAGCGCGGCTCGGGGATGTAGCGGAAGTTCACCTCGGTGAGGTAGCAGATCTCGTCGTAGTCGTAGAACACCACCCGGCCATGGCGAGTCACGCCGAAGTTCTTCAGCAGCATGTCGCCGGGGAAGATGTTCGCTGCCGCCAGTTGCTTGATCGCCAGCCCGTAGTCGTTCAGCGCCTCGCGGGTCTGCGCCTCGCTGGCGTTCTCCAGGTAGATGTTCAGCGGGGTCATGCGCCGCTCCGTCCAGCAGTGGCGGATCAGCACCACGTCGCCTTCCATCACCACCGTCGACGGCGCCACTTCCAGCAGTTCTGCCAGGCACTCCGGCTCGAACTTGCTCACCGGGAAGCGGAAGTCGGCGAACTGCTGGGTGTCGGCCAGGCGTCCGACCCGGTCGTGGTTCTTCACCAACTGGTACTTCTGGATCACCGTGGCGTGGTCGACGCTCTTCGAAGGGTTGAAGCGGTCCTTGATGATCTTGAACACCGTGTTGAAGCCGGGCAGGGTGAACACGCTCATCACCATGCCGCGCACGCCGGGGGCCATGACGAAGCGGTCGTCGGTGGTCGCCAGGTGGTTGATCAGGGCGCGGTAGAACTCGCTCTTGCCCTGCTTGTAGAAGCCGATCGAGGTGTACAGCTCGGCCAGGTGCTTGCCCGGCAGCAGGCGCTTGAGGAAGGCCACCAGCTCGGCCGGCACCGGCACGTCGACCATGAAGTAGGAGCGGGTGAAGGAGAAGATGATCGAGACTTCCGCCTCGTCGGTGATCACCGTGTCGAACTGGATGCCGTGGCCCTCGCGGTGCAGCAGCGGGAACACCAGCGGCCACTGCTCGTCCGGGGTGAACAGGCGACCCACCAGGTAGGCGCCCTTGTTGCGATAGAACACCGAGCCGATCAGCTCGATGGCCAGGTCCGGGTCCTTGCACACCCAGTCCGGCAGGTTGCTGTGCAGCAGTGCGTCGATCCGTTCGAGGTCGCGCTCGCGGTCGTCGTAGGGCACGTCGAAGCGGTAGTCGTCGAAGATCTTCTCCAGCGCCTGGCGCAGGTCGCCGCCCGGCCGGTAGGTGCGGGTGTAGGGCGCGCGGGCGTGGGCGCGCAGCGAGGGCCGGGTGGTGTGCACGAACATCGTGCCGTCGCTGATGTTGTCGTGGCTGAACAACCCGCAGAAGATCGAGTTGAACCAGGTCTCGGCCAGCTCGTCGTCCAGCCGCAGGTCGATCTGCGCGATGTAGGCGCTCTTGATGATCGGCCAGCGCTCCACGTCCAGCAGCTCGCTGTCGGCCAGCCCCACGCGCAGCCCGGCCACCGTCTCGGCGACCTTTTCCTCGTAGAGGTTGATCCGCTGCGTAGAGGCGCGCTGCGCTTCCTGCCACTGCGCCTGCTCGAAGCGGGCACGGGCGCCGTCGGTGATCTCGCGGAACTGCTCTCGGTAATCGTCGAAACCGCGCAGGATGAGGGCGGCGATTTCGCTGGCTGGGGCGCTCTGGACCATGCTGGCGTCCTTTCGTTGTTCGAAGGTCGAGCTTAGCCAGAGCCGCGCGGCAGGGAAAGCGCGATCTCCGACCGGCTGGTCGAGCCCGGCGCAGACGCTTATGCTGGGTGGCCAGACAGCCCAGGGATGACCGCAATGACCGCCGAATCGCCGACGATCCGCCTCGAACGCTACAGCGAACGCCACGTGGAAGGCCTCACCGCCCTGTACAACGACCCCGCCGTGGCCCGCCAGGTCCTGCAGATGCCCTACCAGTCGGTGGAGCAGCGCCGCAAGCGCCTGCACGACAGCGCGGACGACGACCGCCTGCTGATCCTCGTCGCCCTGCACCAGGGGGACGTCATCGGCAGCGCCAGCCTCGAACAGCACCCGCGCATCCGCCGCAGCCACAGCGGCAGCATCGGCATGGGTGTCGCCGTCGCCTGGCAGGGCAAGGGAGTCGGCAGCCGCCTGCTCGGCGAACTGCTGGACATCGCCGACAACTGGATGAACCTGCGCCGCGTCGAACTCACCGTCTACACCGACAACGCCCCGGCGCTGGCGCTGTATCGCAAGTTCGGCTTCGAGACCGAAGGGGAGATGCGTGACTATGCGGTGCGGGATGGGCGCTTCGTGGACGTGTACAGCATGGCGCGCTTGAGGAGGGTCGAGGGGCGGGTGGGGGAGTGAGGAGCGGGCGCGACGAGAGGCTGCGGACCGGCGCGACCTCCTGGCTCGCCGGGCTTCCGTTCCACGACAGGTTCGTCCTGGGCTTCGGGCATACGGTGACAGTGGACAAGCAGCGCGGCTGTTATCTGGGAGGCGAGGGCGCGTGACGAAGGATCCTGCGACGGACAGCGGCCTGAACGTGCGCCTGGTCGCCGCGTTCGCCGGCTGGAAAGGCATTCCCTGGCTATGCTGGGCCCACAGCGACCTGTCCCCGCGGCTGGTCCTGCATGCGGACCGTGTCGAGTTCCGCGTCATCCGCACGCGCTCGAAGCCGTATTCCAGCATTTCCCGGGTGGACTATCGGAAATGGCACTACACCGAGAACATCGTGCTGGAGTTCACCGACTCGCTGACGACCTTCATCGGCAATACGATGAATCCCGCCACGGCACGGCAGGCGATTCGGTACTTGCAGGAAAAGGGCTGTCCGTTGTCGGAGCGGGCCAGCAACCTGGCCATGGCGTAGGGCGGATAACCGCAGTGCGGTTATCCGCCGGTTCGGCGCGGTATCGGCGGATAATGCCGTGGAATTATCCGTCTACGACTTTCCAAATCTCATCCATCCGTCGACCGCGTGACCTCTTCCCACGCCGCGATTTCCTCCTCCAGCGCCTTCAGCTTCTGCCGCACCAGCCCCAGTGCATCGCTGCCCAGCAGCAGGTGCGCCGGCGGGTTTTCCGCGTCGATGGCCTGGAGCATGGCGCGCGCGGCCTTGCGCGGGTCGCCCGGTTGCTTGCCGCTCTTTTCCTGGCGCGCCTGGCGGACCGGGTCGAAGAGCGCGTCGTAGTCGGCGATGGTGCGCGGGCTGCGGACCATCGAGCGGCCCGCCCAGTCGGTGCGGAAGGAGCCGGGGGCCACGGCGGTGACGGCGATGCCGAGGCCGGCCACCTCCTTGCCCAAGGCTTCGGAAACCCCTTCCAGGGCGAACTTGCTGCCGCAGTAGTAGGCGATGCCGGGCATGGTGATGTAGCCGCCCATGGAAGTGATGTTGAGGATATGACCGCGGCGGCGCCGACGCATGTAGGGCAGCACGGCCTGGATCATCGCGACCGCGCCGAACAGGTTGACCTCGAACTGCCGGCGCATCTCGGCCAGCGGCGACTCCTCGAGGATGCCTTCATGACCATAGCCGGCACTGTTCACCAGCACGTCCAGCGGACCGATGTCGCGCTCGATGGCTGCGACCGTCGGCTCGATGGCGGCGAGGTCGGTGACATCCAGCAGCCGGCCGAAGGCCTGGCCCGGCGCCACGGCTTCCAGTGCGCTCCTGGCCTCCTCGCTGCGCACCGTGCCCACCACGCGGTGACCGGCATCCAGGGCCTCGCGGGCCAGGGCCTGGCCGAAGCCGCTGCTGGCGCCGGTGATCAACAGGGTCTTGCGAAACGACATGGTGTGACTCCGTTATGGGGGAATGAGTGCACAATACGCAGAAATGTCCCTATCTCAGAGACCGGAATCTCTCGTTTCATTGCCTGATTCTATGAGCGCATCACCGCCTGATTCAGAAGCCATCCGCTCCGCCGACCGACAGCGCATGGTCGCGTTGCTTGAAAACCTGGCGCCCCAGGAGGGCTACAACCTCACCGGGCTCGACAGCGTCCGCCTGCTGCGTTCGGATCGTCCGCTGGCGCGGACGCCGGTGCTCTACGATCCGGGGATCGTCATCGTTTGCCAGGGGCGAAAGCGCGGCTATTTCGGCGAGCAGATCTACCTGTACGACGAGCAGCACTACCTGGCCGTGGCGGTGCCGGTGCCGTTCACCATGGAGACCGATGCCACGCCAGAGCGACCGCTGCTGGCGATCTACCTGCACCTGGATTTCCCGCTGGCGGCCGGGCTGGCGGTGGAGATCGACCGTCAGCGCGCGCTTGCGCAGGTCGAAGCGCCACGCAGTCTGATGTCCAGCCCTATGGACGCGCCGCTGCGGGCATCGGTGTTGCGCTTCCTGGAGGCGCTGGGCGATCCGCTGGAGACAGCGATCCTCGCGCCTGCGCTACTGCGCGAGCTGTACTTCCGCGTGCTCACCGGCCCTCAGGGCGGCGCCATGCGCGCGGCACTGGCCATGCGCGGGCGCTTCGGCAACATTGCCCGGGCGCTGCGCCGCATCCACGCGCAATACGCCGAGCCGCTCGAGCTGGCGCAACTGGCGGGCGAGGCGGGGATGAGCGTGCCGTCGTTCCACAGCCACTTCAAGGCGATCACCCAGACCTCGCCGATGCAGTACCTGAAGTGCACACGCCTGCATCAGGCGCGTCTGCTGATGGTGCGCCAGGGCATGAGCGCCCAGGCCGCCTGCCATGCGGTCGGCTACGCCAGCGCTTCGCAGTTCAACCGCGAGTTCAAGCGTCTGTTCGGCCGCTCGCCGCTGGCAGAAGCCCGGCGCCTGCGCGCGGGGTTCTCGCTGCCGCCGGCGCAGGGGGGAGAGGAGTACGTGTCGTCGCATTAGTGGGGAGCGGACGCTGAGGTGGGCCCTTGCCATAGAAAATCGGCCTAGTGGCGCCCGGATGGGTTCGGACGAGGAAAAAGGAACGGATCCAACCGGTCATGCAACACTTTTCAGTTCCACTACAGGCAGATTGAGCTCGGACGACACGACCCCGTCGCGTTGCAAGGCCCGCCACAAGCTTCAACAGGGGCTGCTTTGAAGTGGCTGCGTGGTCAAGGGCCCGAACCGAAAATAGTACCTCTGTGCTATTCGAGCTTCTTCGCCGCGACGCTATAGTCCCGCCCTTGATCCCCGCGTTTCGCGGAAACCGGTTGTGCAGGACGCACGCGACTTGGAAGGAACCATGACTCGGCAATCCGTACTCGCCACCGGCCCGGAGGCCAGCGATTGGTGGTGCTTCGGCAGCGGCGACGAGCCGGCGCGCGAGTCGTTCTCTGCCGGTGGGCGTTCGCTGGCGGCGTCGAGAAAGCCTGCCGCCGCACCGCGCGGAATGGCCGTGGGCGAGCAGGCGAACCGCGCGCAAGCGTCCGGGCAGGACGCCGCGCCGGGCCTGCGAGCCTTCGACCTGCTGCCTGGCAACCCGCCGAAGAACCCCTAGACACGGAGTCAACCCATGCGCCGGATATTCATCGCGCCGTTACTGGCGTCGCTTTCCCTGGGCGGCTGCATCCAGATGGACACGCTGCCCGAGGTCTACGCCCGCAGCCAGTGGAAGGGCCGTTCCGCCGAGGAAGCGATAGCCTTCTTCGGTACGCCGCAGAACATGGAGCGCACCGCCGACGGCTCGCAGGTGGTGATGCAGTGGTACACCGACACCAGCTATTCCCGCTATGAAGTGGTGGGCTCCAGCTCGGAGATGCAGGGCAACGTGATGGTGAACACCAACTACTGGGATACCGTCAACCACCCCAATCGCTGCATCATTTCCGTCACCGTCGACAAGAGCAAGCGGATCACCCAGTTCGAGGCCGACGACGGCGAGTTGCTGCTGTCCCACGGCTGCGCCGGCATGAAGTACGGCCCGCCGTAGGCCTGCGCTCCTCGACCTGCCTTGCCTCAGGAAGCGTGGCTGGCGGCCTCCGGGCGCTCGCGCAGGGCGCGCAGGGTGGCGCGCAATTCCGTGGGGCGCACGGGCTTGGAGAGCAGGGCGATGTCGGTGTCTTCGACGCTGGCCTGGATACGCTCGATGTCGTGGCCGCTGATCACCAGCGCCGGTATCGCCTCTCCGCGTTGCCGCCGTACCCGCTCGATGCACTCGACGCCGGAGGCGTGGGGGCCGAGGTCGTAGTCGACGACGAGTATGTCGCAATCGGTTCGCCAGCCGTCCGCCTCGGTTTCCGCCTGGACCGTGCAGCCCCAGCGTTCGAGCAACGCCGAGGTGGCGCGCAGGACGTTGCGATCATCTTCCACCAGGCACACCCGCAAGCCGGTGAGCAGGCCGGCCTGCAGGGGATCGTCGCGGCGGGGCAGGGCTTGCGCGGCGACTGCCGGCAGGCCGTGCAGGGTCACCGCGGTGCCGCGTCCGACCCGCGAGCGCAGCGTCACCTCGATCCCGGTCAACTGCCCCAGGCGGCGGACGATGGACAGCCCCAGGCCGATTCCCTCGACGTCGCGGTCGCGCGTCTCGCGTACCCGGTAGAACTCCTCGAACACCCGCGGCAGGTGTTCCTCCGCGATCCCCCGGCCCTGGTCGTAGATGGCTACGGCCAGGCCGTCGCCTCGCCGCCGCACGCCGATCAGCAGCGGGCGCTCGGCGGCGTACTTGAGGCTATTGGAGAGCAGGTTCTGCAGCATGGTCGACAGCAGCCCCGGATCGGTTCGCGTCCACAGGCGGCAAGGGCGCAGGCGCAACTCCACCCCGGCCCAGCGCGCCGCCTCGGCGTTGCGCCGGACCAGGTCGCGCAGCAACTCGCCCAGGTGGACGTTCTCCTGCTTGGGCTGGAGCCGGCCGTTGTCGAGGGTGTAGAGATCGAGGATGGAGCGGAACAGTTGCGAGACGTTGAGCAGCGAGCGGTCGATGTTGTCCACCAGGCGCCGTTCCTCGTCGCCCAGGCGGGCGTCGCGCAGGCAGGCGGTGAACAGGCCGATGGAGTGGATCGGCTGGCGCAGGTCGTGGCTGGCCTGGGCCAGCAGGCGCGATTTCTCCTGGTTCGCCTGCAACGCTTCCTCGGTGGCCTTGCGCGTGCGCTCCAGCAGGAGGTGCGCGTAGAAGGGAATGACGGTGCTGGTGGTCATCAGCATCAGCACCATGAACGGCTGAGCCTGCCAGGCCGGGGTCAGGCGATAGATGACCAGTAGCGCGAGCAGCGCCAGGGCGGTGGCGATGGCCAGGTAGCGCGAGCCGTAGCGCATGCCGTTGCCCAGGTTGATCCAGACCATCACCGCGTACAGCGGCAGCGCCGCCTCGCCGCCCACGATCAGGCCGAACGAGGTGCCGGCGTAGTCGTGCAGCATGCAGAAGATCCGCCGCGCCGGGTAGTGCCCCGGCCAGCGCACGATGGCCTGGCGCAGCAGTATGGAGGCGATCAGGAACAGGCCGTAGTAGGCAACGATCGGCAGGTAGGTCTCGACCTTCAGGCCGGGCAGCAGGCCGATCAGCACCACGTAGAGAATCGCGCAGGTGGCCACGATCAGTCGCAGGTTGGCCTGGTCCAGCTCGGTATTCTTCTCGAACTTCATGTGCACCTCCGTGTGCATGGGAGCGCCGCGCGCCTTTTCCTCTGTTTCGCCCCCTTCGTCACGAAGACGGACGAAGGGTGGGCGCGGCGGTAGCGGGCTAAGGTAGCATGCGCGGCGGAAACTGCGACTCCTGGAGACTACAAGAATGACTGGCCGCATCATCGTCGCCGATGATCATCCGCTGTTTCGCGAGGGCATGCTGAGTATCCTCCAGCGCCTGCTGCCCGAGGCCAGGATCGAGGAGGCCGGCGATCTCGCCGGGGTCCTGCGCCTGGCTGGCGAAGGCGAGCAGCCCGATTCGCTGATCCTCGACCTGCGTTTCCCCGGCCTGACCCGCATCGAGATGCTCGCCGACTTGCGCCGCCGGTTCCCGCGCACCACCCTGATCGTCGTCTCGATGGTCGACGACCCGCAGCTCATCGGCGAAGTGATGAATGCAGGGGCCGACGGCTTCCTCGGCAAGAGCATCGCGCCCGAGGAACTCGGCCAGGCGATTCTGGCCATCCGCGCCGGGGAAGTGCTGGTGCGCTACGAACCCTCCGGTCTCCTGCCGCTGCAGCCCAGCCCGCGCCTGGAGGGGCTCACCGAGCGCCAGCTGGATGTCCTGCGCCTGCTGGCCCAGGGCAAGAGCAACAAGGAGATCGGCCGCGCCCTGGACATCTCCCACTACACGGTGCGCATCCATGTGTCGTCGCTGCTGCGGGCGCTGGACGTGCCGTCGCGGACCGCGGCGGCGGTGAAGTATCGGGCGCTGCTGGGGCAGGGGGATGCGGAGTAGCACCATGGGCACGCCGCGGGTGCGCCGAGGCGCCGGGGCTGTTTTAATGGCGCACTCTCCATGGCCAAGGAAACGGACACATGCGTAGCCCGCTTGCCACGATCGCCTGCGCCTGCCTGCTGCTCGGCGGCTGCTCCAAGTCCGCCGAGGACAGCGCCAACCCGTTGCTGGGCAAGGATGCCGAGTGCCTCGAACTGTTCGCCCGCAGCAATGCGCTGTACTGCGACATCCGCGAGGACGAACGCGAATCCCAGGCGAAGGGTACGCCGCGCCGGCACACCGACTACGAGGTAGCCGATGCCGCCTACCTGCTCAAGGCCACCGGGGAGCGCTGCGCGATCGATACGACCTATGTCACGGAGTGTTCGGCGAAGGCCGGGCAGTGGCTGCAGAAGGCCCGCGCCAAGGCGGCGAAGCCCTAGTCGCAGCGCCCGCGCTCAGCGCAGGCGCGTCGCCAACTCCGCCAGTTCGCCGCGCAGCCAGAGGCTGCCGGCTTCGTCGTCGGCCTGGCGCGACCAGTAGAGATTCAGAGTCACCGCTGGCAGGGCCAGCGGCATCGGCAGCAGGCGGTTGCCCAGGCCGCGGTTGATCAGTTCGGCGTAGCCTCGGGTCAGGGTCAGCAGGTAGCTGCCCTGGGCCACCAGCAACGCCGCCGACAGGTAGTGCTGGCAGCGCTGGCGCACCTGGCGGGTCAGGCCGAGGTGGCCGAGGGCCAGGTCTTCGATGCAGATGCCGCGTCGCCGCGAGGTCACCGCGACATGGTCCGCCGCCAGGTACTCCTCCGCACTCAGGTCGCCGGCGAAGCCCGGCCCGGCCATCACGCACAGGCTGTCGTCGAGCAGGTGCTGGCGGCGCAGGGCGGCGTCGGTGGGCCGGGCGATCTCGATGGCGAGGTCGATGCGTCCGGCGCCCAGTTCCGCCTTCAGGTCCGCCCAGTGCAGGCTGTTGCAGCGTATCTCGATGCGCGGCGCGGCCTGGCGCAGGTGGTCGAGGATCGCCGGGAGCACCAGCGGCTCCAGTTGCTCCGGCATGTTCAACTGGAAGGTCCGCGCGTCGCGCCGAGGGTCGAATGTCTGGCAGCGATTCATGCTGCGGTGCAGGCCGGCGAGGGCGTCATGGATGCCCGGCGCCAGTCGATCGGCCAGCGGCGTCGGCGCAACCCCGCGCCCCTGGCGAACGAACAGCGGGTCGCCGAGCTGGTCGCGCAGGCGCGCCAGGGCGTGGCTGACGGCCGACTGGCTGAGATGCAGGAGGCCCGCCGCGCGGGTCAGGTTGCGTTCTCGATAGACCACTTCGAAGACCCGGAACAGGTTCAGATCGAAACGGCTGAGGGGCGACCATTCATGTGGCTGATTCATGTTTGCGCGCGCCTGTCTGGGGAAGGCGCCAGCCTAGCAGGCATGCTCGCCGATAGAACCATGCATAGGCTTCATGGATGGCGATGAATAAGCCTCAGTTCTGCCGCTTCCTTCGGCTGCCTAAGATGCCTGCGACTATGACCAACGCGCCGCCGGGCCAGCTCCTTTCGCCGGCCGCCTGACCCGCTCCCCGGAGAACCTGCCGTGACCGCTCCCTTCAACGCCTTGCTGATCGCCAACCGCGGCGAGATCGCCATTCGCATCGCTCGCGCCTGCGCCGACCTGGGTATCCGCTCGGTGGCGGTGTTCGCCGAGGACGATGCCGCTTCCCTGCACGTGCGCAAGGCCGATGTCGCGCTGCCGCTGGCCGGCCGTGGCGTGGCGGCCTATCTCGACATGGATCGGCTGGTCGCGCTGGCCTTGGAGCAGGGCTGCGAGGCGATCCATCCGGGCTACGGTTTCCTCGCCGAGAACGGCGAATTCGCCCGGCGCTGCCAGCGCGCGGGCATCCACTTCGTCGGGCCGCAAGCGGAAGTGCTCGACCTGTTCGGCGACAAGGCTGCCGCGCGTGCCCTGGCCGAGCGCCTGGAGGTGCCGCTGGTGGCCGGGGTCAACCGCGCGGTCAGCGTCGAAGAGGCCGAAGCGTTCCTGGAAGGGCTGGGCGATGGCGCCGCGGTGATGCTCAAGGCTCTTGCCGGCGGCGGCGGACGTGGCATGCGCGCAGTGGAGGAGGTCGCGCAACTGGCCGATGCCTACCGCCGCTGCCGTGCCGAGGCGCAGGCGGCGTTCGGCCGGGACGAGTTATACGTCGAGCAACGGGTGGCGCGGGCGCGGCACATCGAGGTACAGGTGCTCGGTGACGGCAGCGGTGCGGTCAGCCACCTCTGGGAGCGCGATTGCAGCCTGCAACGGCGCCAGCAGAAGCTGCTGGAGATCGCGCCCAGCCCGGACCTGCCGGAGGCCACCCGCGAGGCGCTGATCGATTGCGCCCTGCGCATGGCCGGCGCGGTGCGCTATCGGGGGATCGGTACCTTCGAGTTCCTGGTCGACGAGGAGCGCCCCGGGCACTTCTATTTCATGGAAGCCAATCCGCGTATCCAGGTGGAGCACACCGTCACCGAGGAAGTCACCGGGGTTGACCTGCTGCACGCCCAGTTGCGTCTCGCCGCCGGTATGGAGCTTGCCGCCCTCGGCCTGGAGCGACCGCCGGCGATCGGCGGCTGCGCGGTGCAACTGCGGATCAACCTGGAGACCCTGGCGGCCGACGGCAGCGCCCGTCCGGCGGTGGGCACTATCGGCGCCTACGAACCGCCCAGCGGTCCCGGCCTGCGGGTGGACGGCTACGGCTATGCCGGCTATCGGGTCAGCCCCAGCTACGATTCGCTGCTGGCCAAGCTGGTCGTGCGCGGTGCGGATTATCCCGCCGCGTTGCGCCGGGCCTACCGGGCGCTCTGCGAATTCCGCCTGGAGGGCGTGGCGAGCAACCTGGATCTGCTGCGCAACCTTCTGCTGCATCCGGCGGTACAGGCCAACCGGGTCGACACCCGCTTCGTCGAAAGCCACCTGGAGACACTGCTGGCGCCTATCCCGGCGAGCCATCCGCGGCTCCGCGCCGAGTGCCCGCTCGCCAAGGACGCCGCGCCTGCGCGGGTCGAGGCGCCACTCGGCAGCCTGCCGCTGCCTGCGCCGAGCAGCGGGGTGCTGGTGGCCCTGGAAGTGTCCGAGGGCGAGCGGGTGCGTGCCGGCCAGCGGGTCGCGATCCTGGAAGCGATGAAGATGGAATTCGAGGTCAAGGCACCCGGCGGCGGTATCGTCCGGCGGCTCGCGGCGAGCCTCGGGGAGCCTCTGGAGGAGGGCGCGACGCTGCTGTTCCTCGAACCGACGGAGGATGACGACGAGCAGGCACCGACCGAACAGGCGCTGGACCTGGCGCATATCCGCGCCGATCTCGCCGAGGTACTCGAGCGCCAGGCAGCGCTGGGCGACGAGCGTCGTCCGCAGGCGCTGGCCAGGCGGCGCAAGACCGGACAGCGTACCGCGCGGGAGAACGTGCTCGACCTGCTGGACGAGGGCAGCTTCAGCGAATATGGCGGTTTCGCCCTGGCCGCCCAGCGTCGCCGGCGCTCCGCCGAGGAGTTGTTGGAGCTGAGCCCCGCCGATGGCCTGGTCGCCGGCACCGGTACGGTGGGGGCCGCCAGCTTCGGCGCGCAGGCCGCGCGTTGCCTGGTGCTGGCCTACGACTACACGGTGTTCGCCGGCACCCAGGGGGTGATGAACCACAAGAAGACCGACCGCCTGCTCGGCCTGGCCGAACAGTGGCGCTTGCCGCTGGTGCTGTTCGCCGAGGGTGGCGGCGGGCGCCCGGGCGATACCGATTTCGTCGGCGTCGCCGGCCTCGATTGCCATACCTTCGTCGGCATGGCCCGGCTCTCCGGGCTGGTGCCGCTGGTGGGAGTGGTCTCCGGTCGCTGCTTCGCCGGCAATGCCGCGTTGCTGGGCTGCTGCGATGTGATCATCGCCACCCGCGACGCCACCATCGGCATGGCCGGCCCGGCGATGATCGAGGGCGGCGGCCTGGGCCGTTTCGCCGCCGAGGAGGTCGGTCCGACGGGCGTGCAGGGGCCCAACGGAGTGATCGACGTACTGGTGGCGGACGAGGCCGAAGCGGTCGCGGTGGCCAGGCGCTACCTCGGCTATTTCCAGGGCCCGCTGGCCGACTGGAGTTGCGCCGACCAGCGCGAGTTGCGCCACCTGGTGCCGGAGAACCGCCTGCGTGCCTATGACATCCGCCAGGCGATCGAGGTCCTGGCCGACCGGGGCAGCGTGCTGGAACTGCGGCGCCAGTTCGCTCCCGGCCTGGTCACCGCGCTGCTGCGGATCGAGGGCCGGGCGTTCGGCCTGATCGCCAACAACCCTGGCCATCTCGGCGGCGCCATCGATGCCGCGGCCGGCGACAAGGCCGCGCGCTTCATGCAGTTGTGCGACGCCTTCGACATCCCGATCGTCTCGCTCTGCGACACCCCTGGCTTCATGGTTGGCCCGGAGGCGGAAAAACAGGCCACGGTGCGCCACGTCTCGCGGATGTTCGTCAGCGCCGCCAGCCTGACGGTGCCGTTCTTCACCGTGGTCCTGCGCAAGGGCTACGGACTGGGAGCCCAGGCCATGGCGGCGGGCAGCTTCCATTCGCCGCTGTTCACCGTCGCCTGGCCCAGCGGCGAGTTCGGCGCCATGGGCCTGGAAGGCGCGGTGCGGCTGGGCTTCGCCAAGGAGCTGGCGGCCGAGAAAGACCCCCAGCGGCGCGAGGCGCTGTTCCGCGGCATGGTGGACAAGGCCTACCGCAATGGCAAGGCGCTGAACATGGCCAGCTACCTGGAGATCGACGCGGTGATCGACCCGGCGGAGACCCGCGCCTGGCTCCTGCGCGGCCTGGCGGTCGCCGGAGAACCGGCGCCGAGGACGGGGCGCAAGCGGCCGTTCGTGGATACCTGGTAGATGGTCGGCCCGCAGTGCCCTGGCGCCTCAGGACGACGGCGACGCCACCTGTACCTGCGCGGCGACCGCCGCCTTGTCGATCACCGACCAGACGCCGGCGATGCGCTCGTCTTCGAATTCGTAGAAGACGTTCTCGGCGAAGCGTACCCGCTGGCCGTTGACCGGGATGCCGAACAGCCGGCCGCCGGGTGTGCAGTCGAAGTGCAGGCGGCAGGCGACGCCCGGCGGATCGACGAGCAGGCGTTCGATCTCGAAGCGCAGGTCGGGGATTGCCAGGAAGTCGCCTTCGAGCATCCGCAGGTAGCCGTCGAGTCCGATCTGCACGTCGTTGTAGCGCACCCGGTCATGGACGAAGTCGCCCAGGCGCGCCCAGTCCTGGCGGTTCAGGCAGTCGATGTAGGCGCGGTAGCGCTCGGCGAGTCGGTCACGGGTCATGCGGGTCTCCTTCGAGCTGTCCGGGCGGCATGAGCCAGACCCTAGCAAACCCGCGAGACGCCGTCAGTCGCTAGGCTTCAGCCCAGGCGCATGGACAGCTCGACATCCTCGGCGAAGGGCGTCGACAGGTAGCCGTTGGCCGGCGAGCGGACATGGGCCAGGTACTCGGGACTATGCTCGGCGTTGTCGGCGATCACCAGCGCGCCGGGGCGCAGGCGGCTTTCCAGCAGGGCAAGGACCTCCGGGTAGAGCGCCTTGGCGCCGTCCAGCAGGACCAGGTCGATGCTGTCCGGCAGGTCCTTGGCGAGGGTTTGCAGGGCATCGCCCTCGCGCAGTTCCACCAGGTCGAGCAGCCCCCCGGCGGCCAGGTTGTGCCGTGCCCGCTCGGCCTTGGAGGGTTCGAACTCGCTGCCGATCAGGCGGCCGCCGCCGTTGTCCCGCAGCGCCGCGGCGAGGTGCAGGGTGGACAGGCCGAAGGACGTGCCGAACTCGACGATGCTGCGCGCCGAGCTGCTGCGCGCCAGCATGTAGAGCAGGCAGCCGGTTTCGCGGGAGACGGGCAGGGCCAGGTCCTTCAGGCGACCGTAGAGCTCGCGGTATTCGGTCTTGCTGCCCATGAGGCGCTTCAGCTCGGCCTCCGAGAGGTCGGCGAGGGCGGGACTGTCGCCCGGTGCGCTGGCCTCGGCTTCGGCGAACAGGCGTTGCAGGAGATCGGCGAGCGGGGCGTTGGTGAGGGTATTCATGGATGGCTCCGGGAATGTTTGAGCGCGTAAGTGCGTGGACCTAGAATGCGACGGATTCATCGCATTCCGCCATTCGCATTCCGGAGCCTTCCATGAGCGACAAGCGAAACCCGCGTATTTCCTCGCGCAAGCAGCCGCAGCAGGCCCGTTCCAGCGAACTGGTGGCGAGCATCCTGGAGGCGGCTGTTCAGGTTCTGGCCAGCGAAGGTGCGCAACGTTTTACCACCGCGCGGGTGGCGGAGCGCGCCGGGGTGAGCATCGGTTCGCTGTACCAGTATTTCCCGAACAAGGCGGCGATCCTCTTCCGCCTGCAAAGCGACGAGTGGCGGCGCACCACGCGTCTGCTCGGCGAGATCCTCGAGGATACCGCCCGGCCGCCGCTGGAGCGCTTGCGCCGGCTGGTGCTGGCATTCGTGCGCTCGGAGTGCGAAGAGGCGGCGATACGCGTGGCGCTGAGCGACGCGGCGCCGCTGTATCGCGACGCCGACGAGGCGCGGGAGGTGAAGGCGGAGGGCGCGCGGGTGTTCCAGGCGTTTCTCCGGGAGGCCTTGCCGGAGGTCGCCGAGGTCGAGCGCGGCCTGGCCGGCGAATTGCTCACCACCACCCTCGGCGCGGTCGGCAAGCAGTTCTCCGAACAGCCACGCAGCGAGGCGGAGATCGAGCGTTACGCCGAGGCCCTGGCCGATATGCTCTGCGCCTATCTCGCCGCCCTTGGCGAGCGCTGAGGTGCCGTGTGGCCGGAGCAAAACCGTCGCTTGGTCCAGCGGCCCCAGGTACGCGGCTGGCGCGTGCGTAGGCTTGGCGGAGCAGGCGTGTATCGGCGGAAGCGACCGGCGTCTGCCGGTCG
>NZ_KV828511.1:99417-115173 GCF_001836405.1 Pseudomonas sp. HMSC057H01 | reverse complement strand
CGGCGGAAGCGACCGGCGTCTGCCGGTCGCGGGAGGGATCAGGCTTCGGCGATGCCGGTGACGACGATGCCGAAGCGGCGCAGCAGCAGTTCCGCCGGCTCGTCGCTTTCCAGCTTGCCGGTGCTGTAGTGGCCCGGCTTGAGGTTGGCCTCGGCCCATTCCAGCAGGTGCTCGGCGACCTCTTCGGGGCTCGGCTTGTGGGGGAACGGTAGGACTTGGCGTTCGGTGGCTTCGTCCTTGCTGTAGGTGATTGCCCAATCGCTCATGGGTAGGCTCCTTGTTTTCGCTGAGTTGGCAGGCCGGCAGGGCCCGAAGGGTAGACCGGCGCGGTCGCGCAAGGGTTGCCCTGGCGCGATGGGCGGTCCCCGTCCGACTGTCGGCCGAGGGCGGAAAACACTTATGATTCAGCCACATGCTTTGTCTGGACCGGTCCCCGATGCTGTCTGCCGTACGGCGCTACAAGTCGATGCTCTCCAGCGCCCTGGCGCGTTGTTTCCCGCGTACCACTGCCTACCTGCAGGCCGAACGCGAGGCTCGCGAAGCCTTGTTGCAGCCGGCCAAGGCCCGCTCCCGGAAGAACGCCGCGAAGGTCCCGGGCAAGGCCACCGGCAAGCCTGCGAAGGGCGCCGTTCGGGGGACCCCGCGCAAGCCCGCTGCCGCCTCGCGGGGCGCGCCGCAGGGAATCTATCCGGCTGCCGCACTGAAGGTCGACGAATCCCAGGAGCGCGCCATGCGCGAGCAGGTGGCGCAGGCCGCGACGCTCGGCGTGGTCAGCCCGCCGTCCGAGGAACAGTGGGCGATGATCCTCTGCCGCCAGCCGCTGGCGCGGATCTTTGCCGGTGCCGGCTCGGGCAAGTCGACCACCCTGGTCCTGCGGGTGGTGTTCATGCTCTGCCACCTGGGGGTCGAGCCGCAGCGGCTGACGGTGATTTCCTTCACCAACGCCTCCTGCGCGCAGTTGCGCGAACAATTGCTGCGCGTGCTCGCCCATTGGCAGTACCCGTTCGACGCGGCCCAGGCGCGGCAGTGCGTGCGCACTTTCCATTCGGCGCTCGGCAGCCTGGCCCGCGAGGTGCTCGGCAATCCGCGCTGGTTCGAACAACTGGACGACCGCGACCCCGCCGCCGAGCCGGACAACCCCCTTGCCGCCGGACGCCTGCGTCCGGCCCAGCAGCGCCTGCTGAAGCAGGCCTACCAGCAGTGCTACGCGGCAAGCCCGGCGTTCCGTGCCAAGACCCACAAGCTGCTGGAACTGCCGCCTCCGGCGGAGCCGGAAGAGGGCGCGCGGCGGCAGCCGAAGGCGCCGCTGGAGCCGTTCAAGCTGGCCGGCGAGTTCCAGGCGCTGCCGCTGTACGAAGCCTTCCATGCTCAGGCCGGGTTCGCCGAGAGCCTGGGCCTGTGCGTCGAACGCCTGGACAGAGGCAAGCTGGAATGCGGGCTGCGCGAGAAGATTTTCGTTGAAGCCATGGCACTGTTCTGGGCGAGGTTCCAGGCGCTGTTGCGCGAGGAGGGCCTGATGACCTTCGACGCCGCGTTCCAGCAGCTCGGCGAGCGGATGGCCGGCGGGGCCCTGGCGGAAACGGCGCTGGCGCCGTTCACCCATCTGCTGATCGACGAGTTCCAGGATGTCTCGCCGCAGATCGTCCTCTGGCTACAGGCGTTGCACCGTCGCCTGGCAACCCAGGGCACCGCGCCGAGCCTGATGGCCATCGGCGACGACTGGCAGTCGATCTACGGCTGGCGCGGCAGTTCGCCGGAGCTGTTCATCGACTTCGACCGGCACTTCCCCTCGCGTGGGCGGGGACGCAAGAGCGCGCTGCTGGTGCTGGAAACCAACTACCGCTCCGTCGAACCGATCATTCGCGACGGCGAGAAGGTGCTGGCCGGGGTGCGTTTCAAGCAGGACAAGACCTGCCGCGCGTTCCGCCCGATCCAGCCGGGCGACCATGGCGTGAAGCTGGTGCAGCGTTTCGACCTGCGTGCGCAACTGCCGAAGCTGCTGGCGGAAATCCGCGCCCAGTGCGAGCACGCCGCCGCTCGCGAAAGCAGCGAGCGCACCGCGGTGCTGTTGCTGAGCCGGCGCAACGAGCCGTTGCAGGCGATCCAGGCGGAGTTGGATCGCGCGCTGCCGGTGAAGGGCATGACCATCCATCGCGCCAAGGGCCTCCAGGCCGAAGTGGCGATCGTCGTCGACGACTGCCTGCCGGGCGAGAAGCATCCGTTGCGCAACGCGCTGTACGCGGCATCGGGCTTCTTCCGCAACAGTTACGACCAGGCCATGGAGGACGAAAGCCTGCGCCTGGCCTACGTGGCGATCACCCGTGGCGTCAGCCGGGTGCTCTGGTACACGCGCAAGGCCCAGGGCGCCACGGCCCTGTTGGCCCGACGCTGAGGACGACTGTCTCGGCGGGCTACGCCTGGCGCTGCATCCAGGCGCTGAACGCGCGCAAGCGTTCGATGAACGCCGCCGGGTCTTCGGCCTGGCCGTCCAGCACGGCCTTGAAATATTCCAGGGCCGGCGCCTGTCCGGGGTACCGCGCGCGAAACAGCGGCAGGTAATGCTCCAGGGTCTCCGGCCAGACGCTCTCCGTCTCCCCGCGAAGGATGTCGCTGGAGCGGATCAGCTTCTTCGCCGCTTCCCGTTGCAGGCGGCGGCGCTCCTCCTCCGAGGACGCGCTTTCCAGGCGTCGCGCATAGTCTTCCAGCACCTGCGCATAGTCGCCGTTGAGGGCCAGGGCGATGGCTTTCGCCGGACGCAAGGGCGGCAGGGCGCTGGCCAGGTCTTCGCCCCACAGGCAGCGGCAGCGGTGCTTGAGCCAATAGCCCCAGCTATCGCGGTTGGCCGGATCGCGGGCCTGGTCCAGGTGGCCGATATCGAAATCGATCTTGCTGACTTCCGGGTGGCGCGCCTGCAATGCCAGGCGCGCGGTTTCCAGTTGCGCGGCCAGTTCGGGGCTGGGCGGGTCGCGCAGGACCAGGGTCAGGTCGAGGTCGGAGCGCCCCGTGATGGCCTCGCCGCGGGCGACGCTGCCGTACAGGTAGACGCTGTGCACGGCCCGCTCGAACGGAGGCCGGGCCAGGGTTCGGCGCAGGTCGTCGAGCAGGGGGCGAAAGGCCGCCTGCGGTTCGACGCGTGGCGGCAGGGGGATGAAGCCATCGGGCATGTCCATGCCGACAGCCTAGCGGCACGCCGCCCGCGCGTCGATCAGCCTGCGTTGCGGAACAGCAGCGCCTTGAGGCCCGCCGCGGGGTCGACATCGGGGAACTCCGGCGGATTCTCCAGGCGTTCGACGAAGTGCAGCGACGGCGCCTCGCGGGCGGTTTCCTCGAGGAGGAAGTCGGGGCCGATGGCCGGGTCGTTGATACAGGCCAGCAGGGTGCCGCCGGGCACCAGCAGTTCCGGCAGGCGGCGGAGAATCCTGCGGTAGTCCTGGGTCAGGACGAAGCTGCCTTTCTGGAAGCTCGGCGGATCGACGATCACCAGGTCGTACGGGCCGAGCTTGCGCAGCTTGCCCCAGGACTTGAACAGTTCGTGGCCGAGGAAGCTCACCCGGCCGAGGTCGTGGCCGTTCAGGCGGTGATTGTCGCGGCCGCGGTTGAGCGGGCCGCGGGCCATGTCCAGGTTGACCACCTGGCTGGCGCCGCCGGCAATGGCCGCCACCGAGAAGCCGCAGGTGTAGGCGAACAGGTTGAGCACGCGGCGGCCGGCGGCCTGCTCCTGCACCCAGCGGCGGCCCAGGCGCATGTCGAGGAATAGCCCGGTGTTCTGGTTGCGTCCCAGGTCGAGGCGGAAGCGCAGTCCGTTTTCCACGATGTCCCAGGTTTCCAGCGGCTCGCCCGACAGCCATTCGCAGGCGCTGTCTGGGCGGTAGCGGTGCTGCAGGACCAGGTGCCGGCCCTGGCTCGCAGCCCAGGCCGGCGCCGTGGTCAGTTGCCCCAGGGTCCGACGCAAGGCCTCCAGTTCCTCCGGCTGCGGCTCCTTGAACAGAGTCACCAGCAGGACGCCCTGCAGCCAGTCCGCGGTCAATTGTTCCAGGCCCGGCCAGCAGCGGCCGCGACCATGGAACAGACGGCGGGTCTCCGCCGGCGCCGGGGACAGCGCGGCGAGCAGGTGCTGGAGGAGGGTATCGAGGGCTTCGCGATTCATGACGGTTCGGCGTTGAAAAAGGGGCGGATTCTACCCGTTGCGTGACGGCCAGTCCGCCCCTTCGCTTCAATCGGGCGTCGCGGGCGCAGGCGCGGCGCTGGCCGGGCCGCCATCCTGGATCATCAGCAGGCTCTGTGGCGAGGACAGCGCGATGCCTTCGCTGCGCAAGCGGTCGAGGATGGTGAAGAGCAGGTCGCTGCGCGCGCCGGCCACCGAACGCGGGCTGTTGACGAAGCCGCTGGCGTTGAGCACCAGGCCGTTGCTGGCGAGATCCTTGAACGTCACCGAGGGCGCCGGTGCGTCGAGGATCGCCGGGTGTTCGGCGAAGGCCTGCAAGAGCAGTTCGCGGACCTTCATCGCGTCGGTGTCCAGCGGCAGGGTCAGGTTCACCCCGACCACCCCGAGGGCATTGCCCATGGTCACGTTGCGCACGGTCTGGGAGATGAACTGCGAGTTCGGCACGATCACCGTGGAGCGGTCGCCCATCTGGATCTCGGTGGCGCGCACGTTGATCCGCCGGATATCGCCCTCGACCCCGCCCAGGCTGACCCAGTCGCCGACCTTCACTGGCCGCTCGGTCAGCAGGATCAGGCCGGAAATGAAGTTCTGCACGATGGCCTGCAGGCCGAAGCCGATGCCTACCGAGAGGGCGCTGACCACCCAGGTCAGGCTGGTCAGGTTGATGCGCAGGGTGGACATCACCAGCATCGCCAGGAGCACGAAGCCGAGGTAGCCGACCAGGGTCACCAGCGAGGCGCGCATGCCGGCGTCCATGTTGGTTTCCGGCAGCAACCGCTCGCTCAGCCAGCGCTTGACGATGCGCAGGGCGAACAGGCCGCCGACGAACAGCAGCAGGGCGACCAGGATGTCCTGCGGGACGATGTTCAGGTTGCCCAGGGTCTTGCTGCTTTCGCCCAGTTGGGCGAAGCCCTGCAGCAGTTCGCTGGGGCTCGAGCCGACCGGAAGGAAGGCCAGCAGCAGCGCGGTGAGCAGCAGCAGGGTGCGGCCGACCCCGGCCAGCACCGTGCTGGCCTGGGCCTGGTGGCGCGGCGACAGGCCGAGCGCATTGGCCAGCGCCAGGCCGCTGGGGTGCTTGGGCGAGAGCAGGGTTTCGCAGATGTCGCCGAAGAAAGCGATCAGCAGGTAGGTGGTGGCCGCGATCACGCTGATCCACAGCAGCTTGCCGGTGAGGAAGTAGGCCAGCGACAGGTAGCCGGTGAACAGGGCGAGGAGGATCGCCGCGATCCATACCGAGGCGACGAAGGGGATCAGCCCGGCGATCCCGCCTGGCCGCTCCAGGTCGTGCTTGCGCCGCACATGGTGGTAGCGCAGCAGGGCGGCGGCGAAGATCAGCGCGGTGACCAGCGCGGTCAGGCCGTTGAGGGCGACGGTCAGGGCCAGGCTGGTGCCGGTGACGCTGTTGATCCGTTCCTCGGTGGCCACCAGCATCAGCGCCACTGCGAGGATCGCCGGGAACGGGCCGAGGGCGCTGGCGATCCTGTCCGGGATCGCCGGCAGCCGCCAGGATGGTCGCGGCAGCATCAGCAGGGCGCGGCCGAGGCCGGCGATGAAGGCGCAGAAGGTCGCCAGGCTCACCAGTTGATCGGTCAGGCTGGCCATGTCGGGGCTCAGGCTGGCGTTGCTTTCCAGGCCCCAGCGCATCAGCGACACCGCGCCGACGATGGTCAGGATGGTCGCCAGCCCGACCGCCAGGGCCAGGGCGCTGCGCCGCAGGCGGCCTTCCGGCAGCCAGCGGATCATCGCCCAGGTAAGCATGCGCTCCAGCAGGCGGCGGCCGAAGCTCCAGACCAGCACGGTGGCCAGCAGGGTTCCGGCGAAGGCCCAGCGGTGTCCGGGCGCGATGGCGCTGTCGAAGGCGACCAGGGCCTCCGCCTTCAGCTTGTCCAGACGGCGCAGGTCGTCGTCGGTGGGACGGATCAGGGTCGACCAGAAGCTCGGGCTGAACGGTGTCGCCGCGCGGCTGCTGATCTGCGAGTTGAACAGGCTGCGGCGCAGGTTGACGATCTGTGCCGCCAGGTCGCGGGACGACTGGCCGAGCTGGGTGGCCTGGCGTTCGTCATCGAGCAGGGCGTTCTTCTGCCGGGTCAGGGCCTGGCGCTGGGCGGCGAGGCTTTCCGCCTCGTCGGGCTGCGGCGGGCCGATCACTTTCAACTGATCGTCGAGCCGCTCGATGTCGGCCACCCGCAGCGCGAGCAGGGCGTCGGCCTGGCGCTGGACTTGCAGCGCGCTCTGGCGCAACTCGGCGAGGAGGTCGTCGCTGGCGTCGGCGGTGACGCGCTGGCGGATCAGGTCGAGTTGCGCGTTGAGCTGGTCGAGGCTGGCGTCCTCGGCCAGGGCGGCCGGCGCTTCCAGGTCGACGGCCGCCTGCAGAGCCGGCCTGGCGGCCCAGGCCTCGCTGCCCAGGCTCAGGAGCAGGCCCAGGGCCATGGCGAACTGGCAGAGCAACATATGCAGGCTGGCGCGCCTCATCGAATCCCCCTTTCGATCCTGACTGGCTCAAGCAGTATGGACCGGTGCGGGCGCCGAGTAATTCCCCGCGTCGATAATCGCCAGGCGGCGCTAAAGGGACATGGATTCTGGCCATATCGATCCCTTTTTGGCCGCCGCCGCCGTTTTGCCGCGACCGCGCGCTGGGCAGAATCCCTCCACCAAGAACAAGAAACCTGCGAGGTCTCTCCATGCTGAGCGTCTACAGCGACGATCATCGTCTGCACTTCGGCCAGTCGGAACTGGTCGACGGCAAGCTGCAACCCTGTTTCGAAATGCCCAGCCGGGCCGACACCGTGCTGGCCCGGGTGAAGTCGCAGAACCTTGGCGAGGTGATCGCGCCGAAGGATTTCGGCCGCGAGCCGCTGCTGCGCATCCACGACGCCGCCTACCTGGACTTCCTCCAGGGCGCCTGGGCCCGCTGGACCGCCGAAGGCCACAGCGGCGACCTGGTGTCCACCACCTTCCCCGGCCGCCGCCTGCGCCGCGACGGGCCGATCCCCACGGCGCTGATGGGCGAGCTGGGCTACTACAGCTTCGACACCGAGGCGCCGATCACCGCCGGCACCTGGCAGGCCATCTACAGCTCCGCCCAGGTCGCGCTGACCGCCCAGGAGCATATGCGCCAGGGCGCCCGCAGCGCCTTCGCTCTCTGCCGTCCGCCGGGCCATCACGCCGGTGGCGACTTCATGGGCGGCTACTGCTTCCTCAACAATGCCGCCATCGCCACCCAGGCGTTCCTCGACCAGGGCGCCCGGCGCGTGGCGATCCTTGATGTCGACTATCACCATGGCAACGGCACGCAGGATATCTTCTACCGCCGCGACGACGTGCTGTTCGCCTCGATCCATGGCGATCCGCGGGTCGAATACCCGTACTTCCTCGGCTACGCCGACGAGCGCGGCGAAGGCGCCGGCGAGGGCTGCAACCACAACTATCCGCTGGCCCATAGCAGCGGCTGGGACCTCTGGTCGGCGGCGCTCGACGACGCCTGCGTGCGGATCGCCGGCTACGCCCCGGATGCCCTGGTGATTTCCCTCGGCGTGGACACCTACAAGGAAGACCCGATCTCCCAGTTCAGGCTGGATTCGCCGGACTACCTGCGGATGGGCGAGCGCATCGCCCGGCTGGGCCTGCCGACCCTGTTCATCATGGAAGGCGGCTATGCGGTGGAAGCCATCGGCATCAACGCGGTCAACGTGCTGCAGGGCTACGAAGGCGCGGCCCGCTGAGGAGCGAAGCATGCAATCGACTCGCAAGCTGCTGGCCGGCCTCGCGCTGGCCGTTTCCGCCGGGCTGGTCCAGGCCGCGCCGGAAGTACGGATCTACAACTGGTTCGACTACATCGCCCCGGACACCCTGAAGAACTTCCAGGCGCAGACCGGCATCGCGCCGAAGTACGACGTCTACGACAGCAACGAGGTGCTCGAGGCCAAGCTGCTGTCCGGGCATTCCGGCTACGACCTGGTGGTGCCCAGCGACAGCTTCCTGCCCAACTACCTGAAGGCCGAAGTGTTCCAGCCGCTGGACAAGAGCAAGCTGCCGAACTGGAAGAACCTCAACCCGGCCCTGCTCAAGGTGCTTGCCGGCAAGGACCCCGGCAACCGCTACGTGATGCCCTACATGTGGGGCACCAACGGCATCGCCTACAACCTCGACAAGGTCCGCGCGGTGCTCGGCGACGATGCGCCGCTGGACTCCTGGGACCTGGTGTTCAAGCCGGAGAACCTGGCGAAGCTGCAACAGTGCGGCGTGGCCTTCCTCGACTCGCCCACCGAGGTGATCCCCGAGGTGCTGCACTATCTCGGCCTGTCGCCCAACAGCCACCAACCGGAAGACTACCGCCGAGCCGAGGAGCACCTGGCGAAGCTGCGCCCGTACATCACCTACTTCAGTTCCTCGAAGTTCGTCAGCGACCTGGCCAACGGCAACGTCTGCGTGGCCATCGCCTGGTCCGGCGGAGCGATGCAGGCGGCCAACCGGGCCAGGGAAGCGAAGAACGGCATACGCATCGAGTACCGCATTCCGAAGGAGGGCGCCGCGGCCTGGTTCGACGTGCTGGCGATTCCGCGCGACGCGAAGAACGTCGAGCAGGCGCACGCCTTCCTCAACTACCTGCTGCGCCCGGAGGTGGTGGCGCCGATCTCCGACTACGTGGCCTACGCCAACCCGAACAAGGCGGCGGACGGTTTGATCTCGGCGGAGTTGCGCGACAATCCGAACGTCTACCCGCCGGAAGAAGTGCAGGCCAGGCTGTATTCGGTGGAGATGCTGCCGCCGAAGCTGGAGCGGCTGCGCACGCGGACCTGGAGCAGGATCAAGACCGGCAAGTGAGCGGCCGCGGCCAGATGGCGGGTTCGCAGGACGGATAGCGTCCCCCAGGCCAGGCAAGCAGGCCGGAACCGCCGCCCACGACCCGCTGGAGGTCGCTTCCAGGCTTCGACCGGGCGCGCCGGCTTGTCCATAATGGCGCTGCCCGACGGTCGCCGCTGGCGGCCGCTTCCTTCCATGCCTGCCTGTGAGTCCGCCATGCGTAAGTCCGCCGATGCCTTCGCCTTCCAGACGATGCTGTTGCTCTGCGTGATCTGGGGCATCCAGCAGGTGACCATCAAGTGGGCGGCGACGGACATCGCGCCGGTCATGCAGGCGGCCATCCGTTCCGGCATCGCCGCCGCCCTGGTCGGCCTGCTGATGTGCTGGCGCGGCGGCTGGGAGGGCTTGCGCCAGGGCACCCTGGGCGCCGGCCTGCTGACCGGCACGCTGTTCGCCCTGGAGTTCCTGTTCATCGCCCTCGGCCTGCAATACACCACGGCTTCGCACATGTCGGTGTTCCTCTATACCGCGCCGATCTTCTCTGCCCTCGGGCTGCACTTCCTGCTTCCCAGCGAACGCCTGCGGCCCTTGCAGTGGCTGGGCGTGGCGGTGTGCTTCGGCGGCATAGCGGTGGCCTTCGGCGGAGGCCTGTCGTGGGCGGAAATGGATGGGCGGATGCTGCTCGGCGACGCTTTCGGCCTGCTCGCCGGGATGTCCTGGGGCGCGACCACGGTGGCAGTGCGCGGCACCCGGCTGTCCGAGGCACCGCCAAGCCTGACGCTGTTCTACCAATTGTTCGTGGCATGCGCCGGGTTATTGCTGATCGCTCTTTTCAGCGGCCAGCTCGGCGAGGTCCGCTGGACCCCGGTGAGCACCGCCAGCGTGCTGTTCCAGGGCGTGGTGGTGTCGTTCGCCAGCTACTTCTGCTGGTTCTGGTTGCTGCGTCGCTACCTGGCGAACAACCTGGCGATCTTCTCCTTCATGACCCCCCTGTTCGGCGTCACCTTCGGCGTATTGCTGCTGGGCGAGCCGCTCAGCCTGAACTTCGTCGCCGGCGCGGCGCTGGTCCTCGCCGGCATCACCCTGGTCAGCGGCGAGCAGTGGCTGCGACGCCTGCTGCGACGCTGAGCGAGTGCGGCCGGCGCAACAGCAGGCCGGCGAAGACCAGGCCGAGCCCGGCGAGCGCCAGCGCCGGTTGCAGGCCGCCGGCGAAATGCGTGCTGAGCGCCGCCAGCAGCGGGCCGAGCAACTGGCCGAGGGCGAAACCGGTGGTCAGTTGGCCGGCGTTGCGCTGCGGCGTATGCGGCGCCAGTTCGCGGGCGTATTGCATCACCAGTTGCATGCCGGCGAGGAACGGCAGGCCGGTCAGCACTACCCCCAGGGCCAGTCCGCCGATCCCCGGCAGCAGGCAGGCGAGCACGCCGAGGGCCTGTAGCCAGAGCGCGCCGACCAGCCAGCGGCGGGTGCCGTCCGGGCGCTGCCGGCGCAGGCTGATCAGCACTACCCCGGTGGCCGAGGCCAGGCCGAAGCAGGGCCAGAACAGATCGGCCTGCCATTGCCCGTGGAAACGCGCCGCGGCCATCTGCGAGAGAAAGGTGGCCGGGATGATGTAGCCGAGGCCGACCAGTCCGTAGGCCCAGGTCAGGCGGCCGAGGCCGGCGTTCTCGCTTGCCGTTGCAGGCGCGTCGTGGCCGGCGCTGCGTGCGGCCGGGCGCGGCAGCAGCGGCAGGAGCATGAGGATCAGGACCAGCGCGAGGTCGGCGAAGAGCTTCCAGATGAACACCGAGTCCTGGCCCAGGGCGTTGCCCAATGCCGCCAGCAGGCCGGTGACCATCACCCCGATGCCGGGGCCGGCGAACACCAGCGCGCCCAGCCGGGCCCGACCGCTTTCCGCGGCGAGGCGCTGGCTGAGGGCGGTGACCATGATCAGGACCCAGGCGCTGGCCACGCCAAGACCGAAGCGCAGCAGCGCGTGCGGCCAGAAGCCCTCGGCCCAGACCGAGGCCAGGGTCAGGCCGAAGCAGGCCCATAGCCCGACCAGCAGGCGCAAGCGCGCCTGCCGCGCTTCGCGGGCGAACAGCGCGTCCAGCGCGCCGACCAGGTAGCCGAGGTAGTTGGCGGCGGCCAGCAGGCCGGCGCCGGTCAGGTCGAGCTGGCCTTCGCGGATCAGGTGCGGCAGTTGCGGGGTCAGGGAGAAGCGCCCGACCCCCATGGCGACCACCAGCGCCAGCAGGCAGGCGAGCAGGCCGACCAGCGGCGAACGAAGAAAATCACGGGACATGTGCGGATTCCTGCCGGGGGATGAATGGCAGCAGGTTAGGCCTTGCGGCAATTCTGTAAAAATGAATAATCGTGAATTACTTGTTCTGTTTTGGAGAATTAACCGTGGAGTTCGGCCAGTTGAGGATCTTCCAGGCGGTCGCCGAGGAAGGCTCCATCGCCCGCGCCGCCGAGCGCCTGCACCGGGTGCCGTCGAACCTGTCGACGCGCCTGCGGCAACTGGAGGAACAGCTTGGCGTCGACCTGTTCCTCCGCGAACGCCAGCGCCTGCAACTGTCGCCGGCCGGCAAGGTCCTGCTGGACTACGCCGCGCGGCTGTTCGCCCTGCAGGAGGAGGCGCGCGCGGCGGTGCAGGGAGGCGAACCGGTGGGCGACTTCGCCCTCGGCTCGATGTACAGCACCGCGGCGATCCACCTGCCGCCGCGCCTGGCGGAATACCACCGGCGCTATCCGGCGGTGAACCTGCAATTGCAGACCGCGCCCAGCGGCGAGCTGGTCGAGTCGCTGCTGGGCGGGCGCCTGGACGCCGTGCTGGTGGACGGCCCGCTGGACTTCGACGGTCTGGAGGGCCTGCCGATGTTCGAGGAGCGCATGGTGCTGGTCACCGAGAATGGCCACCCGCCGGTGCGCGGTCCCGAGGACGTGGCCGGCAGCGCGGTGATCGCCTTCCGCCCGCGCTGCTCCTATCGCCTGCTGCTGGAGTCCTGGTTCGCCAGCGCGCGGGTGAGCATGGGCCGGGTGATGGAGATCGAGTCCTACCACAGCATGCTGGCCTGCGTGGTGGCCGGCGGCGGGGTGGCGCTGATGCCGGTGTCGATGCTGCAAAGCCTGCCGGGGCGGGAGTCGGTGGCGGTGCATGCGCTGGCCGAACCGTTCGCCCGGGCGAGTACCTGGCTGGTCTGGCGCAAGGGCATGGTCGGCGCCAACCTGAAGGCCTGGATCGGTCTTCTGCAAGGGCGGGAATCGGCGTTGGCTTGATTCAGGTCAGGGTCCGGGGCCGGTTTCCCGCAGTAAAGTTGTTTCCAAGGACGGAGTGGAACGTGCGGAGAGTGGGACGCCGGTCTACTCTTTCCTAGGGCGACCTGACTTGTCAGGTCGCCCGATTCTCCTTCCCTTGGACAAGGGGCCTGTCATGAAACTCTGGCTGCAAAACCTGGCGTGGCAACTCGGTGTCGCCCTTGGCCTGATCGAGCCCCCGCGCATGCAACCCATCCCGGTGGAAAACGACGAGCAACGCCGGCGCCTCGCCGCGCGGCAACGTCGCTGAGCCGGTTCCCCGACGCTCTGGCCTCCGCCTGCGGCGCTGGCCAGAGTCCCGGTTTTGGCCTATCGATCGTGGTTCCTGAACCAGGCGACGATCATTTCCCTCAAACGCTCCCCGGAAAAGCTCGCGAAATGCCCGCCATGCACGGTGCGCACCGGTAGCTCGCGCAGGCGCGCGAGGCTGGCGGCATAGTCGTCGAGGTTGGAATGATAGGCGTCCTCGACCAGCGGACCGTCGTAGACGATGTCGCCGGAAAACAGCGTCTGTGTCGCCGCTTCCCACAGGCTGATGCCGCCCGGCGAGTGCCCGGGCGTGTGCAGCACCTGCAGCACGCGGTCGCCGAGATCGAGCACGTCGCCTTCGTCGATCAGGCGGGTCGCCGGCGCTGCTCGCACCCGGTATTCGGCGTAGCACAGCGGGCACTCCGGATGCGCCTCGAACATCTCGTCGCCGACATAGGCGCGCGCCAGGGTGTTGTCGCCGTCCGGCGCGGCGAGGATCTCCGCCTCGGCCGGATGCGCCAGGCGCTCGGCGAATTCGTGGTGGCCGGCGATATGGTCGAAGTGGGTGTGGCTGGCCACCGCCAGCAGCGGTCGTTCGGTGAGCCAGGGCAGTTGCTCGCGCAGGCTGACCAGACCGGAGCCGCTGTCCACCAGCACGTCGCGCTCGCGGCCCTGGACATGCCACATGTTGCAGCGATAGAAGGGGCGCACGTAGGGCTCGTGGATCAGGCTGATACCGTTGTAGAAGTGCCGGGTTTCGAACCAGCGGTCGCGGCTGACGATTCTCATTGCGGTCTCTGTCGGTGGAAAGGCTATCCCAGAAGGATAGGCGTTCAGGGTATGACCTTGCCCGGGTTGAACAGTCCGCTGGGGTCGAGCAGTTCCTTGATCTGCGCCATCAGCGCGAGCTTCAGCGGATCGGCGTAGCGTCCCAGGGCTTCCTTCTTCTCCAGGCCGATGCCGTGCTCGGCGGAGATCACGCCAGCGCATTCGCCCAACTCGCCGTAGAGGATTTCCTCCACCGCCTGGTGCAGCGGCAGCAGCGGGACGTCGGCGGCGAGCATGACGTGCAGGTTGCCGTCGAGGAAATGGCCGAAGAGGAAGACCTGCATGCCCTTCACCAGGTCGTCCAGGCGCCGCCGGATGCGCTCGACGTAGCCGGCCAGGGCCGGCACCGGCAGCGATACGTCGAAGGACAGGCTGTCGACGCCGGCGTGGATGGCCGCGTCGGAGTCTTCGCGCAGGCGCCAGATGGCCAGGCGCTGGGTTTCGTTGGCGGCGAGCAGGGCGTCTTCCACCAGCCCGTCCTCGAAGCAGTCTTCCAGCAGGGCGGTGAGCGCCTCGCCGGCATCCAGGTGGCGGTCCTCGGCCAGTTCCACCAGCAGGTAGAGAGGGCAGGGCGCCAGGCTCGGCGCGCTGTCGCCCATGGGTGCGGCGGTGCATTGCAGGTAGTCGTGCCAGAGGATCTCGCAGGCGAACAGGCGTTCGGCGTGCTCGCGGCGCAGGCGCGCGGCGATGGTGATCGCCGCGTCGACGTCGGGCAGGCCGAGCAGGGCGGTGGCGCCGGGACGCTGCAACGGCTCCAGGCGCAGTACCGCACGGGTGACGATGCCGAGGGTGCCTTCGGCGCCGACGAACAACTGCTTGAGGTCGTAGCCGGTGGTGTTCTTCAGCAGCCCGCGCAGGTCGCTGTAGACGCTGCCGTCGGCGAGTACCGCTTCCAGGCCGAGCACGCGCTGGCGCATGGTGCCGAAGCGGAAGGCGCGGATGCCGCCGGCGTTGGTCGCTACCAGCCCGCCGACGCTGGCGCTGCCGCGCGCGGCGAGATCGATGCCGGGGTCGAGTCCGGCCTCGGCGGCCAGCGCCTGGGCCTGTTCGAGGGTGACGCCGGCGTCGAGGTCGAGGGTCTGGCTGGCCGCATCCAGCCGGTGTATGCGGTTCAGCCTGCGCAGCGAGAGCAGCACGTCGCCGGCTTGCGCGGCGCCGCCGCCGACCAGACCGGTGAGTCCGCCCTGGGGCACCAGGGCGCGTCCCGCCTGGCGGCACAGACGCACCACGGCAGCGACCTGGTCGGTGCTTTCCGGCAGGACCAGGAAGCTTCCGGCGAGGTTCTGCGGATGGTAGCCGGGGTCCTGCCCGGCGAGCGCGGCACTGTCGCGCACGCCACGGGCGCCGAGGATCTCGCAGAGGGAGCGGTAGAGTTCGGAATCGTCCATGGCGGGCTCCGGGTCAGGGATGGAAGGGCGCGGCTTGCAGCACCTCGACGATCAGCGGACGGTCCGCCGGGGCGCCGCGCAGCAGTTCGCGCAGGTGCTCGAGATCGCGCGCGCGTTCGGCGGCGCAGCCGAAGCCGCGGGCGATGGCGAGGAAGTCCGGGGTGTAGATATCGACCCCGAGCGGAGTGATCTCGCGCCGCTCCATGTAGCGCTTGATCTCGCCATAGCCGTGGTTGTTCCACAGCAGCACGACGATGCCGACCTTGGCTTCCACCGCGCTGGCCAGTTCCGGCAGGGTGAACTGCAGGCCGCCGTCGCCCATCAGGCTGACCACCGGGCGTCCCGGCTCGCCGAGCTTGGCGCCGATGGCGGCGGGCAGGCCATAGCCGAGGGTGCCGTAGCCGGTGGAGGCGTTGAACCAGCGGCGCGGCTCGTCGAGATCGACCAGGTGGTTGCCGCTGTAGACGGTCTGGGTCGAGTCGCCGACGAAGCGGGCGTCCGGCCACTCGGCGAGGATCGCGGCGAACAGCTGGCGATAGTGCGACCAGCCGGCGAAGTCTTCGGCCAGGCGCTGGCGCACGGCGGCGGCGCGCCGGGCCCCGGGGCTGTCCGGCGAGGCCTCGCCGCCCGGCAGTTCGGCCAGCAGCACGCGCATGGCCAGCCGGGCGTCGCTGTGGATGGCCAGGCTAGGCGTGTAGTTGCGCATCAGTTGCTGCGGGTCGATGTCGATGCGGATCAACTCGCCATCGAGGGCGAAGCCGCCGTCGAACACCACGTCGTAGTCGGTTTCGCCCAGCTCGGTGCCGATGGCCAGCACCACGTCGGCCTCGGCGGCCAGCTCGCGTACCGGCACGCAGGACTGGTTGCTGCCCAGCAGCAGCGGGTGGTCGGCCGGTAGCAGGCCCTTGGCGTTGATCGTCAGGGCGGTCGGCGCGTCCAGCGCGGCGGCCAGGGCACGCGCTTCGGCGGCGGCCTCGACGCAGCCGCCGCCGAGCAGCAGCAGTGGCTTCTTCGCGTTGCGCAGGC
>NZ_KV828511.1:86572-99317 GCF_001836405.1 Pseudomonas sp. HMSC057H01 | reverse complement strand
TGGCTTCTTCGCGTTGCGCAGGCGCGCCGCGGCCTCGCGCAAGGGCGCGAGTGCCGGCGCCGGGCGGCTGGCGACGGTGCGCGGGCGCAGGGCCAGGTGTTCGGCGGGCGCGGTGATGACGTCGAGCGGCAGCTCGATGTGCACCGGCCGCGGCCGCTCGCTGTCGAACACGGCGAAGGCGCGGGCGAGCACCGCCGGCAGCTCCTCGGCGCTCATCAGGGTATGGCTGAAGGCGCAGACGTTGCCTACCAGGTTGCGCTGGTTCGGCAGCTCGTGCAGGTAGCCGTTGCCGTGGGCCAGGCGCGCGCGTTCGTTGACGCTGGAGATCACCAGCATCGGAATCGAGTCGGCGTAGGCCTGGGCCATGGCGGTGAGGATGTTGGTCATCCCCGGGCCGGTGATGATGAAGCACACGCCGGGCTTGCCGGTGACCCGTGCGTAGCCGTCCGCCATGAAGCCGGCGCCCTGCTCGTGGCGCGGGGTGACATGGCGGATACGGCTGCCGGGCAGGCCGCGGTAGAGTTCTACGGTATGTACGCCGGGGATGCCGAAGACGGTCTCGACGCCCCAGGCTTCGAGTTGCTTGACGAGGAATTCGCCGCAGGTGGTCATGGCCGTTCCTTTTTCATGTTCTCGGGAATGGAAAAGGCGAGGGAAAGTCCCTCGCCTGTCGGGGTTGTGCCTGGTTCAGGCGGCGCTGGCGACACCCGTCGGGCGCCGCGAGAACAGGCTGACCAGGACGAAGCTGAGCAGGCCGACCGCCAGGCTGTAGTAGATCGGCGTATTGGCGTCGAGGCCGTCCTTGATCATGAACACCAGCACGGTAAGGAAGCCCAGGGTCATGCTGGTGATGGCGCCGGCGGTGCTGGCGCGCTTCCAGTAGATCGCGCCGATCAGCGGGATCAGCATGCCGCCTACCAGCAGGTTGTAGGCCACGGTCAGGGCGCTGATCACGTCGCTGACCACCAGGGCGATGCCGAGCACTACCAGGCCCAGCAGCAGGGTGGCGATGCGGTTCTCGTGCACGTCGCCGTTGTCGGACTGGCCGCGGCCGCGGCGCAGGCGCGGCAGCAGGTCCTGGGTGACGGTGGTGGACGCCGCCAGCAGGCCGGCGCTGGCGGTGGACATCAGCGCCGCCAGGGCGGCGGCGATGACCAGGCCGCGGATGCCGTTCGGCAGGCTGTGCTCGACCACGCTGGCGAAGGCGTTGTTGACGTTCTCCAGGTCCGGCAGCAGGACCTTGGCGGCCATCCCGATCAGCGCCCCGGCCATGCCGTAGAGCACGCAGTAGATACCGGCGGCGGAGCCGGCGACCTTGGCCACGGTCTCGCTGCGGGCGGTGAACACCCGCTGCCAGATGTCCTGGCCGATGAAGATGCCGAAGAAGTAGATCAGGAAGTAGGTGACGATGGTGTCCCAGCCGATCGCGGTGAAGTCGAAGTAGCTGGCCGGCAGCTTGGCCACCAGGGCGTCCCAGCCGCCGGCGTCGTTGATCGACAGCGGCATCAGCAGGAACACCAGGCCAACGGTCATGATCAGGAACTGCACGATGTCGGTCAGGGTCAGCGACCACATGCCGCCGATGGTGGAGTAGAGCACCACGACGCCGCCGCCGATCAGGATCGAGACCCAGAACGGCAGGCCGAACAGGACCTGCATGACGGTGCCGATGGCGATGGTCGAGGTGGCGCCGATCATCAGTGCGTAGACCAGCATGATCAGGGCGCTGGCGTGGCGCGCGGCGGGGTTGTAGCGACGCTCCAGGACCTGGGTGACGGTGTAGATCTTCAGCTTCAGCAGCGGCTTGGCCAGGAACAGGCTGAGGCCGACGATGCCGAGGCCGATCGCGCCGCACAGCCAGAAGCCGGAGATGCCATGGACGTAGCCCAGGCGCACGGTGCCGATGGTGGAGGCGCCGCCGAGGACGGTGGCGGCCATGGTTCCCAGGTAGAAGCCGGGGCCGAGGTTGCGGCCGGCCACCAGGTAGTCGTCGCGGGTCTTGGCGCGGCGCATGCCGTACCAGCCCAGCGCGATCATGCCCGCGGCGTAGATCAGAACGACGAATATGTCGAGGGCCATATCAGGTCTCCCAAGTTTCTCATTGTCATTGTTGTTTCCGGCGAGGCGCCGGAAGCGCGGGACGCTGGCGTCCCGCCGTGTGTGTACCCCGCCTCAGGCGGTGGCTATCGCAGGGGCCCTCCGCGTGCCGTGCGCGCGTACCCAGCGCGGTCCTCGCGGGCCGTAGACGCAAGGCGGTTCCGGGAACAGGCGCAGCAGTGCCAGGTAGAGCAGGGCGGCCAGGCCGAGGGCGACCGGCAGGCTGAGGTCGATGCCGCCGGCCAGTTCGCCGAGCGGACCGACGAATTGCCCCGGCAGGTTGACGAAGGCCAGGCCGGCTGCCGCGCTGGGAATCCAGGCGCCCATTCCGCGCCAGTTCCAGCCGTGCTCGAACCAGTAGGCGCCGCCGCGCTGGCCGCGGGTGAACACCTGCAGGTCGTCCGGGCGGTAGAAGCCGCGACGGGTCAGCAGGCCGATCAGCATGATCACCATCCACGGGGTGGTGCAGGTGACGATCAGCACGGCGAAGGTGGAGACGCTCTGCACCAGGTTGAAGGCGAAGCGGCCGACGAAGATGAAGCCGATCGAGGCGACCCCGATCAGCACCGTGGCCTGCACCCGCGAGAGCAGGCGCGGGAACACGCTGGACATGTCCAGCCCGGTGCCGTACAGCGAAGTGGTGCCGGTGGACATGCCGCCGATCACCGCGATCAGGCATACCGGCAGGAAGAACCAGCCGGGAGCGATGGCCAGCAGGCCGCCGACGTAGTTGTTGGCGGCGATGTAGTCCGGCGCGCGGACGGCGACGATGGTCGCGGTGGCGAGGCCGAACAGGAAGGGAACCAGGGTCGCCAGTTGCGCGCCGATCACCGCCAGCATGATCCGTGCCTGCGAGGTCTGGCGTGGGATGTAGCGGGCCCAGTCGCCCAGGAAGGCGCCGAAGGAGATCGGGTTGCTCATGGCCAGCAGGGTGGCGCCGATGAAGGCGGCCCAGAAGCCCGGCTGGCCGAGCTGCACGCTGCCGGCGTAGGCGGCGTCGAAGGGGCCGGCGAAGGCGAACAGGCCGAGCAGGAACAGCAGGCTGGCGGCCCACACGGCGATCCTGTTGACCAGCAGCATGAAGCGGAAGCCGTAGATGCATACGGTCAGCACCAGCACGGCGAACAGGCCGTAGGCCAGGCCCAGGTTCCGTTCGCTCTCTTCCAGGCCGACCAGGCGCCGGGCGCCGCCGACCAGGGCGTCGCCGGAACTCCACACCGAGAGCGAGAAGAAGGCGATGGCGGTCAGCAGCGAGAGGAAGGAGCCGACGATGCGCCCGTGCACGCCGAAGTGCGCGCCGGAGGAGACCGCGTTGTTGGTGCCGTTGAGCGGGCCGAACAGGCCCATCGGGGCGAGGATCAGCGCGCCCAGCGTGACGCCCAGCAGGATCGCCCACAGTCCGGCCTGGAAGGACAGCCCGAAGAGCACCGGAAAGCTGCCGAGCACGGCGGTGGCGAAGGTATTGGCGCCGCCGAAGATCATGCGGAACAGATCGACCGGCGTGGCGTTGCGTTCGTGGTCGGGAATCTGTTCGACCCCGAAGGTTTCGATGCGTGTGATTGCGTGTTGGTTATTGTTGTTATCCATGACGTTCTCCCGGGAGAGCTAGCTAGTCGATGGCAGATACTCCGGCATCGCCGACAAGTGCTCATGGCAGGCCAGCCAACGGCCTTCTTGTTGTTCTAGGCGGAACAGGATGGTTTCCCGTTCCCGGTTCAGGCTTTCCGTTCCCTGGAGGCGCAGCCGGGTGGCGACATCGTGGCTGAAGATCGCCAGGTCGCCTTGCAGGCTGACGCAGGTATTGCTGGATTCGCACGCCAGCACTTCGAAGCCGTCCTCGCGTCGCCAGCGCTCCCACAACTCGCGGTAGGCCGCGCGCGAGCGCAGCGGCTGAGGCCAGTTGTGGAAGATGAAGCTGGCGTCCTCGCTGAAGGCGGCGAAATAGGCCTCGGCATCGTTGCGGGCGAAGGCCGCCACCAGTCGGCGGGCGGCCTCCAGCACCTGTTCGACGCGGTCGTCGGTCATGGTCGCGCTACGGCTCAGCGACGCACCACGCCCGGGAGGACGCAGAGCATTTCATAGAGCAGGTTGGCGCCCAGCAACGAAGTGTTGCCGGTGGTGTCGTAGGGCGGTGAGACTTCGACCAGGTCGCAGCCGACCAGGTCCAGGCCCTGGCAGCCGCGGATGATTTCCATCGCCTGGATGGTGGTCAGGCCGCCGATTTCCGGGGTGCCGGTGCCGGGCGCCCAGGCCGGGTCGATGCCGTCGATGTCGAAGCTCAGGTAGACGGGGCCGCCGCCGACCTTCTCGCGGACCTCGGCCATCAGCGGCTCCAGCGACTTGTGCCAGCACTCCTCGGCCTGCACCACGCGGAAGCCCTGCTTGCGGCTCCAGTTGAAGTCCTCGGCGGTGTAGCCCTGGGCGCGCAGGCCGATCTGCACCACGCGGTCGCAATCCAGCAGGTCTTCTTCCACCGCGCGGCGGAAGGTGGTGCCGTGGGCGATCTTCTCGCCGAACATGTGGTCGTTGACGTCGGCGTGGGCGTCGATGTGGACCAGGCCGACCTTGCCGTGCTTCTTCTTGATCGCGCGGAGGATCGGCAGGGTGATGGTGTGGTCGCCGCCGAGGGTCAGCGGGAGGATGCCGTGACCGAGGATGCGGTCGTATTCCTGCTCGATGATGCGCACGGCTTCCAGCAGGTTGAAGGTGTTGATCGCGACGTCGCCGATGTCCGCCACGTTCAGCGAGTCGAAGGGGGCGGCGCCGGTGGCCATGTTGTAGGGACGGATCATCACCGATTCGGCGCGGATCTCGCGGGGGCCGAAGCGGGTACCGGAGCGCAGCGAGGTGCCGATGTCGAGGGGCACGCCGACGAAGGCGGCATCGAGGGCGTCGAGTTCGGCGGGGGACTGGACATGGGGCAGGCGCATCATGGTGGCGATGCCGCCGAAGCGGGGCATTTCATTGCCGCCCAGGGGCTGGTGGAGATTCTTGTCCACGGGGTGGCCTCACGGTCGTTGTGGTTGTTTTAGGGGTCGGACGGATTCTCTTCACAGCCGGTAGCGAGTCAAATCGCTGGCTACAAATAATCAGTTCAGAGATTTCTAAACTAACGGCGAAGCGGCTAGACTTCGCCGCCGAGCCCGGACGGCGGCCTTTGCCTCGGCCCGCAGTTCGAAATCCTCGCCCCGCAAACCGGAGTCGCCGTGTCCAACGCCTTGCCCGACCTGCGCCTGTTGCGCATCTTCGCCGCGGTGGTGCGCCACCAGGGCTTCGCCGCCGCCCAGCAGGAGTTGAACCTGTCGACCTCGGCGATCAGCACCTACATGAGCCAACTGGAGAACCAGCTCGGCATCGTGCTCTGCCACCGTGGCCGCGGCGGCTTCAGCCTGACCAGCAAGGGCGAGCTGTTCCACCAGGAGACCCTGCGCATCCTCGGCGAACTGGAAGGCTTCGGACGCTACGCGCTGGCGTTGAAGGGCGAGCTGCGCGGCACCCTGAACCTCGGTGTGCTCGATTCCACGGTGAGCGACCCGGCGCTGCCGCTGGCCGAGGTGATCGGCGCCTTCAGCCGCGAACACCCGGCGGTGCACCTGCACCTGCTGGTGCAGAGCCCCTACGAACTGCAACTGAGCGTGCTGGAGAACCGCCAGGACCTGGCCATCGGCGCCTTTTCCAGTCGCATGAACGGACTGGTCTACCAGCCGCTGTACCGCGAACAGCACTGGCTGTACTGCAGCGACCGGCATCCGCTGTTCGACGGGCGGAGGATTCCCGCCGACCTGATCACCCAGCAACGCATGGTCGGCCGCGGCTACTGGAGCCAGGCCGAGCTGGCCCGGCACGGCTTCAAGCACAGCGCGGGGACGGTGGAGAGCATGGAGGCGCAACTGATCCTGATCCTGTCCGGCGGCTACATCGGCTACCTGCCGGAGCACTACGCCCACCCGTGGGTCGAGCAGGGCCGTCTGCGCGCCCTGCTGCCGGCGACCTTCGGCTACCAGGCGCCATTCTCCCTGATCCTCCGCCGCGGCCGCTCGCGCGAGCCGCTGATCCAGGCCTTCCGCGACCAGTTGCGGACGCAGATGAGCCTGGCCTGAGCCCTAGAGATCGGCGTTGAGGGTGCGCGAGAACTGCTGCACCGCCTCCACCACCTTGTGCGTGCTCTCGCGGATGCCGAGGATCGCCGTGCCGGCCTCGTTGGCCAGCTCCACGCCGCGCCGTGCCTGTTCCTGGCTGTGCTGCATGTCGTCGATGACGCTGCGGGTGCCGGTCTGGATGCGACCGATCATGTCGGCGATCTCCTTGGTCGACTTGCTGGTGCGCTCCGCCAGTTGCCGCACCTCGTCGGCCACCACGGCGAAGCCGCGACCCTGGTCGCCGGCGCGGGCGGCCTCGATGGCGGCATTGAGGGCGAGCAGGTTGGTCTGCTCGGCGATCTCGCGGATGGTGTTGACGATCGAGGTGATCTGTTGCGAGTGCTGTGACAGTTCGCCGATGTTCAGCGAGGAAGCATCCAGGGTATTCGCGATCTTGAGCATTTCCTCCACCGCGCTCTGGATGATCAGCGCGCCGTGTTCGGCGACGGTGCGGGTCTCGGTGGACAGGGTGTGGGCCTGGTGGGCGTTGTCCGCCTCGGCCTGGTAGCGGCGCATGCGGTCGCTGACGTCGCTGGCGAACTTGACCACCTTGAACAGCTTGCCGTCGGCGTCGTAGACCGGGTTGTAGCTGGCTTCCAGCCAGACCGGCTGGCCGTTGCGGTGGACCCGGCGGAACTGCCCGGTAACGTACTCGCCGCGGTTCAGGCGGCGCCAGAGGTCGGCGTACTGCGGGCCGTCGCGGTAGCCCGGTTCGCAGAACTGACGGTGGTTGGCGCTGGCCAGCTCGGCTCGGCCATAGCCCATGGTGGCGAGGAAGTTGTCGTTGGCCGCGAGGACATTGCCGTCGAGGTCGAACTCGATCATCGCCATCGAGCGGGACAGGGCATCCAGCTTGCTCTGCATCTCGTGTTCCTGGTGGACGATGGCATCGATGTCGCTGGCGTACTTGACCACCTTGAGCAGTCGACCCTGCCCGTCGCGTACGGGGTTGTAGGTGGCTTCCAGCCAGAGTGGCCGGCCCTCGCGGGTAATGCGCTTGCAGCGGCCGGAAAAGTGTTCGCCGCGCCGCAGGCGTTCCCAGAAGCGCCGGTAGTCTTCCGATTGCGCGTAGGCGCCGTCGCAAAGCTGGCGATGCGGTTTGCCGAGGATCTCGTCGCGGCGGTAGCCCAGCAGGGTCAGGAAATTCTCATTGGCATCGATGATGTTGCCGTCGGGGTCGAACTCCACGCGCGCCATGGAGCGGTCCAGCGCTGCCATGTGCAGGCGCTCGGCGGCGAGTTGCTGTTGCAAGTCGGCGTTCATCTGTCGGTACTTGCGAGTGAACATGAGAAACATCCTTGGATAGAGAGGGGCTCATCCCAGTCTTCGGCGCGGACGGACGGGAGTTGAGAGGGCGGGACGATTGTATTTTTTCATCGAACGACAAAAATTCGTCGTTATTCTTAATGGGTGAAGAAAGTTGCTGCCATTCGTCGGAAATATGACGTTTTTGCGAGCGAGAGAATGCCTCTCCGCCTGTGGCACACTGGGCCCCTTCCAGGAGTCGTCCCATGTCACGTATCCGCTGCGAGCGTTGCGCTCGCCCCGCCAGCCACTGCCTCTGCGCATTGATTCCCTCCTTGCCGTCGCGTACGCGGGTGCTGGTCCTGCAGCACCCCAGCGAGGTCGGGCACGCGCTGAATACCGCAGGGTTGGCCGTGCTCGGCTTGCGCAATGCGGAATTGCGGGTCGGCGAGCGTTTCGCCGAGGAGACCTGGCGAGTGCCGGGCTACCGGGCCTGCCTGCTGTTTCCCGGCGAGCAGGCGCGAGCGCTGGCGGGGATGGCCGCCGAGGCCGCCGGTGAGCCCCTCCTGCTGGTGGTGCCGGACGGCACCTGGCGCAAGGCGCGCAAGCTGCTGCACCTGAACCCGGCCCTGGCGGCCCTGCCGCGGGTGAGCCTGGCCGAAGGCATGGCGTCGCGTTATCGCCTGCGCAAGGCGCCGGGAGAGGGCGCGCTGTCGACCATCGAGGCAATCGCCGCGGCGCTCGACGAACTGGAGGCGCCGCGTACCCACGAAGCCCTGCTGAAGCCATTCGATGCCCTGATCGAGGGGCAGATCGCGGCGATGGGGGAGGATACCTACCGGCGCAACCATCTCAACCAGGAGCGCCGCCGCCGATAGCGGTCGAGCAGTTCCGGGATCGCCGTTTCGCGCCAGAACTCCGGGCTGACCATGCCGCTGGACATGCCGCCGTGGGCGTGGCGCGCGAGGTAGATCAGGGCATCGTATTCCAGCGGATGGCCGCTGAGGCGCTCGAAGGTCTCGCCGAGCAGGCGTTCCAGGGCCGCGGCGGAGGCCGGCCAGGGCGCGTCCGCCAGTTGCCCGGCCATTTCCTGCCAGAGGTAGGGGTCGCCACGGCCGCCCCAGCGCGAGGGTTCCCGTTCGAAGAGTTCGGCGATGCGCAGTCTGGCCATGTCGGTCGGTCGTGTCTGTCGAAAGCGAAAAGTATGCCCGATTGGCGGGACCGCATGGGCGGAGTAGACTGCCGCGGTCTTTCCTTCCGTACGAGGTGTTCGTCCGATGCGCAATTGATGCTGCCGTGTCCGCACGGCCGGTTTTCCGTCCCTGGCCCGAGGGCCCGGGGGAATGCATGCATCAAGGGGGTATCCATGACGAATACGTCGACCCTGACGCTTGATGGCGTCTCTTTCCAGCTGCCGGACGGCAGCCTTCTGTTTTCCGATCTCGACGAAACCTTCGACACCCGGCACACCGGGCTGGTGGGACGCAACGGCGTCGGCAAGTCGCTGCTCGCGCGCCTGCTCGCCGGACACTTGCAGCCGTCCAGCGGCAGCGTCCGGCGCCAGGGGCGCGTGCGCTACCTGGCGCAGCAGCTCGATCCGGCCGACTATCCGACCGTCGCCGACCTGGCTGGCGTCCGCCCATGGCTGGAGGCGCTGGCGCGGATCGAGGCGGGTAGCCTCGACGACGCCGACTACGAATGCCTGGGCGAGCGCTGGGACATCCGCCAACGCCTGGCCGACGCCCTGGCCGCCGAGGGGCTCGGCCATCTCCGCGCGGATACCCCGAGCGAACGCCTGAGCGGCGGCGAATGCATGCGCGTAGCGCTGCTCGGCGCATTCCTCGACGACGCCGACTTCCTCATCCTCGACGAACCGAGCAACCCTCTCGACGGGCCGGCGCGCGCCTTGTTGCGGGCGCGGCTGGCGGCCTGGGACGGCGGCCTGCTGCTGGTCAGCCATGACCGCGAACTGCTCGAGGGCATGCAGCGGATCGTCGAGTTGTCGACCCTCGGCCTGCGCAGCTATGGCGGCGGCTATTCCTTCTACGCACAGCTCCGGGAGGAGGCGCGCGAGGCCGCCGAGCGCCGCCTGGACCGGCATCGTCTGGAGCGCAAGCGGCAGACCCTGGCCATGCGCGAACAGCAGCAGCGCCAGGAGCGGCGCCAGGCCAGCGGCCGGCGCGAAGGCAAGACGGCGAACCAGGCGAAGATCCTGCTCGGTGGGTTCAGGGAACGTAGCGAGGTCAGCGCCGGCAAGCTGCGCAATGCCCACCAGGCGGAGCGCGAGCGCCTCGACCGCGAGGTGCGCGAGGCTGCCAGGGAGGTCGAGGAGGCGTCGCCGCTGCTGCTCGATTCGCCCGATGCCGAACTGGCGGCACAGCGCCGGATCGTCGAGTTGAAGGGCGTGGTCCTGCCGCATCTGCGCGGGCCGTTGCGCGAAATCGACCTGCTCCTGAGCGGTCCGCGACGGCTGGCGCTGGTCGGCCCGAACGGCAGCGGCAAGTCGACCCTGCTGCGGCTGCTGGCCGGGCAACGGGCGCCGCTGGCGGGAACCTGCGCGGTGACGGTGGGCGCCGCCTATCTCGACCAGCGGCTGAGCGTGCTGGACCACGGGCGAGGCGTGCTGGAGCAGTTGCTGGAGGTCAATCGCAGTCGCGGCGAAAGCTGGCTGCGCACGCGCCTGGCGCAACTCGGCTTGCCGGCTGAACGGCTCGCCCAGCCGTGCGCGACGCTGAGCGGCGGCGAACGCCTGAAGGCGGCCCTGGCCCTGGTGCTCTACGCCGACCGGCCGGCGCAGTTGCTACTGCTCGACGAACCGGACAACCACCTCGACCTGGCTGCGCGGCAGGCCCTGGAAAGCATGCTCGGGCAGTACCGTGGGGCCTTGCTGGTGGTGTCCCACGACCCGGTGTTTCTCCGCCACCTGGCGCTGGACGGCGAACTGCGGGCTACTGCCGCGGGTTGGCGCCTGGAGGACCGATGAGCTGGCCATCCGCCGCGACCTGCAGGAGGCTGACTCCGCCGTGGCTGAAACCGATGGCGAGGAGTTTGTCGCTGACTGCCAGGCACAGCGGTATGGCGTCTGCCGTGCGGTAGCGCCAGCGACATTCGCCGCTGGCGAGGTCGCGTACCTCGACCTGACCATCGACCAGCGCCAGTGCGATCCATTGTCCGCCGGGCAACGGCGCGAAGGCGCTGACCTGGGCGGACAGGGTCGCGCCCCAGAGCGTGCCGCGGCTCTCCAGGTCGTAGCAGGTCAGGCGCTGGGTACCGTAGGCGTGATGCGGCGAGTTGTAGACCTTGGCGTTGAGCAGCAGGCGATTGCCCAGCAGGCAGCCGTGCAGGTTGTTGAAGTGCTCCGGGTGGCGCTCCAGGCGTAGCACTTCGCGGGTCTTGAAGGTCTGCGGGTCGAGGCGGAACAGGCCTTTGTCCTGGTGCTGCTCCGGCGGATTGCCGGCCAGGTAGAAGAAGGCTTCGCCGCGGTCGATGCGCAGATGGTGGTTGAACAGGTCGTAGTGTCCGAGACGGCGCCTGTGGACGATCCGGCCGGCTGGGTCGAGCACGAGGTCTTCCAGGTCTTTGCCCTCGAGGGCGATCTGGCGGGCGAGAAAACCGCCTTGGGCGGATTGCGCCAGCAGATGGCGGCAGTCGCTCAGGAGCAGCGGTTGTCCCGGCGTTAGCGGCACCTTGAACAGTCGCTGGGCGGCATACCCAAGTTGCAGATTGACCAGCAGGCTGTCGTCCGTGGCGTTATGGAAGACCTGCAGGCACTGGCCCCGTTCGGCCAGTTCGAAGCTGCGCAGGCTGTCGTTGGCCAGATTCCAGAGCTCGAGCCGGGGGCTGGCGCGGGCGATGGCCAGGCGTTGTCCGTCGAGAAAGCACAGGTCCCATACCGGTGGACGATGCAGGAACCGCCGATCTTTGCCCAGGGCGAGGTTTTCCAGGATCGGCAGCGCTGCTTCGCGTTGTGTCGAGGCAGGGTAGAGGGCCCAGTCGAAGGGCAGGCGGGTGCCGGGCAGGTCGTCCAGCACCAGTGGGGCGTCGACCGGAAAGGCTAGCGAATGGCGCTGGCGGAACAACGGTCGGTCCTCCAGGTCGTCGCTGGGGGCGACGGTGAAGGCCAGGCGCCGGCCGTCGTCCTCGAAGTCGCAGGCGAGCACTTCGCGGTTGTCGGCGAGCAGCGATTGGATCTTGCCGCTCGCGTAGTCCCAGGCCAGCAGACCGCCTTCGAAGAAGGCGCCGCCGTCGTAGCGTCCGCCGCCGATCACCAGTACGGGCCGGCTCGGGTGCCAGGCGATGGCGTTGAGCGGAAAGCCCAGGTCCGGCAGGACGGCGATGCATTCGAGGTCGCCGCCGCGGTACAGGCGCAGGCTCTGTTCGTAGACGTCGAGCTGTCGGCCCGGGTGTTGCCCATGAAAGGCGCTGGCCACCGCGAGGAGCACGCCGCCGGGAGCCTGAAACACGGCGTAGGGCTCGCCGATGTCGGCGAAGGCGCAAGCGGGCAGCCTGCGGCCGGAAGGAAGCGGGGAGCTGGGCATGGGCGATACCGGGAAAGAGAGTCGGGCGCAGTGTCGTTCATTCGTCGTTTCGGGAAAAGCATGGGAAGAGCGGCTGTTCCGACCGGTCGTTTTCTTCTAGGATGGCGCTCCCTTCCTCCCTCGTCGCCGCCGCTGTGCACCGTCCATGCGTTGATTCGCGCCACGGGCATCCAGGCGACGAACCTCAGCGTGGCGCCCGGCCTGGCGGTCGCGGCTGCCTTTCGTTCTACCTGGAATCTTTCGGATAAAGGAATCCAGCATGCACATTCGCAAGCGCGTCGACGCCGACAACACGGCATTGGTCGACCTGTGGGAACGTTCCGTCCGCGCGACCCACGACTTTCTCAGTGAAGCGGACATCGTCGAGCTTTACCCACAGGTCCGCGACCTGTACCTGCCGGCCGTCGAGGTCTGGGTGCTGGTCGACGACGACGGCGTGGCCCAGGGCTTCATTGGCCTGAACCAGACGCATGTCGAGATGCTCTTCGTCGAACCCGGGCTGCGCGGCCGGGGTATCGGCCGACGCCTGCTCGATCATGCGCGGGCGACCTGGCCGCGCCTGAGCGTCGATGTCAACGAGCAGAACCCGCAGGCCTGCGGTTTCTATCGACACTATGGGTTCCGCCAGACCGGCCGCTCCGCGACCGACTCGGCGGGGCGGCCGTTCCCGCTGCTGCACATGAGCCTCTAGGAGGGCGCGGCACCTCGCCACGTGGGGCGAGGTGC
>NZ_KV828511.1:38338-86472 GCF_001836405.1 Pseudomonas sp. HMSC057H01 | reverse complement strand
GCACCTCGCCACGTGGGGCGAGGTGCCGCGCAACATCCGGAAAAGTTTTCCCCGGCCAGATGCTTTCAACTGCAAGCATCCGTTTGAGACAGGTCAAACGTTGCGGCGCAGGCCTGCCCGATAGTTCTGTTCATCAGAACGAGGCGCAGGAATCCCATGAACGGCATCCCACCCCTGTCTTCCCGCGACGCCCATGCCAGCCCGCCGCAACGGGTGCTGGAACGATTGCACAGCTCCGCCGCCGGCCTGGACGCGGACGAGGCCGCCCGCCGCCTGGCGGCGCACGGCTACAACCGGTTGCCCGCGCCGAAACGCCAGGGGCCGCTGCTGCGCTTGCTGCGGCAGTTCCACAACGTCCTGCTGTACATGATGCTGTTCGCCTCGCTGGTCACCGCGCTGCTCGGCTTCTGGGTGGACAGTGCGGTAATCCTCCTGGCGGTGGTGGTCAACGCGCTGATCGGTTTCGTCCAGGAGGGCAAGGCGGCCAACGCGCTGGACGCCATCCGCGACATGCTTTCGCTGCATGCCCTGGTCCTGCGCGACGGCCAGCGCCAGGCGCTGGACGCTGAACGCCTGGTACCGGGCGACGTGGTGCTGCTGGCCTCCGGCGACCGGGTGCCGGCCGACCTGCGGCTGTTCGAAACGAAGAACTTCCATGTCGACGAGTCGGCCCTGACCGGTGAGTCGGTGCCGGTGGAGAAGGGCTGCGTCGCGGTGGCCATCGACGCGCTGCTCGGCGACCGCCGTTGCATGGCCTATTCCGGCACCCTGGTGACCAGCGGCCAGGCGCGCGGAGTGGTGGTCGCCACCGCCGGGGATACCGAACTGGGCCGGATCGGTACGCTGTTGCGCGAAGTCCGCACCCTGGCCACTCCGCTGCTGCGACAGATCGCCAGCTTCAGTCGCTGGCTGGCCCTGGCGATCCTGCTGCTGGCCGGCGCCACCTTCGTCCTCGGCACCCTCTGGCAGGGCCAGCCGATGGTGGACATGTTCATGCTGGTGGTGGCGCTGACCGCCTCGGCGATTCCCGAGGGGCTGCCGGCGATCATGACGGTGATCCTCGCCCTCGGCGTACAGCGCATGGCCCGGCGCAACGCCATCGTCAGCCGCCTGCCGGCGGTGGAGACGCTGGGTTCGGTGACGGTGATCTGCTCGGACAAGACCGGCACCCTGACCCGCAACGAGATGACCGTGCAGCGTATCGTCACCGCCGACCAGGTGATCGAGGTCAGCGGCGCCGGCTACGCTCCGCTGGGTGGTTTCAGCCACAACGGCGAAGGCCTCGATCCCGCCGGACGCGACGATCTGCAGGAGATCGGTCGCGCGGCGCTGTTGTGCAACGAGGCGCGCCTGCACCAGGAGGGCGAGGCATGGCAACTGGAGGGCGACCCCACCGAAGGCGCGCTGCTCAGCCTCGGCCTCAAGCTGGGCCTCGATCCGCAGGCGCTGGCGGCGGAACGGCCACGCAGCGATGCGATTCCGTTCGAGTCCGAGCATCGCTTCATGGCCACCCTGCACCACGACCACGCGGGCCAGGCGATGGTCTACCTGAAGGGCGCGCCGGAGCGCATCCTCGACATGTGCGAGGCTGAACGGGTGGGCGACTCGGTGCGGTCGCTCGACCCGGATTACTGGCGGCGCCTGGCCACCGACACCGCCGCTCGCGGCCTGCGCCTGCTGGCCATCGCCCGGCGGGCGATGCCGGCAGAGCAGCGCACGCTGGATTTCGCCGACGTGGAACATGGCTTCACCCTGTTGGCCCTGGTGGGCATCATCGATCCGCCGCGCGAGGAGGCCGTGGCCGCGGTCGCCGAATGCCAGGCGGCGGGTATCGCGGTGAAGATGATCACCGGCGACCACGTCGACACCGCGCGGGCGATCGGCGCCATGCTCGGGATCGGCATCGACCGGCCGGCGCTGACCGGCGCGGAGATCGAACTGCTCGACGACCAGCGCCTGCGCGAAGTGCTGCCGGGCGTCGATGTGTTCGCCCGCGCCAGCCCCGAGCACAAGCTGCGCCTGGTGCAGGCCCTGCAGGCCAGCGGCGAGGTGGTGGCGATGACCGGCGACGGGGTCAACGATGCGCCGGCGCTGAAGCGCGCCGACGTCGGCGTAGCGATGGGCAACAAGGGCACCGAGGCGGCCAAGGAGGCGGCCGAGGTGGTCCTCGCCGACGACAATTTCGCCACCATCGCCAATGCCGTGCGCGAGGGAAGGGCGGTCTACGACAACCTGAAGAAATTCATCCTCTTCATGCTGCCGACCAACGGTGGCGAGGCGCTGATCGTGATCGCCGCGATCCTGTTCCAGTTGACCCTGCCGATGACGCCGGCGCAGATCCTCTGGATCAACATGGTCACCTCCAGCACCCTGGGCCTGGCGCTGGCCTTCGATCCGGCCGAGCGCGGCCTGATGCAGCGTCCGCCGCGCCCGCCGGCGGAGCCCCTGTTGTCGCTGTTCTTCGTCTGGCGGGTGCTGCTGGTCTCGCTGCTGATGATGGCGGGCGCCCTGGGCCTGTTCCTCTGGGAGCTGGAGCATGGCACCGGGCTGGAGCGCGCGCGGACCATGGCGGTGAACAGCGTGGTGGTGTGCGAGATGTTCTACCTGCTCAACAGCCGGCATATCTACGATTCGGTGCTCAGCCGCGAGGGCCTGTTCGGCAACCGCCAGGTCTTGCTGGCGATCGCCGCCTGCGTGGTGCTGCAACTGCTCTATACCTACGCGCCGCCGTTGCAGGCGCTGTTCGGCTCGGTCGGCCTGGCCCCGGGCGAGTGGGCGCGGGTGCTGCTGGCCGGGCTCGGCCTGTTCTGTGTCGCCGAACTGGAAAAGTGGCTATGTCGCCGGGTCCGTGCCCGGCAGGCCTGACGCCGCGAGGTCGCCCCCTTGGCCGTGGCGCTGTGCCTTTGCCCGTGCGCCGCGCACAGACGTCTGCGCCTCGGATCGCCCGGCCGAGAGCGGTCGCACGCTTGGCGATGGGCCGACAGTGAACCCGGGGACCAGGTGTGACTGGGTATTCAGTTCGCATAAAATGTGATCTAGATCACATTTAAACGTTTGCTTACCCTCTAGGACGGGTATCGTACTAGGTGCATCAAACGCCGCGGTCTATTGTTAAGTGGGACTGAAATGTGCCTTTCCGGCACAACGCCAACTCTATAGAGTGGGCTGACTGGACATCTTCAGGGGTCGTCGGGCACGGGCGCATGCGCCTCGGCAGGAAGCCGGGATTCTCGGACTGCCGTACAACGTGCCGGATATCGGGTGCCGAATCCATATTTGGCTGATTGGTTAATAGTTTAAGAAGAACGTAGCGCTATGGCCTTGGTTGACGGTTTTCTTGAGCTGGAACGCTCAAGTGGAAAATTGGAGTGGAGCGCCATCCTGCAGAAGATGGCGAGCGACCTTGGATTCTCGAAGATCCTCTTCGGCCTGTTGCCTAAGGACAGCCAGGACTACGAGAACGCCTTCATCGTCGGCAACTACCCGGCCGCCTGGCGCGAGCATTACGACCGGGCTGGCTACGCGCGGGTCGACCCAACGGTCAGTCACTGTACCCAGAGCGTACTGCCGATTTTCTGGGAACCGTCCATCTACCAGACGCGAAAGCAGCACGAGTTCTTCGAGGAAGCCTCGGCGGCCGGCCTGGTGTATGGGCTGACCATGCCGCTGCATGGTGCGCGCGGCGAACTCGGCGCGCTGAGCCTCAGCGTGGAAGCGGAAAACCGGGCCGAGGCCAACCGTTTCATGGAGTCGGTCCTGCCGACCCTGTGGATGCTCAAGGACTACGCACTGCAGAGCGGTGCCGGACTGGCCTTCGAACATCCGGTCAGCAAACCGGTGGTTCTGACCAGCCGGGAGAAGGAAGTGTTGCAGTGGTGCGCCATCGGCAAGACCAGTTGGGAGATATCGGTTATCTGCAACTGCTCGGAAGCCAATGTGAACTTCCATATGGGAAATATTCGGCGGAAGTTCGGTGTGACCTCCCGCCGCGTAGCGGCCATTATGGCCGTTAATTTGGGTCTTATTACTCTCTGATCTTGCCTCTCAGGTCGGCGAGCTGGCGATCGGTAATTTGCCCTTCTATATAGAAATGCAAAAGCAGGTATATAGGGAAGGGCAGGTTCTCGCCATTCTCGAAACGACTGCCGCAGGATTGGCTTATCCCGAAGCGGCTCCAGAAAGTTTCCTGGCTTTCCCGTCGGGCGGTGCGGGTGGCCTTTGCCCGGAAGGCCATGTTTTGGGGCTGTGTTCTCTCGTGTGAAGCCATTGCTCTGATCTTTTCGGACGTTTCTTCGAGCCTAGCAAGGGTCCGGGTTCACCGAAATCTATCTCATTTGCTAGTTATAAAATTATGAAATTTGCATAAATTCTTCAGCTTCCTATTTGGAGGAAGTGAAGATGATCGTACAAATTGGTCGGCGCGAAGAGTTCGATAAAAAACTGCTGGGCGAGATGCACAAGTTGCGTGCTCAAGTGTTCAAGGAGCGCAAAGGCTGGGACGTTAGTGTCATCGACGAGATGGAAATCGATGGTTATGACGCACTCAGTCCTTATTACATGTTGATCCAGGAAGATACTCCTGAAGCCCAGGTTTTCGGTTGCTGGCGAATTCTCGATACCACTGGCCCCTACATGCTGAAGAACACCTTCCCGGAGCTTCTGCACGGCAAGGAAGCGCCTTGCTCGCCGCACATCTGGGAACTCAGCCGTTTCGCCATCAACTCTGGACAGAAAGGCTCGCTGGGCTTTTCCGACTGTACGCTGGAGGCGATGCGCGCGCTGGCCCGCTACAGCCTGCAGAACGACATCCAGACGCTGGTGACGGTAACCACCGTAGGGGTGGAGAAGATGATGATCCGTGCCGGCCTGGACGTATCGCGCTTCGGTCCGCACCTGAAGATCGGCATCGAGCGCGCGGTGGCCTTGCGCATCGAACTCAATGCCAAGACCCAGATCGCGCTTTACGGGGGAGTGCTGGTGGAACAGCGACTGGCGGTTTCATGACGGGGACCTGTCGGCTCGCGCCGGCGCGTTCTCTGTCGGAGAGGGAGCGCCTGGCGTCGATGCCGAATCCGCTGTAAAGCGAGTCCGACCCGCTCCGGACTCGCTATCAGGCATCCCCGGACCAGGGCGCCGGGCTGCCGAACAGGCGTCCCATGGCGCCACGCAAGCCCATTTCCCGCAGTACTTCGAGTTCACCGAGGGTTTCCACCTGTTCCGCGATCAACGGTAGATCGATGCTGTGGGTGGTGCGATAGACCGCTTCGATGAACAACCGCTTGTCGCCTTCCCGGTCGACGGCGTGCAGGTAGCAGCCGTCCAGCTTGAGGTAGGCCAGCCCCAGATGGGTAAGGTTGCCGATCAGGCTGAAGCGGCCGCCGAAATGCTGCAGGCCGAGACCGCAGCCCAGTTCGCGCAGGACCTGGCTGAGGCGCTCCAGTTCGGCCGCGGCTGGCAGGTGCCGCTCGTCCAGTTCCAGGGTCAGCTGGCGCGCCTCCTGCGGATGCGCCTTGAGCAGGGCCAGTAGCGGGGCGAACGCCTGCGCATTGCGGACGCTGGCGGCCGACAGGCTCAGCGCCAGCGGCCGTGGATGGCGCCGCAGGTGCTCCAGGCTCTGTTCGAGCATCGCCAGGTCGAGACGCGCGGCCCAGCCGAAACGTTCTATCCAGGGCAGGAAGCGCCCGGCGGCGATGGCCGTGGCCTGCGGGTCGAGCAGGCGCGCGAGGACCTTGTGGTGGAGGACGCGCTGGGTGTCCAGGCAGTCCACCACCGGCTGGAAATAGAGCAGCAGGCGGCGCTCCGTCAGGGCCTGGTCGATCCAGTCGTGCCAGTCCTGGCTGTCGTTGAGCGCCGCGAGCGCGGTGCCGTCCTGGCTCGCCCAGGGCTGGGCGGGCTGGCTTTCGGCCTGGGCCAGGGCCTGGTCGGCACGGGCCAGGAGATCCGCGGGCGAGTCGCCTTCGGCGAACGCGCTGATACCGAGATAGGCGACCGGCGTGAGATCGCTGGCACCGGTGCGGGCAAGGTTCTCCAGGCCTTCGCAGAGTTCCTCGGCCAGGCGTTCGGCCTGCTCGCGGGAGCAACCGGGAGCCAGCACGGCGAACTCGCCGCCGCGGCTGCGGGCCAGCAGCCAGTCGGCGCGCCCTTGCTGGCCGCAGGAGTCGACCAGCAAGCGGGCGACCGCCTGGATCAGTTCATCCGTGCGTTGCCCGCCGAGACGCTGGTTCAGCCCGTTCAGGTCGTTCAGGCGCAGCAGCAGGAGCTGCCCGGCATGCTCGTGCTCGCCGGCACCCAGCTGTTCGTTGAGGCGGGCGTCGAACAGGCGCCGGTTGGGCAGGCCGGTGAGACTGTCCTGGTAGGCCTGGGCGCGTAGCTTGTCGCTACGCGCGGCCTCCTCGGCGAACAGCGTGCGAAGTTTCTCCACCATCTGGTTCATCGCCTGCACCACGCGGCGCAGCTCCGGCGTGCGCGGCAGCCTGGGCAGGCTGAGGAATTCCCGCCGGCTGATGGCATGGGCCTGGCGCACCATCTGGTCGAGCGGGCGCAGTTGGCGGCGCAGCAGCCAGCCGCCAAGCAGCAGGCTCACCGCGCCGCAGGCCAGCAACCAGTAGAGGCTGCCCAGGGCGCTGTCCCACAGGCGCGCCAGGGCGAATTGCGGATGGCTGACCACCTCGACCCGCGCCGCCTGTTCCCAGCCGCGCATGATCAGCGCGTCGCCACCCTGGGGCTGGAGATCCACCAGGCGTTCGAACCAGCCGGGCACCGTACGCTCGGCATGCGCTTGCACGCGCTCGACCAGCGGCTTGCCGCTCTTGATGTCGATCACCCGGATGCTGGCGAAGTAGCCGCTGTCGAAGATCGAGCTGACCATCAGTTGCACCATCGCCGGGTCGTCCACGTGTGGCGTCAGGGACAGGCCGAGGGCGGTGGCGGCGTCCTGGGCGTGGGAGCGCAACTGGCCGCGCAACTGCTCGCGGGAGTTCTCCACGCTGCTGACGAAGCTGCCGCTGAAGGCGACGACGAGGAACAGGCAGATGGCGAGGAACAATTGCTTGAGCAGTGACATTCAATCCTCCTTGGGGGCGTCGAGGTCGAGGCCTTCGGCGCGCATCTTGGTCAGCAGGTCCTGCCAGCGCGACAGCTTCTTGCTGTCGCCGGTCCGGCGTCCGCCGTCGGCGCCGGGCAGCCAGAGGCCCTCGGCATTGAAGGCGTACACCGGCAACAGGTCGTCGCGTTGCGAAGCGGGGCGGATCTCGCCGATCAGGTTGTCCAGCACCAGTGGGTCGGCGCCCGGGCTGGCGTACCAGGTCAGCACCATGTGCGCCTGGTTCAGGCGCAGGGCCTTGACGTAGGTGATGCGCAGCTTGTCGCTGGCGACGCCGAGGCGACGCAGGGTCACGTACTTGGCGATGGCGTAGTCCTCGCAGTCGGCTGCGCCCTTGACCAGCGCCTCGACCGGAGTCGCCCAGTAGTCTTCCTGCTGCCAGATTTCGATGTCGTCGGTGAAGCGTAGCGACTGGTTGAAGAAGTCGTTGACCGCGCGCAGCTTGGCCGCTTCGTCGAGCGTGCCGCCCTGTTCGAGCAGGCGGCCCCAGTCGCCCAGGCGTGATTTCGCCGCGCCTAGCTCGCCGTAGCGCTGCTCGGCACGGCTCAGTATCGACTCCAGGTCCCACTGCGCCAGCGCCGCGCCGACTGCCAGCAGCAATGTCGCCGCCAGCGACAGCAGCCAGGGGGCGTAGGCCCTGGGGCAGGGCCGGCGGGCGCCGGGGGGTGGGGACATCGAGCGGGCTCCGGAAGGACTCAGCGAAGTCTACGAGAGCGCCGGGCGGCCTGCCAGCGCGGGGTGTCCGGCGAAACTGACAGGATTGTCATTCAGGGGTCAGGGTGGGGTCCCGCTGCGCTGCTTATAAAGAAGAACGAAGTCGGCCGCGCGAGGCCGGCCACTGGGAAAGGTGGACAGATGCAGGCGTTGCGCAGTGGTGGGGGACGGGTCCTGGTGGGCGTGCTGGCGGCGGGCCTGGTCGCCTTCGGCGGTTGGGCATGGCTCGGCGGCGACGCCGGGGCGAAGGCGGCGCCCGCGCCGGCCAGGGTCCCGGTGAACGTGGCACGGGTGGAGCGGCGCGACGTCGAGCAACAGGTCAGCGGCATCGGCACGGTGACTTCGTTGCACAACGTGGTGATCCGCACCCAGATCGACGGCCAGTTGACCCGCCTGCTGGTGAGCGAAGGGCAGATGGTCGAGGCGGGCGAGTTGCTGGCGACCATCGATGACCGCGCCGTCGTCGCCGCGCTGGAGCAGGCGCAGGCCTCCAGGGCGAGCAACCAGGCCCAGCTGAAATCCGCCGAGCAGGACCTGCAACGCTACCGCAGCCTGTATGCCGAGCGTGCGGTGTCACGCCAACTGCTGGACCAGCAGCAGGCGACGGTCGACCAGTTGCGCGCGACCCTGAAGGCCAACGATGCCACCATCAACGCCGAGCGGGTGCGCCTGTCCTACACCCGGATCACCTCGCCGGTATCCGGCAAGGTCGGTATCCGCAACGTCGATGTCGGCAACCTGGTGCGGGTCGGCGACAGTCTCGGCCTGTTCAGCGTGACCCAGATCGCACCGATCTCCGTAGTCTTCTCCCTGCAACAGGAACAGTTGCCCCAGTTGCAGGCGCTGCTCGGCGGCGAGGCGGCGGTGCGCGCCTACAGCCGCGACGGCGGGAGCGCGCTGGGCGAGGGCCGGTTGCTGACCATCGACAACCAGATCGACAGTTCCACCGGCACCATCCGCGTGCGCGCCTCCTTCGATAACCGCCAGGCCCGGCTCTGGCCCGGGCAGTTCGTCGCGGTGAGCCTGCACACCGGGGTCCGGCGCGACCAGTTGGTGCTGTCGAGCAAGGCGGTGCGCCGCGGCCTGGAGGGCAATTTCGTCTACCGGGTCGCCGCCGACCGGGTCGAGGCGGTGCCGGTGCGGGTGCTCCAGGACATCGACGGCCTCAGTGTGGTGGAAGGCCTGGCCAGCGGTGACCAGGTGGTGGTGGACGGCCACTCGCGGCTGATGCCCGGCGCCCTGGTCGATATCCAGGAGCCGCGCCCGAGCCTGGCCCAGGCCACGGAGCGGCGGCCGTGACGCCGCGCGCCGGGATTTCCGGCTGGTGCGTACGGCACCCGATCGCCACCGCGCTGCTGACCCTGGCCTCGCTGCTGCTGGGGCTGCTGGCGTTCCTCCGGCTCGGCGTGGCGCCGTTGCCGGAGGCGGACTTCCCGACCATCCAGATCAACGCCTTGCTGCCCGGCGGTAGCCCGGAAACCATGGCCTCGTCGGTGGCCACCCCCTTGGAAGTGCAGTTCAGCGCGATTCCCGGGATCACCGAGATGACCTCCAGCAGCGCCCTGGGCACTACCACCCTGACCCTGCAGTTCAGCCTCGACAAGAGCATCGACGTCGCCGCCCAGGAAGTCCAGGCGGCGATCAACGCCGCGGCCGGGCGGCTGCCGGTGGACATGCCGAACCTGCCGACCTGGCGCAAGGTCAACCCGGCGGACAGCCCGATCATGATCCTGCGGGTCAACTCGGAGATGATGCCGCTGATCGAACTCAGCGATTACGCCGAGACCATCCTCGCCCGCCAGCTCAGCCAGGTGAACGGCGTGGGGCAGATCTTCGTGGTCGGCCAGCAGCGCCCGGCGATCCGCATCCAGGCCCAGCCGGAGAAGCTCGCCGCCTACCAGCTGACCCTGGCCGACCTGCGCCAGTCGTTGCAGTCGGCCAGCGTCAACCTGGCCAAGGGTGCGCTCTACGGCGAGGGGCGGGTGTCGACCCTCGCGGCCAACGACCAGTTGTTCAACGCCAGCGACTATGACGACCTGGTGGTCGCCTACCGCCAGGGCGCGCCGGTGTTCCTCAAGGACGTGGCGCGGATCGTCTCGGCGCCCGAGGACGACTACGTGCAGGCCTGGCCGAACGGGGTGCCCGGGGTGGCGCTGGTGATCCTGCGCCAGCCTGGGGCGAACATCGTCGATACCGCCGACGCGATCCAGGCCGCGCTGCCACGCCTGCGCGAGATGCTCCCGGCGACCATCGAGGTAGACGTGCTCAACGACCGCACCCGGACCATCCGCTCGTCGTTGCACGAGGTCGAACTGACCCTGCTGCTGACCATTGGCCTGGTGGTGCTGGTGATGGGCCTGTTCCTCCGCCAGCTGTCGGCGACCCTGATCGTCGCTACGGTGCTGGCGGTGTCCCTGAGCGCCAGCTTCGCGGCGATGTACGTGCTCGGCTTCACCCTCAACAACCTGACCCTGGTGGCGCTGATCATCGCCGTCGGCTTCATCGTCGACGACGCCATCGTGGTCGTGGAGAACATCCACCGACACCTGGAAGCGGGCGCCTCGAAGGTCGAGGCGGCGCTCAAGGGCGCGGCGGAGATCGGCTTTACCGTGATTTCCATCAGCTTCTCGCTGATCGCCGCGTTCATTCCCCTGCTGTTCATGGGCGGGATCGTCGGCCGGCTGTTCCGCGAATTCGCGGTCAGCGTGACGGTGGCGATCCTGATCTCGGTGGTCGCTTCGCTGACCCTGGCGCCGATGCTGGCTTCGCGCTTCATGCCGGCATTGCGGCATGCCGAAGCGCCGAGAAAGGGCTTCGCCGAATGGCTGACCGGCGGCTACGAACGCGGCCTGCGCTGGGCGCTCGGGCACCAGCGGCTGATGCTGGTCGGCTTCGCCTTTACCGTGCTGGTGGCGGTGGCCGGCTACGTCGGGATTCCCAAGGGTTTCTTCCCCTTGCAGGACACCGCCTTCGTCTTCGGCACGAGCCAGGCTGCCGAGGATATCTCCTACGACGACATGGTCGCCAAGCACCGGCAACTGGCCGAGATCATCGCCAGCGACCCGGCGGTGCAGAGCTACAACCATGCGGTGGGCGTCACCGGCGGTAGCCAGAGCCTGGCCAACGGGCGTTTCTGGATCGTCCTCAAGGACCGTGGCGAGCGCGATGTCTCGGTCGGCGAGTTCATCGACCGGCTGCGCCCGCAACTGGCCAAGGTGCCGGGAATCATGCTCTACCTGCGCGCGGCGCAGGACATCAACCTCAGTTCCGGACCCTCGCGGACCCAGTACCAGTACGCCCTGCGCAGCAGCGACAGCACCCAGCTGGCGCTCTGGGCGCAACGCCTCACCGAGCGCCTGAAGCAGGTGCCGGGGCTGATGGATGTGTCCAACGACCTGCAGGTCGGCGCCAGCGTCACCGCGCTGGACATCGACCGGGTGGCCGCGGCGCGTTTCGGCCTCAGCGCCGAGGATGTCAGCCAGACCCTCTACGACGCCTTCGGCCAGCGCCAGGTCGGCGAGTACCAGACCGAGGTCAACCAGTACAAGGTGGTCCTCGAACTCGATGCGCGCCAGCGCGGCCGCGCGGAAAGCCTGGACTGGTTCTACCTGCGCTCGCCGCTGAGCGGCGAGATGGTCCCGCTGTCGGCCATCGCCAAGGTCGCGGCGCCGCGCTCCGGGCCGCTGCAGATCAACCACAACGGCATGTTCCCGGCGGTCAACCTGTCCTTCAACCTGGCTGCCGGGGTGTCTCTCGGCGAGGCGGTGCAGGCGGTGCAGCGCGCCCAGGAGGAGATCGGCATGCCCTCGACCATTATCGGCGTGTTCCAGGGCGCGGCGCAGGCCTTCCAGAGTTCGCTGGCCTCGCAACCGCTGCTGATCCTCGCCGCGCTGATTGCGGTGTACATCATCCTCGGCGTGCTCTACGAGAGTTTCGTGCATCCGCTGACGATCCTTTCGACCCTGCCCTCGGCGGGGATCGGCGCGGTGTTCCTGCTCTGGGCCTGGGGCCAGGACTTCTCGATCATGGCGCTGATCGGCATCGTGCTGCTGATCGGTATCGTCAAGAAGAACGGCATCCTCATGGTCGACTTCGCCATCGTCGCCCAGCGCGAGCAGGGCATGAGCGCGGAGCAGGCGATCTACCAGGCCTGCCTGACCCGTTTCCGGCCGATCATGATGACCACCCTGGCCGCGCTGCTGGGCGCGATACCCCTGATGATCGGCTTCGGCACCGGTTCCGAGCTGCGCCAGCCTCTGGGCATCGCGGTGGTCGGCGGGCTGCTGGTGAGCCAGGTGCTGACCCTGTTCAGCACGCCGGTGGTATACCTGGCCCTGGAGCGGCTGTTCCACCGGCGCGGGGCGACGACCTCGGACGGCGGAACCGCTGGGGCGACGGCGACATGAGGCGTAACGGACACGGCTTTCCTGGACGGCGGCGCGTGGCTAGGATGCAGGCAGGCATGCGTCCCGCCCGGGATGCGAAGGCGAACAGAGGATCGGGCGATAGATGCGGGTACTGATTGTCGAGGACGAGGCGAAGACGGCGGACTACCTGAACCGTGGCCTCAGTGAACAGGGGTTCACCGTGGACCTGGCGGACAACGGCATCGACGGTCGCCACCTGGCGCTCCATGGCGAGTACGACGTGATCGTGCTCGACGTGATGCTGCCGGGCGTCGACGGCTACGGCGTTCTGCGGGCGTTGCGCGAGCGGCGGCAGACCCCGGTGATCATGCTCACCGCGCGCGAGCGCGTGGAAGACCGGGTGCGCGGGCTGCGCGAGGGCGCTGACGACTACCTGATCAAGCCGTTCTCCTTCCTCGAACTGGTTGCCCGCCTGCAGGCCCTGACCCGGCGCGGCGGCAACCACGAAAGCCATTCGCAGATGCGCATCGCCGACCTGTCCATCGACCTGCTCAGCCGCAAGGTCTTCCGCGGCAACACTCGCCTGGAGCTGACTGCCAAGGAGTACGCGCTGCTCTGCGTGCTGGCCCAGCGCAGCGGCGAGATCCTATCGAAGACGGCGATCGCCGAACTGGTCTGGGACATCAACTTCGATACCGATACCAATGTCGTGGAGGTGGCGATCAAGCGCCTGCGCGCCAAGCTCGACGGTCCGTTCGAGAACAAGCTGCTGCATACCATCCGGGGCATGGGCTACGTCCTGGAGAACCGTGCGCTGGCGGAGTCGGGCTGAGGTGGGCATGTCCTTGTCGACCCGCCTGGCGGGAATGTTCGCCGGCGCCGCGGTGGTGATCTTCGCCCTCATCGGCACCATGCTCTATTGCATCCTCGACCGCCAGACCGAGCGCCTGCAGCAGGGCGAGGTGGACGTGCGCTTCAACATGGTCTCGCGGATGCTCGACCATCCCGACCTGGCCGAGCGCTGGCCGCACCTGCAGGGCAAGCTGGACAACCTGAGCCAGGAGTACGAGCTGATCCGTTTCTGGATTGACAGCGACGACCCGCGCTATCACTACGGGCGCTTCAGCGAACCGGTGCAGCGGCTGATCGCCGATGGCGCCGGCCGCTACGAACTGCAGTTGCCGGAGCACCGGTACGCGCTGACTGCGCGGGTCGGCGTGTTGCCGGCGCGCGAGGGGCGGCCGCGGCTGACCTACGTCACCGCCATCGACAGCGCGGCGTTCCACGAGGCGCGGACCTCCACCGTGAAATGGCTGCTCGGCCTGTCCGCCCTCGGCGTACTGCTGGCCTCGTTGCTCGGCCACTGGATCGCCCGCCTGGGCCTGTGGCCGGTGCATCGGCTCTCCGAGGAGGCCCGGCGGATCAGCCCGCGGCAGTTGTCGCAGCGCTTGCAGCTTTCGCCGCTGCCGGCCGAGCTGCGCGAGCTGGTGGGGGCGTTCAACGGCGCCCTGGACCGCCTGGAGCAGGCCTACGTGCGCCTGGAGTCGTTCAATGCCGACGTCGCCCACGAGCTGCGCACGCCATTGACCAACCTGATCGGCCAGACCCAGGTGGCGTTGTCCCGCGAACGCAGCGGCGAACATTACGAAGAGGTCCTGCAATCCAACCTGGAGGAGCTGGAGCGGCTGCGGGCGATCGTCAACGATATGTTGTTCCTCGCCCGCGCCGACCAGGGACGCCTGGCCTGCGAGCGTGAGGAAACCTCGCTGGCCGGCGAGATCGCCACCACGGTGGATTTCCTCGAGGTGATCTTCGACGAGGCCGGGGTCGGTATCGAGGTGCGCGGCGAGGCCCGCGCGCTGGTCGAGCGCGCCCTGTTCCAGCGGGCGGTGACCAACCTGCTGTACAACGCCGCCCAGCACACCGCCGCCGGCGGCACGCTGCGGGTCGGCGTCGAGCGGCGTGGCGACGAAGTGCGGGTGGCGGTGAGCAACCCCGGCGTGCCGATCGCCGACGAGCACCGCAGGCACCTGTTCGAGCGCTTCTATCGGGTCGACGCGGCGCGCAGCAACAGCGAGGCCAACCATGGCCTCGGCCTGTCCATCGTCAAGGCGGTGGCGAGCATGCACGGCGGTTCGGTGTTCGTCGACAGCGCGGACGGCTGGAACACCTTCGGCTTCACCGTGCTGAGCCCCGAGCGACGCGGGTCCGGCGACCGCTTGCCGCTGGGCGAGGGCGATCCGGCACTGTCCTGAGCGGGCCCTCAGGCGTCGTGCGGCGGGCGGGTCTTCTGGCGGAGGATATAGATGCTGACCAGTACCGCGCTGGTCAGCATGAAGCCCTGGGCCCAGGGGCGTCGGACCAGGTAGCAGGAAAGGGCGATGCTGGCCCACATCAGGCCGATGGCGTAGACCTTGCCCTTGAGCGGGATGCCTTCGCCGTCGAGATAGTCGCGGATCCACGGGCCGAGCCGTGGATGGCCGACCAGCCAGTGGTAGAAGCGCGGCGAGCTGCGCATGAAGCAGGCCGCCGCGAGGAGCAGGAAAGGCGTGGTCGGCAGCACCGGCAGGAAGATGCCGATCACGCCCAGGGCTACGCTTAGGAAACCCACGGCCTGGAGGCTATAGCGCACCCAGGCACGAGCGCTCGGGCGAATTTCCCGCTGCGCCACCGCGGCGCTCCTTAGTGCGTGCGCGGCTTGAGCAGGGCGGGCTTTTCTTCCGGCGCCTGGCAGAGCAGGAACAGGTTGGTCAGCAGGTCGGGAATCTGCGCGACCATGTCGTCCACCAGGTGGCGGTCGCGGGCGATCTCGTCGAACTCGGGCTGCTCGTCGAACAGGCCGGAGCCGACCATGATCGGCAGCAGCAACTCGCTGACTTCCTCCTCGGCCTGCTCGAACCAGACTTCCTCGCGAAGGAACACGCCTTCCATGAAGCCGATGCACCAGCCGCGCAGGTCGGAGTCGTCCGGCTCGTCGCCGAGGTCGAGGTCGCAGGGCAGCTCGAGGTCTTCGTCGCTGGCCAGCACGCGGGTGATGTGCGCCTTGAGCTGCTCGAGGGAAGTCTCGATCTCCTGGCGCTCCTCATCGCTGCGGTAGTGCGGCGGTTCGGCGAACAGGGCGTCGATCCACTCCCGCTCCGGCACCTGCTCCGGGCAGATGGAGAGGGCGGTCAGGTAGCCGTGGGTCGCCACGTAGTCCAGCGCTTCTTCGTGCAGGTCATCGGCATCGAGGAAGGCTTGCAGACGGGACAGTTTTTCGGCGAAGGACATCAGGGTACTACCTCGGGAGGGATGCGGCTCTGGATTGTAGTCCAGACGGGACCTGCGGGCAAAGCGAGCGTGCCTGCTGCGGCGCCCTGGCGAGCGTTTCACGGAGGCTCTCGGCGAAGTTGGCCCGGACCTTGCTCCATCCCTTGCGCAAGCCACGACGCAATCCCTTCGCAAATGGAGAATTCCCATGGCCGTCGCCCCTGGTGTGTTGTTGCCGCCGACGCCTGATGTAAAGCCCAAGGCCGCTGCGCCGAAGAGCCAGCAGAAAACGCCTGAGCCCAGTAACGACAAGACTTCCAGCTTCTCCGACATGTATGCCAAGGAGACCGCGAAGAAGCCCGCCGAGCGCGCCGACGGTCCCGCGAAGGGTTCGCGGGACAAGCCACGGGACGCCGGCAAGGACGCCGCCGAAGCGCAGCCGACGGATGCCGTCAGGCAGCCGGCCGTTGCCGAAGACGGCAAGCCTTTGCCGGCCGACGGCCAGGCCAAGGCCGACGGCGAAGATAAAGTCGAAACGCCGGTCGATCCGCTGCAATTGCTCGGCCTCGGCGGCGCCGTGCCGATGCTCGACGAGAATACCCAGGCGACTTTGCTGCCGCCGGCCGTGCCGACGGCTAGCAGTGCTCCGGCCAGCCTGACCGAAGCCAGCAGCGACCCGACCCTGGTCAAGCTCAACGGCGTTCCGGCAGTGAACATGGCCTTGGAGCAGGGTGCCCAGGACGCCGCGCAGGCGGCGAAAGGCGGGCCGGCGAAGAGCGCCGATCCGCGCCAGGCGAACCTCGGCGATGCCCTTGCCAGCCTGACTTCCGACTCCTTGCCCAAGGCCGTCGACGGCAAGGCGCTCGAGGCCCAGTTGCAGCAGACCGCCGAGCCGGCCATCGCCAGCGCCGCCTCCGAGAGCCTGCTGGAGAGCAAGGCGGAGCCGCGCGGCGAGCCTTTCGCGGCCAAGCTCAACGGGCTGACCCAGGCCATGGCGCAGCAGGCCCTGACCAACCGTCCGGTGAACGGTACGGTGCCCGGCCAGCCGGTGGCGATACAGCAGAACGGCTGGAGCGAGGCGGTGGTGGACCGGGTGATGTGGATGTCCAGCCAGAACCTGAAGTCGGCGGAGATCCAGCTCGACCCCGCCGAGCTGGGACGCCTGGACGTGCGCATCCACATGACCGCCGACCAGACCCAGGTGACCTTCGCCAGTCCCAACGCCGGCGTTCGCGACGCCCTGGAAAGCCAGATGCACCGGCTGCGCGACATGTTCAGCCAGCAGGGCATGAACCAGCTCGACGTGAACGTCTCCGACCAGTCGTTGGCGCGGGGCTGGCAGGGCCAGCAGCAGGGCGAGGGCGGATCGGCGCGCGGACGCGGCTTTGCCGGCGAGGCCTCGGGCGATGAGGAAACCCTCGCCGGAGTCAGCGAGATCCGCAGCCGGCCGGGTGCGTCGGCGGCGCGCGGTCTGGTCGACTACTACGCCTGAGGCGAACGACTGCATTTCCCCTTTGGGCCTCCTGCGGGAGGCCTTTCTTTTTCCGGAGCGGGCGATTTCGCAAAAGACGGGGATGATTTCCTGTGGCCAGGCTGTAATATCCGCGCCGTCTATCATCTCGGACAGCCCTCCGGGGCTGGTCCCAGGAGGCGGTGCGGCGTTGCAGAAATGGCACAACCCTTGCTCTGCCCCTGTGAAACCCTTCATTTGACGCTATAGCGACGGATTTTTGGCATGGCTAAGAAAGAGGCGACACCCGCCGACGCGGGGGCTCCGAGCGGCGGCAAGAGCAAGCTGAAGCTGATCCTGCTGATCGTGGTCGGCCTGCTGCTGGCGATCGGCCTGTCGGTGGGCGGCACCTGGTTCTTCCTCAGCAAGTCGCTGAAGGCCGAGAAGACCGAGGAAGTCGCCAGCGAGGCGGCGAAGCCGGGCAAGCAGCCGGCGCTCTACGAGATCCTGGCGCCTGCCTTCGTCGTCAACTTCAACCAGAACGGCCGGCAGCGCTACATGCAGGTCGGCGTCGCGTTGATGGGGCGCGACAAGGCGCAGATGGACGCATTGCGCGAGCACATGCCGCTGGTTCGCAATAAACTGGTGATGCTGTTCTCGAGTCAGAGTTTCGACTCGCTGGTGACTCCGGTGGGCAAGGAAATGCTCCGCCAGCAGGCGACCGCCGGATTGCAGGAACTGGCCAAGAAGGAAACCGGCCAACTGGCTATCGAACAAGTGTTGTTCACCAATTTCGTGCTGCAGTAGGTATCCCATGGCCGTGCAAGATCTGCTTTCCCAGGATGAAATCGACGCGCTGTTGCACGGCGTCGACGATGGCCTGGTGGAAACCGAAGTCGAGGCGACGCCGGGATCGGTCAAGTCCTATGACCTGACCAGCCAGGACCGCATCGTCCGGGGCCGCATGCCGACCCTGGAGATGATCAACGAGCGTTTCGCCCGCTACACCCGCATCAGCATGTTCAACCTGCTGCGCCGTTCGGCCGACGTCGCGGTCGGCGGCGTGCAGGTGATGAAGTTCGGCGAGTACGTGCACTCGCTGTACGTTCCCACCAGCCTCAACCTGGTGAAGATGAAGCCGCTGCGCGGCACCGCGCTGTTCATCCTCGACGCCAAGCTGGTGTTCAAGCTGGTGGACAACTTCTTCGGCGGCGACGGCCGCCACGCCAAGATCGAGGGCCGCGAGTTCACCCCGACCGAACTGCGGGTGGTGCGGATGGTGCTGGAGCAGGCCTTCGTCGATCTGAAGGAAGCCTGGCAGGCGGTGCTGGAGATGAACTTCGAGTACGTCAACTCGGAGGTCAACCCGGCCATGGCCAACATCGTCAGTCCCAGCGAGGTGGTGGTGGTCTCCACCTTCCACATCGAACTGGACGGCGGTGGCGGCGACCTGCACATCACCATGCCCTATTCGATGATCGAGCCGATCCGCGAGATGCTCGACGCCGGTTTCCAGTCCGACCACGACGACCAGGACGAGCGCTGGATCAAGGCCCTGCGCGAGGACGTGCTGGACGTCCAGGTACCGCTCGGCGCCACCGTGGTCCGCCGCCAGCTCAAGCTGCGCGACATCCTGCACATGCAGCCGGGCGACGTGATCCCGGTGGAGATGCCGGAACACATGGTGATGCGCGCCAACGGCGTGCCCGCCTTCAAGGTCAAGCTGGGCGCCCACAAGGGCAACCTGGCGCTACAGATTCTCGAAGCGGTCGAGCGCTCGCGCTGACCGCTTCCCCCGGAGGAAAGACGAACCATGGCAGACGAAGAAAAAGTGACCACCGAGGAACAGGCACTGGCCGACGAATGGGCGGCGGCGCTGGCCGAGGCGGGCGACGCCAGCCAGGACGACATCGATGCGCTGATGGCCCAGGGCGGCGCGACCCCCGTGGCGGAGCCGAGCACCCCGCGGGCGCCGATGGAAGAGTTCGGCGCTTCGCCGAAGGCGCCGACCATTTCCGGCCTGGAGGGGCCCAACCTGGATGTGATCCTGGACATCCCGGTGACCATCTCCATGGAAGTCGGGCATACCGACATCAGCATCCGCAACCTGCTGCAGCTGAACCAGGGGTCGGTGATCGAACTCGATCGCCTGGCCGGCGAGCCGCTGGACGTACTGGTCAACGGCACCCTGATCGCCCACGGCGAGGTGGTGGTGGTGAACGAGAAGTTCGGCATCCGCCTGACCGACGTGATCAGTCCCAGCGAACGCATCAAGAAGCTGCGCTGACATGCGTCGCTACCTGTTCGCCGGCTTCCTGCCGGCACTCGCCTCGCTGAGCGCGCCGCTGTGCGCCGCCGAGGGGACGACGGGTGCCGCCGCGCCGACGGTGGGCGCCGCTTCCGGCGCCGCCGCGCAACTGGCCCAACTGGTGCTCGGCCTGGGCCTGGTGATCGGCCTGATCTTCCTGCTCGCCTGGCTGGTGCGCCGGGTGCAACAGGCCGGTCCGCGCGGCAACCGCTTGATCCGCACCCTTGCCAGTCAGCCGCTGGGTCCGCGCGACCGGCTGGTGCTGGTGCAGGTCGGCGAGGAGCAGATCCTGCTCGGCCTGACGCCCGGCCGGATCACGCCGCTGCACGTGCTCAAGGAGCCGGTACACCTGCCGGACGGCGAGCCGGCCACGCCGGAATTCGCCCAGCGCCTGCTGGAGCTGCTGAACAAGGACCCCAAGGGCAAGCCATGACTCCGCGCATCTCCCTGGCCGGCGCGCTCGCCGCGCTCTGCCTCCTGCTGCTGGCGCCGTGGCCGGCGCTGGCCGCCGACCCGACATCGATCTCGGCGATCACCGTGACCACCAACGGCCAGGGCCAGCAGGAGTATTCGGTCAGCCTGCAGATCCTGCTGATCATGACCGCGCTGAGCTTCATCCCGGCGTTCGTCATGCTGATGACCAGCTTCACCCGGATCATCATCGTCTTCTCCATCCTGCGCCAGGCGCTGGGCCTGCAATCGACGCCGTCGAACCAGGTGCTGGTGGGGCTGGCGCTGTTCCTGACCATGTTCGTCATGGCCCCGGTGTTCGACAAGATCAACAGCCAGGCCCTGCAGCCCTACCTGAACGAGCAGATTCCCGCCCAGGAAGCCCTGCAAAAGGCCGAGGTACCGCTGAAGGCGTTCATGCTGGCGCAGACTCGCACCTCCGACCTGGAGCTGTTCGTGCGCCTGTCCAAGCGCACCGACATCGGCAGCCCGGAGGCGACGCCGCTGACCATCCTGGTCCCGGCCTTCGTCACGTCCGAGCTGAAGACCGCGTTCCAGATCGGCTTCATGATCTTCATCCCGTTCCTGATCATCGACCTGGTGGTGTCCAGCGTGCTGATGGCGATGGGCATGATGATGCTGTCGCCGCTGATCATTTCCCTGCCGTTCAAGATCATGCTGTTCGTCCTGGTGGATGGCTGGGCGCTGATCATCGGGACGCTGGCGGGCAGTTTCGGCACCGTCTAGCGGTGCCGCCGGCTTGACGCGCCGCTGGCGCGCTGGAGAGAGACATGACCCCTGAGGTGGCACTCGACCTGTTCCGCGAGGCGTTGTGGCTGACGGCGATGATCGTCGGCGTGCTGGTGGTTCCGAGCCTGCTGGTCGGTCTCGTGGTGGCGATGTTCCAGGCCGCCACCCAGATCAACGAACAGACCCTGAGCTTCCTGCCGCGCCTGATGGTGATCCTGCTCACCCTGATCGTGCTGGGCCCCTGGCTGCTGCGGCAGCTGATGGAGTACACCCAGACGCTGATCGGCAACATCCCGCTGCTGATCGGCTGATGCTGGAGCTGACCAACGCGCAGATCGGCGGCTGGATCGCCAGCTTCGTGCTGCCGCTGTTCCGGGTCGCGGCGCTGCTGATGACCATGCCGGTGATCGGCACCCAGCTGGTGCCGGTGCGGGTGCGCCTGTACCTGGCGCTGGGCGTCTGCGTGGTGCTGGTGCCGAACCTGCCGCCGATGCCGCAGGTGGACGCGCTGAGCATGAAGGCCATGCTGCTGATCGGCGAGCAGATCCTGGTCGGCGCCTTGCTCGGCTTTTCCCTGCAGTTGCTGTTCCACGCCTTCGTGATCGCCGGGCAGATCATCTCGATGCAGATGGGCCTGGGCTTCGCTTCCATGGTCGACCCGGCCAACGGCGTCTCGGTGCCGGTGCTCGGCCAGTTCTTCACCATGCTGGTGACGCTGCTGTTCCTGGCGATGAACGGCCACCTGGTAGTGTTCGAGGTGATCGCCGAGAGCTTCGTCACCCTGCCGGTGGGCGAGGGCCTGAGCGGCAACCATTTCTGGATCATCGCCGGCAAGCTCGGCTGGGTGATGGGCGCGGCACTGCTGCTGGCGCTGCCGGCGATCACCGCGCTGCTGGTGGTGAACCTCGCCTTCGGCGCCATGACCCGCGCGGCGCCGCAACTGAACATCTTCTCCATCGGCTTTCCGTTGACCCTGGTGCTGGGCCTGGTGATCCTCTGGATCGGCACCGCCGACCTGCTCAGCCAGTACCAGGTGCTGGCCGGCGAGGCCCTGCAATTCCTCCGTGAACTGGTGCGGGCGAAATAGCCATGGCCGAGAGCGAGAGCGGGCAGGACAAGACAGAGGAACCCACGGAGAAACGCCGCCGCGAGGCGCGCGAGAAAGGGCAGTTGCCGCGTTCGCGGGAGCTGAACACCCTGGCCATCCTCATGGCCGGCGCCGGCGGCCTGCTGATCTACGGCGCCGACCTGGCGGGCGCCCTGTTGCGCCTGATGCGCAGCAATTTCGAGCTGTCCCGGGAAACCGCGATGAATACCGAGAGCATGCTGCAATTGCTCGGCGCTTCGGCCTACCTGGCTGCCCAGGGGCTCTGGCCGATCCTGCTGATGCTGCTGGTGGCGGCGATCGTCGGGCCGATCGCCCTCGGCGGCTGGCTGTTCTCGATGGACGCCCTGCAACCCAAGTTCAGCCGGCTCAACCCGCTGTCGGGGCTGAAGCGGATGTTTTCCGCCAAGTCGCTGCTCGAACTGAGCAAGGCGCTGATCAAGTTCCTGGTGGTGCTGGCGGTGGCCCTGCTGGTGCTCTCCGCCGACCGCGACGCCCTCCTGGCCCTGGCGCACCAGCCGCTCGAGCAGGCGATCCTGCACAGCGTGCGGGTGGTCGGCTGGAGCGCCTTCTGGATGGCCTGCAGCCTGCTGCTGATCGCCGCGGTGGACGTGCCCTACCAGATCTGGGACAACCGCCAGAAGCTGCTGATGACCAAGCAGGAAGTCCGCGACGAATACAAGGACTCCGAGGGCAAGCCCGAGGTCAAGTCGAAGATCCGCCAGATGCAGCGCGAGATGGCGCAGAGACGGATGATGGCGGCGGTGCCGGAGGCCGACGTGGTGATCACCAACCCGACCCACTTCGCCGTAGCCCTGAAGTACGACCCGGCGGGCGGCGGGGCGCCGCTGCTGCTGGCCAAGGGCAACGATTTCCTGGCCCTGAAGATCCGCGAGGTGGCCCAGGAGCACAAGGTGATGGTCATGGAGTCGCCGGCGCTGGCGCGAGCGGTGTACTACTCCACCGAGCTGGACCAGGAGATTCCCGCCGGGCTCTATCTCGCCGTGGCCCAGGTGCTGGCCTATGTCTACCAGCTCAAGCAGTACCAGGCCGGCAAGGGCAAGCGGCCGAGCCCGTTGAAGGACCTGCCGATCCCGCCGGACCTGCGTCGCGACGAGTGACCGGGCTGGAGCTGCGCGCCGCGCTGTGGCAGCCTTGGCCGGTACCCGCTCGGGATGAGAGCTTTGCCGTTCATGGATCGAACCCTGTCTGATCGTATTTTCCCGCCTGTCCTCCTGTTGCTCGCCCTGGCCTGGCTGCTGCCCTGGATGGCTGTGCACGCCGAAGCGCCGGCGGAATGGGTCGCCTTGCCCCTGTCGGAGCGGGTGGTGGATGCCACCCACACGCTGGACGAGGCGACGCGCCAACGCCTGGTGGAGAAGCTCGAGGCGCTGGAGCGGCGACGCGGCGCGCAGATCGCGCTGGTGATGCTGCCGACTACCGGTACCCTCGATATCGAAGCCTTCTCCGACAAGCTGTTCCAGGCCTGGAAGCTCGGCCGCAAGGCGGTCGACGACGGTCTGCTGCTGGTGGTGGCCAAGGATGACCGGCGCATGCGCATCGAGGTCGGCTACGGCCTGGAGGGTGCGGTGCCCGATGTGGTCGCCGGACGGATCATTCGCGAGCGGATGGCCCCGGCATTTCGCGAGGGTGACTACGCCGGCGGGATCGAGGCCGCGGTGGACGAGCTGATCCGCCTGGTCGACGGCGAAACGCTGCCGGCGGCCGCGTCGTCGGGTGCGCCGAAAGTCTCGCTGGGGCAATTGCCGGCGGAAGCCTGGGCGCTGCTGGTCGCCTTCATCTACGGATCGTTGGCCGGAGTGCTGTTGAGTGCCCGGGCGCTGCGCTGGCCCTGGCTGCTCGGCGGGGCGCTGCTCTGCTGGCTGTTGGGCACGCTGGCCGGCGCTTCCGGCGAATGGATGAGCGTGCTGCTGGTCGCTCCGCTGTGCATGCTGGTCGGCGGCGCGACCTTCGGCGCGCTGTGGACGGTGCGCCCGGCCTTCTACCTGGTGATCGGCGTACTGGTCTATGTAGCCCTGCTCGGGCTGGCGGCGCATTGGTTCAGCGCGGTGTCCTTCATCTACGGCCTGCTGTGGCCGGCCGGGGTGCTGATGCTGGCGGTTCTCTGCTGGTCGAACTACCGCCTGATGCGCTCGCTATGGCGCGAGCGGCGGAAAAGTTTCCACCGCCGACTGTGGGCGTTGCTGGCGGCCTACCTGCTGCTCGGATTGCTGTCCGGTGGTCTGGACGCACCGCTGGTCTGGCTGGCCCTGCTACCGTTCCAGCTCATGCTCGGGCTGCTGGTGTTCGGCCAGGTACGCCTGAGTGGGGGTGGTGGAGGCTCGTCGGGAAGCTCCGGCGGCGGTTCCTCCTCCTCTTCCTCCTCGTCGTCCGGCGGCTTTTCCGGGGGCGGTGGTTCCAGCGGCGGAGGCGGTGCCTCGGGCAGTTGGTAATGGGTTCCCATTCATTTCATTCGGAGACAAGGATGTCTGCAATCACGCGTTATCTCGCCATGCTTCGGCTGTTCGGCATGCTGCTCTGCGCCGCCGCGATTCCCTCCGTTGCCACCGCGACGGTGCCGGTCACCGTCGCGGTGGCAGCGTCCGATGTCGAGGAGGAGGCCGTGGAGGCATCGGCGGTCGGCGCCGAGGCCGAGGCAGCGCGCGATGCGGGCTACGAGTCCGCGGAGGTTCCGGCGCCGGCGCGGCGGGTGACCGACCTTACCGCGACCCTCGACGCCGCCGAGCGTGCCCGCCTGGAAGCTTCGCTGGCCGCGCTGGAGGCCCGGAAGGGTGCCCAGGTAGCGATCCTGATGGTGCCCAGCACCTATCCGGACAGCATCGAGGCCTATGCGACGCGGGTCTTCGAGGCGTGGAAGCTGGGGCGCAAGGGGATCGATGACGGCGTCCTGGTGCTGGTGGCGAAGGACGACCGGCGCATGCGCATCGAAGTCGGCTATGGCCTGGAAGGAACGATCACCGACATCGATGCCGGGCGGATCATCCGCGAATACATGACCCCTGCGTTCCGTCAGCAAGACTACGCCGGCGGCCTGGAAGCGGCGGCGCAGCGCCTGGTACGACTGATCGACGGCGAGGCGTTGCCGCCGCCGCCGCGCGACCCGGTGGAGCCCGGCGCGGTACGGCAGACCCTGGCTATCGCATTCCTGCTCGGCGCTCTCGGCGGGGTGGCGCTGCTGGTACGCCCGCGCGCCTGGTACTGGACCCTGGGTGCGGTAGTGGCGCTCGCTGCGGCGCTGGCGCTGGGGCGACACTGGCCAGCATGGGCGATGGTGGCGCTGGCGGAGATGGTGGCGGTCCTGGGCGTCGGCTTCGGCGCGTTGCTCAAGTATTCGCGCGGTGCCCGCTGGTTCTTCGCCATTCTTGTGCTCTATGCGCTGGGGCTGTTCTGGGCCTACGGCCGTTATGGCCTGCCGGTGCTCCATTACGGATTGGCCGTGCCGCTTTCGCTGGGGCTGACCCTGCTGATGCTGGCCGGTGCCTGGCAGGGGCTGCGCAGAGGACGGCGCTGGGCCTACCTGCCGGGCCTGCTCGGCCTGCTGCTGACCCTGGCCCTGGAGTGCCTGCTGTTGCTGGTGGACGACCCGCTGAACAGCATCGAGGCGTTGATCATCCTGCCCGCCGCTTGCCTGCCGCTGCTCATCGGTTGCAATTTCAGCGCCGGCGGCTCGGGGGGAGGGCGTCGGCGCGGCGGCGATTACGCTAGCTCATCGGGTTCCTCGTCGTCGAGTTCGTCCAGTTCGTCCAGTTCGTCCAGTTCGTCTTCGGACTCGTTCTCCGGCGGCGGAGGCTCGAGTGGCGGCGGTGGCGCCTCCGGTAGTTGGTGATTGGCGAAAACCCTTTTCAATCAATGAATTGAAAAGTTGGAACGGTTCCTGCAATGACCCGCCCGACGCGCATTCCGGCGTCAAAAGTTTGTTCGGCGCCCACCTACGGGCGCCATACGCAGGGCAGGGGAGTCGAGAGTGGATCGCACGCAACTGATCAGCAATGTGCGCAGCAACCTGGCGGGGCTGGGGCGCGGCAGCCTCGGCGTGCCGGTCCTGCTGCTGGCCATGCTGGCGATGATGACCCTGCCGATCCCGCCATTCCTGCTGGACGTGCTGTTCACCTTCAACATCGCCCTGTCCATCGTCGTCCTGCTGGTCTGCGTGTACGCCCTGCGGCCGCTGGACTTCGCCGTGTTCCCGACCATCCTGCTGGTGGCGACCCTGTTGCGCCTGGCGCTGAACGTTGCCTCGACCCGCGTGGTGCTGCTCCACGGCCACGACGGCCATGGCGCCGCGGGCAAGGTGATCCAGGCCTTCGGCGAAGTGGTGATCGGCGGCAACTACGTGGTCGGGGTGGTGGTGTTCGCGATCCTCATGATCATCAACTTCGTGGTGGTGACCAAGGGCGCCGGGCGGATTTCCGAAGTCAGCGCGCGCTTCACCCTGGATGCCATGCCCGGCAAGCAGATGGCCATCGACGCCGACCTCAACGCCGGCCTGATCGAGCAGGAGGAAGCCAAGAAGCGCCGCAGCGAGGTGGCCCAGGAGGCCGACTTCTACGGTTCGATGGACGGTGCCAGCAAGTTCGTCCGCGGCGACGCCATCGCCGGCCTGCTGATTCTCTTCATCAACCTGATCGGCGGCGTCGCCATCGGCATGATCCAGCATTCGATGTCCTTCGGCGACGCCGGCAAGGTCTACGCCCTGCTGACCATTGGTGACGGCCTGGTGGCACAACTGCCGTCGCTGCTGCTGTCGACCGCGGCGGCGATCATGGTGACGCGGGTCTCCAGTTCCGAGGACATGGGCCAGCAGGTCAACCGGCAGATGTTCGCCTCGCCCAAGGCGCTGGCGATTTCCGCGGCGATCCTGATTGCCATGGGCGCCGTGCCGGGCATGCCGCATGTTTCCTTCATCGGCCTCGGCGCCCTGGCCGGCGCTGCTGCCTACTGGATCTGGCACCGGCAGAACAAGGCCAAGCAGGTCGCCGAGCAGGAGGTACAGCGCCAGCAGGAGCTGCTGCCGGCGCAGCGTGCCCAGGAGGTCAAGGAACTGGGCTGGGACGATGTCACCCCGGTGGACATGGTCGGCCTGGAAGTCGGCTACCGGCTGATCCCGCTGGTCGACCGCAACCAGGGCGGGCAACTGCTGGCGCGGATCAAGGGCGTACGCAAGAAGCTGTCCCAGGAGCTGGGCTTCCTGATGCCCTCGGTGCACATCCGCGACAACCTCGACCTGCTGCCCAACGCCTACCGCCTGACCCTGATGGGGGTCAGCGTGGCCGAAGCGGAGATCTATCCCGATCGCGAGCTGGCGATCAACCCCGGCCAGGTATTCGGCAGCCTCAACGGCATCGCCGGCAAGGACCCGGCCTTCGGCCTGGAGGCGGTATGGATCGAGCCCGGCCAGCGCGACCAGGCGCAGTCGCTGGGCTACACCGTGGTGGATGCGAGCACCGTGGTCGCCACTCACCTGAACCAGGTGCTGCACAAGCACGCCCACGAGCTGCTGGGCCATGAAGAAGTGCAGCAGCTCCTGCAATTGCTCGCGCGCAGCTCGCCGAAGCTGGCGGAAGAGCTGGTGCCGGGGCTGATTTCCCTGTCCACCCTGCTCAAGGTCCTGCAGGCGCTGCTCCAGGAGCAGGTGCCGGTGCGCGACATCCGTACCATCGCCGAGGCCATCGCCAACGTCGCTCCACGGAGTCAAGATCCCGGCGCGATGGTCGCCGCGGTTCGCGTCGCGTTGTCCCGCGCAATCGTGCAAAGCATTGTCGGGCTTGAGCCGGAGCTGCCTGTGATCACGCTCGAGCCGAGGTTGGAACAGATTTTGCTGAACAGCATGCAGAAGGCCGGACAAGGCTCCGAGGACGGCATGTTGCTGGAGCCGGGGATGGCCGAGAAGCTGCAACGCTCGCTGATCGAGAGCGCGCAACGCCAGGAGATGCTCGGTAAGCCGGCGATCCTGCTGGTTGCCGGACCGATCCGCTCGATGATGTCGCGCTTCGCGCGGATGGCGGTGCCCAGCATGCATGTGCTGGCCTACCAGGAAATCCCGGACAACAAGCAAGTCACCATCGTCGCGACGGTGGGGCAGAACTGAACGAGGGCTGCGCCGGCTCCAGGGCCGGCACACCGGGCAACCTGAGGTTGCCGGCAAGACTACTGAACTGAGGGGTTCGGGCAATGCAAGTCAAACGCTTCTTCGCCGCCGATATGCGTCAGGCCATGAAACTGGTCCGCGACGAACTGGGTCCGGACGCCGCGATTCTCGGCAACCGCCGGGTCGCCGGCGGCATCGAGCTGACCGCGGCGCTGGATTACCAGGCCCCGCCGGCGCCGAGCAAGCCCAACCCGGCGCTGGAAGTGGAGCTGCGCAAGACCCAGGCGCGGATCGCCGAGGCGCGCGCCGAATTGACGGCGCGTCCGGCGGAAAACCAGCGCAAGGACCGTCAATTGTTCGCCGAGGAGAAGCCGGCGCGTCCGTCCCTGGCCGAGTCCATGACGGCGGCGCAGGCCAAGCCCCAGGCGGGCGGCCAGACCCTCGAGGCAATGCGTTTCGAACTGAACGGCCTGCGCGAGCTGATCGAGGTACAACTGGGTTCCATCGCCTGGGGCCAGTTGCAGCACCAGCGTCCGCAGCAGGCCAATCTCTGGCGGCGCCTGCAGCGCATGGGCTTGCCGGCGGAGCTGAGCAAGCCGTTGCTGGAGCGGGTCGCCGCGGTGGGCGATACGCGCCAGGCCTGGCGCATGCTGTTGGCGCACCTGTCGCGTGCCGTGCAGACCCCCGAGCAGGACCCGCTCGACGCGGGCGGCGTACTGGCCCTGGTCGGCCCGGCAGGCGCCGGCAAGACCACCACCCTGGCGAAGATGGCCGCGCGCTACGTCCTCAAGTACGGCGCCCAGAGCCTGGCGCTGGTGAGCATGGACAGCTACCGGATCGGCGCCCAGGAGCAGATCAAGACCCTCGGTCGGATCCTCAACGTACCGGTGACCCTGGTCGATCCCGGCCAGTCGCTGATCCAGGCCCTGGCGCCGCTGGCGCGCAAACGCATGGTGCTGATCGATACCGCCGGCCTGCCGGCCAGCGACCCGGCATTGCGCATGCAGCTCGAGGCACTGGCGTCGCCGAGCCTGAACGTGAAGAATTACCTGGTGATGGCCACCACCAGCCAGAGCCAGGTGCTCAAGTCGGCCTACCAGACCTATCGGCACTGCGGGCTGGCGGGTTGCATCCTGACTAAGCTGGACGAGGCGGGCAGCCTCGGTGAATCGATGGCGCTGGCTATCGCCCAGCGTCTCCCGGTAGCCTATCTGGCGGATGGGCCGCGGATTCCGGACGACCTGCAGGTGGCGCGCAGTCACCAACTGGTCAGCCGGGCGGTGAGCCTGCAGGCACCGGAAGAGCCCAGCGAGGACGCCATGGCCGAGATGTTCGCCGGGCTCTACCAGCAACCGGCGCGGCGTGCCGGCTGAGGACGTGGGAAGAACCGCGCGTGGCGCGGGTGACGGAAGCGAAGGTGGCTTCCGCCGGGCCGGGAGCGATGGCGCATCGTTCCCGCCAATACCGGAGAGCGCTGGAAGGGGCGTTCCGGGAAGACGACAACACAAGGTATGAAGCAGATGGGTAGCATGCATCCCGTACAGGTGATCGCAGTAACTGGCGGCAAGGGCGGCGTCGGCAAGACCAATGTGTCGGTGAACCTGGCACTGGCTCTGGCCGATCTCGGCCGTCGCGTCATGCTGCTGGATGCCGACCTCGGCCTGGCCAACGTCGACGTCCTGCTGGGACTCACGCCCAAGCGCACCCTGGCCGACGTGATCGAGGGACGCTGCGAACTGCGCGATGTCCTCCTCCTCGGTCCCGGTGGCGTGCGCATCGTTCCCGCGGCCTCCGGCACGCAGAGCATGGTGCACCTCTCGCCGATGCAGCATGCGGGGCTGATCCAGGCGTTCAGCGATATCAGCGACAACCTCGATGTCCTGGTCGTCGACACTGCCGCCGGAATCGGCGATTCGGTGGTCAGTTTCGTCCGCGCCGCGCAGGAGGTGCTGCTGGTCGTCTGCGACGAGCCGACCTCGATCACCGATGCCTACGCCCTGATCAAGCTGCTCAACCGCGACCACGGCATGACCCGCTTCCGGGTCCTGGCCAACATGGCCCACAGCCCGCAGGAAGGACGCAACCTGTTCGCCAAACTGACCAAGGTCACTGACCGTTTCCTCGACGTCGCACTACAGTATGTAGGTGTCATCCCTTACGACGAGTCGGTACGCAAGGCCGTGCAGAAACAGCGAGCCGTATACGAGGCATTCCCCCGCTCGAAGGCGTCCCTGGCCTTCAAGGCGGTCGCGCAGAAGGTCGACAGCTGGCCGCTGCCGGCCAACCCGCGCGGGCACCTGGAGTTCTTCGTCGAACGACTGGTCCAACACCCCGCGACAGGTTCGGCCGTATGACAGCGGCCTCTGGAGTGCGTATGTATAGCAAGGCGCAAGCGCAGAACTCCCAGGAGCAACTGATCCAGCGTTACGCACCACTGGTCAAGCGCATCGCCTATCACCTGCTCGGCCGCCTGCCGGCCAGCGTGCAGGTGGAGGACCTGATGCAGGCCGGCATGATCGGCCTGCTCGAGGCCGCGAAGAAATACGACGCCGGCAAGGGCGCCAGCTTCGAGACCTATGCCGGCATCCGCATCCGCGGGGCCATGCTCGACGAGGTCCGCAAGGGCGACTGGGCGCCTCGTTCGGTGCACCGCAACACGCGCATGGTGACCGACGCGATCCGCGCGATCGAGGCGAGAACCGGACGCGACGCTAAAGATCACGAAGTTGCTGCCGAACTCCAATTGAGCCTCGAAGATTACTACGGCATCCTCAGCGACACGCAGGGCAGCCGCCTGTACAGCTTCGACGACCTGTTGCAGGACGGCGAACATGGATTGCCGGAAGACACCAGCCTCAGTCACAACGAACCGATCCACGGCCTGCTCGACGAACGTTTCCAGGCGGCCCTGGCGGATGCCATCGCCAAGTTGCCGGAGCGCGAGCGCCTGGTGCTGGCGTTGTATTACGACGAGGAACTCAACCTCAAGGAGATCGGCGAGGTACTGGGCGTCAGCGAATCGCGGGTCAGCCAGTTGCACAGCCAGTGCGCCGCGCGTTTGCGTGCGCGCCTGGCCGATTGGCGGTCGGCCTGAACCGGCCTCGACCGCAGCTTGTAACCGTTAACGCAAAAGAATGTGTGGCGCGTCCCCTGGGGCGCGCTCTGGTCTGTACGGAGGTTTACTTGGACAAGAACATGAAAATTCTCATCGTGGACGACTTTTCCACGATGAGACGCATCATCAAGAACCTCTTGCGGGACTTGGGCTTCACCAATACCGCCGAGGCCGACGACGGCACCACGGCGCTGCCGATGCTGCACAGCGGCAATTTCGACTTTCTCGTCACCGACTGGAACATGCCGGGCATGACCGGCATCGATCTGCTGCGCGCGGTTCGCGCCGACGAGCGCCTCAAGCACCTGCCGGTGCTGATGGTCACCGCCGAGGCCAAGCGCGACCAGATCATCGAAGCGGCCCAGGCCGGGGTCAACGGCTATGTGGTCAAACCCTTCACCGCTCAGGTCCTGAAGGAAAAGATCGAGAAGATTTTCGAGCGGGTCAACGGCTGAAGCCGGCCAAGAGGGTGTCATGGTGCTTGGTAACGATTCCACGGGCGACGAATTCGAATCGACCCTGAAAAAACACGCGCGCGAACTGGTGGACTGTCTCGAACGGGGGCACTTCCAGCAGGCGGTGCAATTGATCCAGGAGCTCAGCCAGGCCAGGGACCGTGGCCTCTACCAGGAAGTGGGCAAGCTGACCCGCGAACTGCACAACGCCATTGTCGATTTCCAGATCGACCCGCATTCCCCCCACGCGCAGGAAATGTCGCAGATCGCCGATGCCACCGATCGTCTTTCCTACGTGGTGGAAATGACCGAGAAGGCCGCCAACCGGACCATGGACCTGGTGGAGCAGAGCGCCCCGCTGGTCAACCAACTGGGCGACGATTCGCGGGAGCTGCACCAGGAGTGGCAACGCTTCATGCGCCGGGAAATCGACGCCGACGGCTTCCGCGAGCTGGCCAAGCGCATCGAACAGTTCCTCGTGCGCAGCGGCGAGAACGCTGGCCAGTTGTCCTCGCAGCTCAATGACATCCTGCTGGCGCAGGATTACCAGGACCTGACCGGCCAGGTGATCAAGCGTGTCACCAAGCTGGTCACCGAGGTCGAGAGCAACCTCGTGAAGCTGGTCTGGATGGCCGGCCAGGTGGACCGTTACGCCGGAATCGAGCACGACCACGTGAGCATGCGCCACCAGGCCGCGCTGGAGCGTTCGGCCAAGGGCGAGGGGCCGCAGGTCGCCGCGGAAAAACGAGAGGATGTGGTGTCCGGGCAGGATGACGTGGACGATCTGCTGTCCAGCCTGGGTTTCTGACCCGCCCGGCTCAAGACTGCGGCATCGCTGCCGTTAAGTAAGCATTGAACGCTGGCATCCGCGGGCTGCCGGCACAGCCTTCGTCATGCCGGTGATCCCGGCGGGCGGGCTGAAGTCGGTCCGGAAAGCCGGGCCGGTATTTCCGGCAGGACAGCGGTCCTGCCGATCCTTTCGAGTAACACGTCTCTGGGAGCAGCCGAATGAGCTTCGACGCCGATGAAGAAATCCTCCAGGACTTCCTGGTTGAGGCCGGCGAGATTCTCGAGCAATTGTCCGAGCAACTGGTCGAGCTGGAGAGCCGGCCGGACGACATGGACCTGCTCAATGCCATTTTCCGTGGGTTCCATACGGTCAAGGGCGGTGCCGGCTTCCTCCAGCTGAACGCGCTGGTGGAATGCTGCCACATTGCGGAAAACGTCTTCGATATCCTGCGCAAGGGCGAGCGGCGCGTCAGCTCCGAACTGATGGATGTGGTGCTGCAGGCGCTGGATACGGTCAACGCGATGTTCGACCAGGTGCGCGAGCAGTCCGAACCGACCCCGGCGACGCCCGAGCTGCTGGCGGCCCTTGCCCGCCTGGCCGAGCCTGAGGGCGCCGCGCCCGCGGAACCTGTGCAAGCGCCGCCGGCGGCCGTTCCGCCAGCCGAGCCTGCGGCGCCGCCGGAAGCGCCCGCGCAGAGTGTCTCCAGCGATATCACCGACGACGAGTTCGAGCAGTTGCTGGATGCTCTCCAGGGCGACGAAGCGCCGGCCTCCGCCGTTGCAGAAGCGTCCGCGGCTCCCGCTGGCGACGAGATCAGCGACGCCGAGTTCGAGGCGTTGCTCGACCAGTTGCACGGCAAGGGCAAGTTCGTCCCGCCGGCGGTCTCGGCCGAGCCTGCGCAAGTCCCCGCCGAGGCGGTCGAGCCGGCCGCGGCTGCCGCTGGTGACGATATCAGCGACGACGAGTTCGAGGCGCTGCTCGACGAACTGCACGGCAAGGGCAAGTTCGGCGATGTCCCGGAAGCCGCCGGCACACCCGCCGCACCGGCTGCCGCGGCTCCAGCGGCTGCGCCGGCGGAGCAGGGCAAGGCGCCGGCCGCCGCGGGCGGCGATGAGATCAGCGACGACGAGTTCGAGTCGCTGCTCGACGAACTGCACGGCAAGGGCAAGTTCAACGGCGCCTCCGAAGCCGTGGCGGCCGCTGCGGCGGTAGCCAAGAACATCGCGGCGAAGAGTCCCGCGGCGAAACCGGTCGCTCCGGCCAAGGCCGCCGCCGCGCGTCCGGCGGCGCCCGACAGGCCGGCGGCGAGCGAGGCGGAGACCACCGTGCGGGTGGATACGGCGCGTCTCGACGAGATCATGAACATGGTCGGCGAGCTGGTGCTGGTGCGTAACCGCCTGGTGCGCCTGGGCCTGAACAGCGGCGACGAGGCCATGGCCAAGGCCGTGGCCAACCTCGACGTGGTCACCGGCGACCTGCAGATGTCGGTGATGAAGACCCGCATGCAGCCGATCAAGAAGGTCTTCGGCCGCTTCCCGCGTCTGGTCCGCGACCTGGCGCGGAACATGAAGAAAGAGATCAACCTGGAGCTGGTGGGCGAAGAGACCGACCTCGACAAGAACCTGGTCGAGGCCCTCGCCGATCCGCTGGTGCACCTGGTGCGCAACGCCGTCGACCACGGCATCGAGAGTCCGGAGGAGCGCGAGGCCGCCGGCAAGCCGCGGGTCGGCCAGGTGGTGCTGTCGGCGGAGCAGGAGGGCGACCACATCCTCCTGATGATCACCGACGACGGCAAGGGCATGGACGCCGAGGTGCTGCGCAACAAGGCGGTGGAGAAAGGCCTGCTGGAGCGCGACGCGGCGGACCGCCTGACCGACCTGGAGTGCTACAACCTGATCTTCGCCCCGGGTTTCTCGACCAAGACCGAGATTTCCGACGTGTCCGGCCGCGGCGTCGGCATGGACGTGGTGAAGACCAAGATTTCCCAGCTCAACGGCACGGTCAACGTGTTCTCGCAGAAGGGGTCCGGCTCGAAGATCGTCATCAAGGTGCCGCTGACCCTGGCGATCATGCCTACCCTTATGGTGATGCTGGGTAGCCAGGCGTTCGCCTTCCCGCTGGTCAACGTCAACGAAATCTTCCATCTTGACCTGTCGCGCACCAATGTCGTGGATGGCCAGGAAGTGGTGATCGTCCGCGACAAGGCCTTGCCGCTGTTCTACCTCAAGCGCTGGCTGGTGCCGAGCGCGGCCCACGAGGAGCAGGGCGAGGGGCACGTGGTGATCCTGTCGGTCGGCACCCAGCGCATCGGTTTCGTCGTCGACCAGTTGGTGGGACAAGAAGAAGTGGTGATCAAGCCACTCGGCAAGATGTTGCAGGGCACCCCCGGCATGGCGGGCGCCACCATCACCGGGGACGGGCGCATCGCCCTGATCCTCGATGTGCCGAGCATGCTCAAGCGTTACGCACGGCGCATCTGACGCCGCGTATGGGTTTCCGGCGGCGCAGGAGCGTCGCCCTCTGAGGAGTAGCTATGGCAGTCAAAGTCCTGGTGGTGGACGATTCGGGGTTCTTCCGCCGCCGTGTCTCGGAGATTCTCTCCGCCGATGGACAGATCCAGGTGGTCGGCACCGCCACCAATGGCCGCGAGGCCATCGAGCAGGCGCTGGCCCTGAGACCCGATGTGATCACCATGGATTACGAGATGCCGCTGATGGACGGCATCACCGCGGTACGCAACATCATGCAGCGTTGCCCGACCCCGGTCCTGATGTTCTCCTCGCTGACCCACGAGGGCGCGCGGGTGACCCTGGATGCGCTGGACGCCGGAGCGGTCGACTACCTGCCGAAAAATTTCGAGGACATCTCGCGCAACCCGGACAAGGTCCGCCAGTTGCTTTGCGAGAAGGTCCTGACCATCGCCCGTAGCAATCGTCGCTCGATCAGCCTGCCGCCGCTGCCTTCGGCCACCTCGTCCAGCCATGCGCCGGCGTCGTCCTCCAGCCTCGGCGCGAGCGCGCGTGCCAGTGCCGGCGCGTCGCCGGCCCCGGCGTCGACCTCGGCGGCGCCGAAGCGCAAGGCCTACCGGCTGGTCGCGATCGGTACCTCCACCGGTGGTCCGGTTGCCTTGCAGCGGGTGCTGACCCAGTTGCCGGCCAACTTCCCGGCGCCGCTGGTGCTGATCCAGCACATGCCGGCGGCCTTCACCAAGGCTTTCGCCGAGCGCCTCGACAAGCTGTGCCGGATCAGCGTCAAGGAAGCAGAGGACGGCGACATCCTGCGTCCCGGCCTGGCGCTGCTGGCGCCGGGCGGCAAGCAGATGATGGTCGACGGCCGCGGCACGGTGCGCATCCTCCCCGGCGACGAACGCCTGAACTACAAGCCCTGCGTCGACGTGACCTTCGGCTCGGCGGCCAAGGCCTACAACGACAAGGTTCTGGCGGTGGTCCTCACCGGCATGGGCGCCGACGGACGCGAGGGCGCGCGCCTGCTCAAGCAGGGCGGCAGCCAGGTGTGGGCGCAGGACGAGGCCAGTTGCGTGATCTACGGGATGCCGATGGCCGTGGTCAAGGCCAACCTGGCGGACGCGGTGTACGGGCTCGACGACATCGGCCGGCACCTGGTCGAGGCGTGCCAGTAAGCGTGCGTGCAGGAATGAGGAGACTGCCTTCGATGGCCACCCACGTGACGACCTGCGCGCGCCTTCGCCGAGCCGAGGGGACGCGCTGATGGATGTGCTCAGCCTGGTCGGGATCATCCTGGCGTTCGTCGCCATCGTCGGCGGCAACTTCCTCGAGGGCGGCCACGCGGGGGCCCTGCTCAACGGTCCGGCGGCGCTGATCGTGATCGGCGGCACCCTGGCCGCGGCGCTGTTGCAGACCCCGGTGAACGTGCTCAAGCGCGGCCTGGGCATGCTCGGCTGGGTGTTCTTCCCGCCGCGCGAGGATCTTTCCGGGGGAATCGACCGGATCGTCTCCTGGAGCATGACCGCGCGCAAGGAAGGCCTGCTCGGCCTGGAGAGCATCGCCGACGCGGAGCCCGATCCCTATGCGCGCAAGGGCCTGCAACTGCTGGTGGACGGCGCCGAGCCAGAAGTCATCCGCAGCATCCTCGAGGTCGACCTGTTCACCCAGGAAAGCCGCGACCTGCAGGCCGCCAAGGTGTTCGAGAGCATGGGCGGCTATGCGCCGACCATCGGCATCATCGGCGCGGTAATGGGCCTGATCCATGTGATGGGCAACCTGGCCAACCCGGCGCAGCTCGGCAGCGGCATCGCCGTGGCCTTCGTCGCCACCATCTATGGCGTCGGCTTCGCCAACCTGCTCCTGCTGCCGATCGGCAACAAGCTGAAAACCCTGGTGCTGCGCCAGTCGCGCTACCGCGAGATGCTCCTGGAGGGCCTGCTGTCCATCGCCGAGGGCGAGAACCCGCGTTCCATCGAGTTGAAGCTGCAAGGCTTCATGGACTGACCGGAGCCGAGCATGCAGCGTCGCCGTCGCCACCAGGAGGAACACGAGAACCACGAACGCTGGCTGGTTTCCTATGCCGATTTCATCACCCTGTTGTTCGCCTTCTTCGTGGTGATGTATTCGATTTCCTCGATCAACGAGGGCAAGTACAAGATCCTCTCGGAGACCCTCACCGGGGTGTTCAACCAGCCCGACCGCTCGTTGAAGCCGATTCCCATCGGCGACGAGCGGCCGCGCACCACCGAGCCGGAGCGCACCAGCGTCGAGGAGCAGCCCAGCGACAACGCGGCCAGCGCCGACTCGCTGGAGCGGATCGCCGACAGCGTGCGCGATGCCTTCGGCGACTTGATCGCCTCCGACCAGTTGAGCGTGCGCGGCAACGAGCTGTGGATCGAGATCACTCTCAATTCCAGCCTGCTGTTTCCCAGCGGCGATGCGCTGCCCAACGATGCCGCCTTCGATATCGTCGAGAAGGTCGCCAAGATCCTGGCGCCCTACAAGAACCCGATCCATGTCGAGGGCTTCACCGACGACGTGCCGATCCATAGCCCGCGCTATCCCACCAACTGGGAACTGTCGGCGGCGCGGGCGGCGAGCATCGTCCGCCTGCTCGGCAACGATGGGGTCGAGCCGTCGCGGATGGCTGCGGTGGGCTATGGTGAATTTCAACCGGTGGCAGACAATGCCAGCGCCGAAGGGCGGGCGAAGAACCGCCGGGTGGTGCTGGTGATCTCGCGCAACCTGGAGGTACGGCGCAGCGTCAGCGGGGTCGGCAGCGGCAAGGCGCAGCCGGATTCGGCGCTCCGCCACGCAGGCTCGGCAGCTGGCACGCAAGCTGCAGATACTGGCGGTACGCCGGCGCCCGCGCCGGCAACCGTCAATTCCCCGTCGCCTTCGCCATGAGCGCGCGAAACATGGTTTGCGTACGGGCGCCGGGGCCGAACTGGCCAGTAGTGCGGCCCCAACCGGGTGGACCCATGCCAGGAAGAGTAGAGCAATGAAAGTCTGGGCAGTCGCCAATCAGAAAGGAGGGGTCGGCAAGACCACCTCGTCCATCGCCCTGGCCGGCCTGCTGGCGGATGCCGGCAAGCGCGTGGTCGTGGTCGACCTGGACCCCCACGGCTCGATGACCAGCTATTTCGGCTATGATCCGGACACCCTCGAGCACAGCGCCTTCGACCTGTTCCTGCACCAGGGCAACGTCCCCGAGGGGCTGCCGGCCTCGCTGCTGCGCAGCACCAGCAACGAACGCATCTCCCTGCTGCCGTCGAGTACCGCGCTGGCCACCCTGGAGCGCCAGTCGCCGGGCAAGAGCGGTCTCGGCCTGGTGGTCTCGAAAAGCCTGGCGCAGCTCTGGCAGGATTTCGACCATGCGATCATCGACAGCCCGCCGCTGCTCGGCGTGCTGATGGTCAATGCCCTGGCCGCCAGCCAGCACCTGGTGATTCCGGTGCAGACCGAGTTCCTCGCGGTGAAAGGGCTGGAGCGGATGGTCAACACCCTGGCGATGATCAACCGGTCGCGCAAACAGGCGTTGCCCTATACCATCGTACCTACGCTGTTCGATCGGCGGACCCAGGCTTCGCTGAGCACGCTGCGGATTCTCAACGAGAACTACCCGGACAACCTGTGGCAGGCGTTCATTCCCATCGATACCCGCCTGCGCGATGCCAGCCGGGCCGGGGTCACGCCGTCGCAACACGACGGCAAGAGTCGCGGGGTGATCGCCTACCGCGCCTTGCTCAAGCATCTGCTGGCGCAGCAGCCGGCCACCCGGGTGGCCTGATGGCGCGCCGGTCGCCGCGCCGACAGGCGCATTCAAGCCGCACCGGAGTGCGGCCGATAACCGTTGTAGACCCCTGTCGCGGAATACCCACATGAGCGCCGCCACCGCCACCCGTTCGCAACTGGCCTTGCAGTCCTACCTGGATGCGTTGCTCCAGGAGGCCACTTTCGAGGACCTGGAACCTCCCGTCGAGACGCCGCCAGCGCCTGCGCCCGCGCCGTTGAAGCCTGTGGCGCTGGCGGTCGCCGAAGTGGCGACACCGGCCCCGACGCTGGAAACGCTGCCGGTCGACCACGGGTTCGACGAGTTCGAGGCCGCGGTGCTCGAGGAGCAGGTCCGCGATGCGCGCCTGGTTCCGCCGGCGCCGGCGGCCCTGCTCGACGAACCGACGACGTTGCGCGAGCTGCCGGTCGAGCCACGGCCCCACGAGGTCATCGAACTGCGCGTGCCGAGCGCCCCGGCGAGCGCCAGCGAGCCGGCGCTGCTCGACCTGCCGCTGCTCGACGACGGTCGTCCGGCCTGGGCGGCGGAGCCCTTCGAGTGCCTGCTGTTCGACGTCGCTGGGCTGACCCTGGCGGTGCCGCTGGTGTGCCTCGGCTCGATCTATCCGCTGGAGAACCAGGAACTGACCCCGTTGTTCGGCCAGCCCGACTGGTTCCTCGGCATCCTGCCGTCGCAGGCGGGCAACCTGAAGGTGCTGGACACCGCACGCTGGGTGATGCCCGAACGCTACCGCGACGACTATCGCGACGGCCTCAAGTACGTGATCTCGGTCCAGGGCTACGAGTGGGGGCTGGCGGTGCACCAGGTGAGCCGCTCGATCCGCCTCGACCCGGCCGAGGTGAAATGGCGCAGCCAGCGTAGCCAGCGGCCCTGGTTGGCCGGCACGGTCATCGAACACATGTGTGCGCTGCTGGATGTGGCGGCGCTCGCCGAACTGATCGCCAGCGGCGCCGTCAAGCGCCTGCACGGCGACCATTGATAGACAGCTTCCGCCGCTTGCGGCGGTTTTCGAGAGGTTAGGGGAATGAGCAAAGCCACCGCGCAAAGCGCCGAAGATCCGATCCTGCAGTGGGTCACCTTCCGCCTGGACAACGAGAGCTACGGCATCAACGTGATGCAGGTCCAGGAGGTGCTGCGCTACACCGAGATCGCCCCGGTGCCGGGCGCGCCGAGCTACGTGCTGGGCATCATCAACCTGCGCGGCAACGTGGTCACGGTGATCGACACCCGGCAGCGCTTCGGCCTGGACCCTGCGCCGGTCAGCGACAACACGCGGATCGTCATCATCGAGGCGGACAAGCAGGTGGTCGGCATCCTGGTCGACAGCGTCGCCGAGGTGGTCTACCTGAAGCAGTCGGAAATCGAGACCGCGCCGAACGTCGGTAACGAAGAATCGGCCAAGTTCATCCAGGGCGTCTGCAACAAGAACGGCGAGCTGCTGATCCTGGTCGAGCTGGACAAGATGATGACCGAGGAAGAATGGTCGGAGCTGGGCAGCATCTGATGCGTTCGACCGACACGAGGGCCTGCTGAGATGGAGGTCGTCGCGCTGGCACTGGCGCTCGCCGCCTGCCTCGGCCTGGCGGCGGCGTGCCTGTGGCTGCGCCGTGAATTGCGCCGCCTGCAAGCTGCGCTAGCGCAGCAGGCGGAGGAGGGCGCGGCGCGCGAGCGCCGGCTCAAGGAACTGAGCAAGCGCATCGAGTCCTACCAGCAGGTCAACGTGCGCATGGGCGAGGCCTTGCAGGACCTGGGCAAGCAACTCGCGCCGCTTCCCGACCGGGTCGCGCGCCTGGAGCAGCGCGATCCGACCACGCTGTCGTTCAGCCAGGCCGCACGCCTGGTCGGGCTCGGCGCCAGCGCCGAAGACCTGACCCAGGCCTGCGGGCTGTCGCAGGCCGAGGCCGAGCTGGTGGCGCGCCTGCACGAAGCCAAGGGCAAGTGACGGCCACCGACCCGGCGCTGGCGCTTTTCAGGCGAGCAGGCGGCTCGCCACTTCTGCCAGTGTCACCTCTCCCCTGAACTCCCCGCAGCTCTGCGCCGGCAGGCGATCCTCGATGGCATGGGCGAAGCGCACCGCCGGGTCCTGCTCCAGCTTCTCCAGGTGTCGATGTAGGCGCGGAAAGTCGTGTTGCAGGTCGAAGTAGCCCAGCTCCCGTCCCCAACGAGCGGTACCCGCGAGGTAGGCGTCGGCCACGCTCGGCCCTTCGCCGGCCAGCCACTTGCGGTCGCCGAGCAGCTTGTCGATCCGGCCATAGGCTCGCGCCGCGCGCGCCAGCGCCCTTGCCGTCGTGGTTGCGTCGGCGTCCTCCAGATAGAACAGGGTCCCCCAGGCCGAATGGCATTCGGTATGCAGGAGGGCGAGGGCGAAGTTCAGTTCGTCGAACTCGGCGCTGCCCTGCGGATAGCCGAGCTTCCTGCACAGGTCGCGCGCCGCCAGGTGCTGGAGAATGGCCAGGCTTTCGCTGAGTGCGCGGCCGTCCTCCAGGAGCAGGGTAGGCGTCTGGCGAGCCGGGTTCAGGCGCACGTAGGTGCGCTCGCCGGTCTCCAGCGGCATCTCGATCCGACACAGGCGATAGGGGCGGCCGAGCCACTCGAGGGCCACGATCGAGCCGAAGGAACAGCCGTGGGGTACGCCATAAAACAGTACAGGTTCCATTTTCCATCTCCGTTCAGGTAACGCGCGTTGCGCATCGCAACCGGGCTGAACGCAGGGTAGGGGTGATATAGGCTATATTCGGTCCTGATTTTTCCGGTGGATCGAAAAATGTCCAAGCCCACGGTGCGCGTGCTCGCCCTGCTCGAACTGCTGCAGAGCCACGGCCAGCTCAGCGGTAGCGAGCTGGCCAGGCGCCTGGAGGTGGATGGACGGACGCTGCGTCGCTATATCGTCGCCCTCGAGGAGCTGGGCATTCCCATCTCGGCGGAGCGCGGACGCCATGGCGGTTACCGCCTGGTGGCCGGTTTCAAGCTCCCGCCGCTGATGTTCAGCGCGGAGGAAACCCTGGCCGTGTCCCTCGGCCTGCTGGCGGTGCGCAGTCTCGGCCTGGGCGAAAGCGAGCTGGCCCTGGAAAGTGCGCAGGCCAAGCTGAGCAGGGTGATGCCCGATGCGCTGCGGCGGCGCCTCGTGGCGCTCCGCGAGACCGCCAGCCTGGACCTGGCCCGCGCCCGGGCGGGAACCAGTGTGGCGGCGCTGGCGACCCTCGCCGAAGCCGCCCAGGTCCGTGCGCGGGTCGAGTTCCGCTATCGCGACCCGCAGGGCGCCGAAACCCTCCGCCAACTCGATCCCTACGGCCTGGTCTATCGCAACGGCTGCTGGTACGTCAGCGGTTTCTGCCACCTGCGCCAGGCGTTGCGCTCGTTCCGTCTCGATCGCCTGGACGCGCCGCGCATGCTGGCGGAGCGCTTCGAGCGACCGGCGGATTTCGATACCCTCCGCCACCTACGGGAGAGCTTCGCCCGGATGCCGCGCGCCTACCCGGTGGAAATCCTGATGCGGGCTGCGAGGGAGCAGGTGGTCGCGGTGCTCGGCGAGCCCCTCGGTCTGCTCGCCGAGGTCGATGGCGGTACGCTGTTGCGCGCCAGCACCGACGACCTGGACTGGTTCGCCCGGCGCCTGTGCGGCCTGCCGTTCGACTTCGAGGTCAGGCAGCCGCTGGAGTTGCGCGAGCCGTTGAGGCGCCAGGCCGAGCGTGTCCTGCGTAACCTGGGCCAGGAGGAAGCTTCGGATCACAGGTAGGCATTTAGAGGAAAAATCCTATTAATCGCGCGGCTGCCGCTTTCTAGAATCGGTCCTGGTCAACCAGCACGTTTCCAGGAGGCCACAAGGATGCCTGCAATACCCCTGCGCGCCATGGTGCTGTGCGCCAACCCCGGCCGTCTGCTCAGGTACGGAGCGCTGTTCAACCGCTGCGGCTACTTCCACCTGAGCCTGTGCCTGGACCGACGGGAGCTGCGGCGCTCCCTGGACCAGGGTTACCCGTACGACTATTTCCTCTACGACGGATTCCGCCTGGACCAGGGCTGCAAGGGCACGCTGGCGATGCTGGGACGCAGCGGCAGCATCCGGCGCTTCCTGCTGGTGGGCGAACTCGATTGCCGCGAGAAGCGCCTGTTGTTCGAGTGGAGCAGAGGCCATGGCCTGAGCATCGGCGCGGTGTCCGACCGGCCTTTGGGCCAGGTCGCCCTGGCCGCGTTGATCAAGCGTGATCGCGGCTGTCCCGACCTCCTGCGCGGTATCGCCTGAGGCGGCTCCCGGGAAGATGCGGTAAGGTCGTTTTCCAACCTTCCATGGCGAGACAGCGCATGACCGTCCAGGCCGACATCCTCAAGGCGATCGAAGGCATCGAGCATGGCTTCCAGCAAGCCGGCCAGGCACTCTCCGAGCGGATATTCCATTGCCGGCAGGTGCATGGCGCCGAGATCGTCGACGCGCGCTCGCTGTCGGAATCGGGACGGCATGCCGCCGACGGCGTCTTCAGCGAAGGGCCGTTGGCGGTCGCGGTGGTCACCGCGGACTGCCTGCCGATTCTCATGAGCAGCCGCGACGGTCGGGTGGTGGCCGCCCTGCATGGCGGCTGGCAGGGGCTCGTCGCCGGTATCGTCGGCGCGGCGGTGGCGCGCTTCAATGCGCGCGGCGTCGCCAGCGCGGACATCCGGGTCGCCATCGGTCCCGGGATCAAAGCCTGCTGCTACGAGGTGAGTGCCGGGTTCATCGAGGCGTTGCAGGTCGGCCACGGCCGCCTCTGGGAGGGCGCGGCGCCTCCCTGGAGCCAGCGTCGTCCGCTCCCCGAGCGGCCGCCCCGGTTCGCTCCGCCCGAGCCAAGGCAGGCGGAGCAGGGCGCCTGGCTGGACCTGGTGGCCTTCTGTCGCCAGTTGTTCCAGGCCGCCGGCGTCGGGCCGGCGCAGATCGAAGCCAGCGCCGTCTGCACTTACTGTTCCGGCGATGCGTTCGCCAGTCATCGCCGACGCCAGCGCCTGGGCGAGGAGAAGCGCCAGCAGTACGCCTGGATCGCGCGCAAGCCGTGACCGCGTATCGGTATTGTCCGGAAATCCTGGATAGTCATGACGGTTGTCTGCTGTTTATCCGCCAATAGCCGGCTTCTAGACTTTTCTTGTCGATGCGTGGCTGTTGCCACGCTCATTCCAGGAGAGTCCCAGCATGCCTGACATCACCCAAGCCGCCATCGTCACCGGCGCCTCCCGCGGCATCGGTCGCGCCATTGCCCGGCGGCTGGCCGCCGACGGTTTCGCGGTCGCGGTCAACTATGCCAGCAACCAGGCCATGGCCGACGAGATCGTGGCCGAAATCGTCGCCGCCGGCGGCGCGGCCATCGCCGTGCAGGGCGACGTGGCCAGCGCGGAGGACATGGACAAGCTGTTCGAAGCCACCAGGGGCGCCTTCGGCCGCATCGACGTGGTGGTCAACAGCGCCGGCACGATGCCCTACCTGAAGATCGCCGATGGCGACCTGGAGGGCTTCGACCGGGTGATCCGCACCAACCTGCGCGGCGCCTTCATCGTGCTCGGCCTGGCTGCCCGGCATGTCGAGCGCGGCGGACGGATCATCGCCCTGTCCACCAGCGTGATTGCCCGGGCGCTGCCCAGCTACGGTCCGTACATCGCGTCCAAGTCCGGGGTCGAGGGGCTGGTGCACGTGCTGGCCAACGAGTTGCGCGGCCAGGACATCAGGGTCAACGCGGTGGCGCCCGGCCCGGTGGCCACCGAGCTGTTCTTCAACGGCAAGAGCGCCGAACAGATCGACCAGATCGCCAGGCTGGCGCCGCTGGAGCGTCTCGGCGAACCGGACGAGATCGCCGCGGCGGTGTCCTTCCTCGCCGGGCCGGACGGGGCCTGGGTCAATTCCCAGGTGCTGCGGGTCAACGGCGGTTTCGCCTGAGCCGCTGTACCGGGACGACGCGTCGAAGGTTTCGGTTGCGCTATCTATCGGTTCCTTTCGCCGCTGTCGGCCCGTTGCGAGTCGGCGTCGCGTCTACGCCAATAGTCGTCCTCATCGGTCTGGCGTTCGCTCAGCCGTTTCCCGCTGCGTGCGTCGAACTCCAGGATCCAGAAGGTGGCAGGCTCCTTCTGGTCGTCGCGAAGGTAGCTTCGGTAGGTGAAGCGGTCCCTATCCTGAAGCAGGACCACGCGGTCGATGGTTCCTTCGTGATGGCGTACCTTGGCTTGCCGATTGATGCGGAACTCCGGAGTCAGCCGGTGCCGATCGATGATTGCATCCTTTTCCTCGTCGCCGAGGATGGCCGGGGCGGCCTGGACATGGCTGGCGATAAGCAGCAGGGCGGCGAGGAGGAAGGGGCTTGGCGAGGGCATGGGCGGCCTGGGAAGTGGCAGGTGGACTGTGCTGGGACCGCTCTCGCGGATTCCGGTTCCGGCGCTTCGGTTTCGACGTGTGGCGGGTCCGCTCAGTCGCCGGGACCGCCGAGCAGCAGCATCTGGTTGCCATCCTCGGCGTCCGGCGCGAATCCCTCGGGACACTTGCCTTTCAGGTGCCAGGCGAAGGCGATGATCTCGGCGATGGTGCGATACAGCGCTTCCGGAATGGCGTCGCCGAGTTCCAGGCGGGCGAGCAGGCGGACCAGCTCGGCGTTCTCGTAGATCGGTACCTCGTAGTCGCGGGCGATGGCCAGGATCGCCTCGGCCAGTTCGGCGTCGCCCTTGGCGGAAAGGGTCGGCGCGGCCTGGCCGTCGTAGCTCAGGGCGATGGCCTGGCGCGGGGCGGGTGACTGCTTTCTGTTCATGCGGTTTCGTCTACCCAGCGTTGTTCGATGGTCGCTCGCGGGCCCTGGGGTGGGCGGCCGCGTTGGCAGGTGATCTCGCCAACGGTCAGACCGGCGTCGCGCAGGCGTTGGCGCAGGTGGCCGAGTTCATGCTCGACCAGCCGCGCGGTCGCGTCGCGCTCGGCCCAAAGCTGGCTGGACAAGCTGCCGCGCAGCAGGGTCGCCTGGGCGTGCAGCGGTCCCAGCGGCTCCAGGTCGAAGGCCAGTTCGACGCGCCAGAGGCTTTCGCGGGCCTCTTCGCCGGTCTTGCGCTGTTCTTCCTGGAACTTCACCTGCAACGGCACCACCGAGTGCTGATGGCGCATGGGCACCTCCATCTGCCAGGTCGCCAGCTGGGTGCCATCCGGCAGGGTGCTGGTCTGCGCCAGGCTCGACAACTGATGGGTCTGCAGGCGGGAGATCGCCGCGGCGGCAAGGCGCAGCAGCGACTCCAGTTCCATGTCCTCGTCGAACAGCTGGAGAACCTTGCTCGGCAGGGGAAAGTTCAGTGCCTGGGTCTTGTTGGCGCTCTGTCCCAGGTTGCCCAGGGCGTTGCGGACAAAGGCCGGCAGCGCCTGGGCCAGGTTCGCCGTGTTGCCGGCGAACATGCCCGGCGCCTGGGCGCCGGTCGGCGGCAGCGGCGACAGCTGGGCGAACAGGCGCAACAGGTTGGCCTTCAGGTCCTGGCCGAGATGATCGGTGGCGCCCTGCATCAGGCGCGCCTCGAGGAACAGGCCGCTCTGCTGCAGGGCCTGGCCGAGCAGCTTGGAATCGCCCATCTTCTGCGCCTCCGGCAGGCCGGCGAAGAGGCGCTCCACGGCCTGGCGCAGGCTGTCCGGCAGGTCGTTGCGGCCGTTCAGCCCCTGCAGGGCGGCGAACAGGCCTTCCAGGGAAGCCTGGCGGGCGCTCTGCCCGGCCAGTTGCTGGCCCAGCGCAAGCTGGTCGAGGCGTCCGCTGAGCGGCAGGAAGTCGATCTGCTGGCTGTTTTTCACCAGCGCCGTGAGCAGGCTGCCGACCGGCAGCGCCTGGGGCGAGTCGAGGCTCAGCTTGCTGCCGGCGAGCGGCGTGTTGAGCAGGTTCAGCAGGACCCGGTAGACCATCTGCTGGGCCTTGTCCGCCGGCAGCGCGGTGCTGGACAGGACCTTGCCCTGGAGCAGGGTGCCGGGCGGCAGTTGCTCCAGGTCGAGGCTGCTCAGCGGGCCAGCGCCGGCCATGCTGTCGAGCAGGGTGGCAACCACGCTGGCGCTGCTGGTGGCGCTGACGTTGAGCAGGTTGCCCGGCACCAGCGGCCGGTTGCTCTGCACTTCCACCAGGCTCTGCCCGCTGTTCGCCAGGGTCAGCTTGAGCAGGACCTGGAAATTGTTCGCCAGGCCTTCCTTGACCGCCAGCACCTCGGCCTTGCCCGACTCGCCTTCGCCCAGCAGGCCGGCCAGGGTCTGCACCAGCTTCAGGGTCATCTCGGCGTCGGCCTGGGCGTTGCCCTGCGATTGCGCCGGCGGCAGCGGGCGCGGGGCGGAAACCGGGGGTAGTGATGGGGAAGCGCCTATCTCGGCTGGCATGGGTAACAACCTGTCTTAAACGACCCTGCGGAGGCTGGGGAAGGGCGTGTATAATGCCGCGCCTGTCAAACAGGCTGGCCGCGTCGTCACCAGTATAGCGGCCGTGTTTATCCCGACTTTAGGGTCTGTTCCGTGAAGGCCTCCGGCGCCGCGACGAGGAGAGACGCTTGGCGATGTTGTTCGATGTCCGATCCTGCTGAAGTCCCCACAGCCAGCCCCTTGCTGGAAACCGTCGGGCTCGCCTGCGAGCGCGACTGGCGCATGCTGTTCGAGCGCCTCGACCTGCGCCTGGCCGCCGGCGAGATGTTGCAGGTGGTGGGTCCCAACGGCAGCGGCAAGACCAGCCTGCTGCGCCTGCTGTCCGGACTGATGCAGCCGACCGCCGGGGAAGTCCGCCTGAACGGCCGGCCGCTCGCCGAACAGCGCGGCGAACTGGCCCGCAGCCTGCTGTGGATCGGCCACGCCGCGGGAATCAAGGGCCTGCTCAGCGCCGAGGAGAACCTCACCTGGCTCTGCGCGCTGCACCAGCCGGCCAGCCGCGAGGCGATCTGGCAGGCCCTGGCCGACGTCGGCCTGCGTGGCTTCGAGGACGTTCCCTGCCACACCCTTTCCGCCGGCCAGCAACGCCGCGTGGCGCTGGCCCGCCTGTACCTGGACGCACCGCCCTTGTGGATCCTCGATGAACCCTTCACCGCCCTCGACAAACAGGGGGTGGCGCAACTGGAAGCGCACCTGGCCGGGCATTGCCAGCGCGGCGGGATGGTGGTGCTGACCACCCACCACAGCCTGCAGCAGGTGCCCGCCGGCTACCGCGAGCTGGACCTCGGTGCGCTCAAGGCGGCCAGCGGCGCGACGGTCGAGCCGGCGCTGGGCGATCCGGCATGAGCAACGTCTTCAGCCTGCTTCTGGCGCGCGAGGCGCGCCTGCTGTTCCGCCGACCGGCGGAGCTGGCCAACCCGCTGGTGTTCTTCGCCATCGTCATCGCCCTGTTCCCCCTGGCGGTCGGGCCGGAAAGCCAATTGCTACAAACCTTGTCGCCCGGCCTGGTCTGGGTGGCGGCGCTATTGGCCGTGCTGCTCTCGCTGGAAGGGCTGTTCCGCAGCGATTTCGAGGACGGTTCTCTGGAGCAGTGGGTCCTTTCGCCGCACCCCCTGGCTCTTCTGGTGCTGGCCAAGGTGCTGGCACACTGGCTGTTTTCCGGGCTGGCCCTGGTCCTGATGTCGCCGCTGTTCGCGCTGATGCTGGGCCTGCCGGCCCGTTGCATACCGGTGCTGCTGCTTTCCCTGTTGCTCGGTACGCCGGTGCTGAGCCTGCTCGGCGCCGTCGGCGCGGCCTTGACCGTGGGCCTCAAGCGCGGCGGCCTGTTGCTGGCGCTGCTGATCCTGCCGCTGTACATCCCGGTGCTGATTCTCGGTAGCGGGGCGCTGCAGGCTTCGCTGCAGGGACTGCCCAGCAGCGGACATTTATTGTGGCTGGCGAGCCTGACGGCGCTAGCATTGACACTCACGCCATTCGCCATCGCTGCCGGCCTGAAGATCAGCGTAGGCGAGTGAGTCCGCCCGCCGAAGGCATCGGCGGGC
>NZ_KV828511.1:0-38238 GCF_001836405.1 Pseudomonas sp. HMSC057H01 | reverse complement strand
GCCCGCCGAAGGCATCGGCGGGCGTGCGGTACCGGGCGGCTGCGCCGCCCACGCTTGACCCGGGCTGGCAGCGGAAGGCCTGCCCGGTATTTCCAAAGAGCCCTGTAAACAGAGCCTGATGATGAATTGGACATGGTTTCACAAGCTTGGGTCGCCCAAGTGGTTCTACGAGATCAGCGGCCGCTGGCTGCCCTGGTTCGCCGTGGCGGCGGCGCTGCTGATCGTCACCGGCTGCGTCTGGGGGCTGGCCTTCGCGCCGCCGGACTACCAGCAGGGCAATAGCTTCCGCATCATCTATATCCATGTGCCGGCGGCCTTCCTCGCCCAGTCCTGCTACGTCATGCTGGCCGTGGCCGGTGCCGTCGGGCTGATCTGGAAGATGAAGATCGCCGACGTGGCGGTGCAGTGCGCCGCCCCCATCGGCGCCTGGATGACCTTCGTCGCGCTGCTTACCGGGGCCGTCTGGGGCAAGCCGACCTGGGGCGCCTGGTGGGTCTGGGACGCGCGCCTGACGGCGATGCTGATCCTGCTTTTCCTCTATTTCGGCATCATCGCCCTCGGTCAGGCGATCAGTAACCGCGACAGCGCGGCCAAGGCCTGTGCCGTACTGGCCATCGTCGGCGTGGTGAACATCCCGATCATCAAGTACTCGGTGGAGTGGTGGAACACCCTGCACCAGCCGGCCACCTTCACCATCACCGAGAAACCGGCGATGCCGGTGGAGATGTGGTTGCCGTTGCTGATCATGGTCCTCGGCTTCTATTGCTTCTTCGCGGCCATGCTGCTGGTGCGCATGCGCCTGGAAGTGCTCAAGCGCGAGTCCCGCACCGCCTGGGCGAAAGCCGAGGTGAAGGCCCTGGTGGAGAAGGCACGATGAGCTTCGAATCGTTCGGCGACTTCCTCGCCATGGGCCATCACGGCCCCTACGTCTGGTCGGCCTACGGCATCAGCCTGCTGGTGCTGGCGATCAATGTCGCCGAGCCGCTGCTGGCCCGGCGCCGCTACCTGCAAGAAGAGGCGCGTCGTCTGCGCCGGGAGGCCCAGCAGTGAATCCGGTCCGCAAGAAACGTCTGATCATCGTCCTCGCCATCGTGGTGGGCGTCGGCGCCGCGGTGGGCCTGGCGCTATCGGCCCTGCAACAGAACATCAACCTGTTCTACACCCCGACCCAGATCGCCAACGGCGAAGCGCCGACCGACACCCGCATACGCGCCGGCGGCCTGGTGGAAAAGGGTTCTCTGCAACGCAGCGAGGATTCGCTGAATGTGCGTTTCGTGGTCACCGACGGCGCCAAGGAAGTGACCATCGCCTACCATGGCATCCTTCCCGACCTGTTCCGCGAGGGGCAGGGCATCGTCGCCCTCGGCAAGCTGGGCGGCGACGGCGTGCTGGTGGCCGATGAAGTGCTGGCCAAGCACGACGAGAACTACATGCCGCCGGAAGTCACCAAGGCGCTCAAGGACAGCGGCCAACTGAAGCACTACGAGAACGGCAAGGCCGCCGGCGAGACCTCGTACAACCAGGAGGGCAAGTAGATGATCCCCGAACTCGGCCACCTGGCCCTGATCCTCGCCCTTTGCCTGGCCCTGGTGCAGTCGAGCCTGCCGCTGGTCGGCGCCTGGCGCGGCGACCGCCAGTGGATGAGCCTGGCGCGCCCAGCGGCCTGGGGGCAGTTCGCCTTCCTCGCCTTCGCCTTCGGCTGCCTGACCTGGGCCTTCCTGCGCGACGACTTCTCGGTGGCCTACGTGGCCGGCAACTCCAACAGCGCGCTGCCCTGGTACTACAAGTTCAGCGCCGTCTGGGGCGCCCACGAAGGTTCGCTGCTGCTCTGGGCGTTGATCCTCGGCGGCTGGACCTTCGCCGTGTCGATCTTCTCCCGGCAACTGCCGGAGGTCATGCTGGCCCGCGTGCTGGCGGTGATGGGCATGATCAGCACCGGCTTCCTGCTGTTCCTGATCATCACCTCCAACCCGTTCAGCCGCCTGCTGCCGCAGACCCCGATGGACGGCAACGACCTCAACCCGCTGCTGCAGGACGTCGGCCTGATCGTCCACCCGCCGATGCTCTACATGGGGTACGTCGGATTCTCGGTGGCCTTCGCCTTCGCCATCGCCGCACTGCTCGGCGGCCGCCTGGACGCCGCCTGGGCGCGCTGGTCGCGGCCCTGGACCCTGGTGGCCTGGGCCTTCCTCGGTATCGGCATCGTGCTTGGCTCCTGGTGGGCCTACTACGAGCTGGGCTGGGGTGGCTGGTGGTTCTGGGACCCGGTGGAAAACGCCTCCTTCATGCCCTGGCTGGTCGGCACTGCACTGATCCACTCGCTGGCGGTGACCGAGAAGCGCGGCGTGTTCAAGAGCTGGACCGTGCTGCTGGCGATCGCCGCTTTCTCCCTGAGCCTGCTGGGCACCTTCCTGGTCCGCTCCGGCGTGCTCACCTCGGTGCACGCCTTCGCCTCCGACCCGGAGCGCGGGGTGTTCATCCTCGCCTTCCTGCTGCTGGTGGTCGGCGGCTCGCTGACCCTGTTCGCCCTGCGCGCGCCGGTGGTCAAGAGCCAGGTCGGCTTCGCCCTGTGGTCGCGCGAGACCCTGCTGCTGCTGAACAACCTGGTGCTGGTGGTGGCGGCCTCGATGATCCTCCTCGGGACTCTCTACCCGCTGCTGCTCGATGCCCTCAGCGGCGCCAAGCTGTCGGTCGGCCCGCCGTACTTCAACGCCATGTTCCTGCCGCTGATGGCGGCGCTGATGGCGGCCCTGGCGGTCGGCGTGCTGGTGCGCTGGAAGGACACCCCGAGCCGCTGGCTGCTCGGCATGCTGACCCCGGTGCTGGTGGCCAGCGCGGTCCTGGCGGCGGCCGGTTCGATGTACTTCGGCGATTTCAACTGGGCGGTGCTGGCGGTGTTCCTGCTGTCCGCCTGGGTGGTCCTGGCCGGTTTCCGCGACTTCCTCGACAAGACCCGGCACAAGGGCGTGCTGGCCGGCGCCCGCAGCCTGACGCGCAGCTACTGGGGCATGCAACTGGCGCACCTGGGCATCGCCGTGTGCGCCATCGGCATCGTCCTCAGCAGCCAGTACAGCGCCCAGCGTGACCTGCGCATGTCGCCCGGCGACACCGTCGAACTGGGCGGCTACCACTTCCTCTTCGACGGCGCGAAGCACCACGAAGGGCCGAACTACACCTCGGACAAGGGCAGCATCCACGTCAGCCGCGACGGCAAGGAGATCGCCACCCTGCATCCGGAGAAGCGCCTGTACACCGTGCAGAGTTCGATGATGACCGAGGCCGGGATCGATGCCGGCTTTACCCGCGACCTCTACGTGGCGCTCGGCGAGCCGCTGGAGAACGGTGCCTGGGCGGTGCGCGTGCACGTCAAGCCGTTCGTCCGCTGGATCTGGTTCGGTGGCCTGCTGATGGGCCTCGGCGGCGCCCTGGCGGCGCTCGACCGGCGCTACCGGGTGAAGGTGAAAACACGTGTGCGCGAGGCCCTGGGCCTCGCCGGTCAGGGAGCCTGAGTCTTGAAACGAGCGATTCTGCTGCTGCCGCTGGGGATCTTCCTGATCGTCGCGGTGTTCCTCTTCCGCGGCCTCTGGCTGGACCCCAGCGAGCTGCCCTCGGCGCTGATCGGCAAGCCGTTCCCGGCCTTCGACCTGCCCAGCGTGCAGGACCCGGCCCGGCGCCTGACCGAGGCCGACCTCAAGGGCAAGCCGGCGCTGGTCAACGTCTGGGGCACCTGGTGCCCGTCGTGCCGGGTCGAGCACCCGGAACTGACCCGGCTGGCCGAGCAGGGCGTGGTGATCTACGGGATCAACTACAAGGACGACAACGCCGCCGCCATCAAGTGGCTGAACGAGCTGCACAATCCCTACCTGCTGAGCATCAGCGACGCCGACGGCACCCTGGGCCTGGACCTGGGCGTGTACGGCGCGCCGGAAACCTACCTGATCGACAAGCAGGGCATCATCCGCCACAAGATCGTCGGGGTGGTCGACCAGAAAGTCTGGCGCGAGCAACTGGCGCCGCTGTACCAGCAACTGCTGGACGAGCCGGAGGCCCGATGAAGCGTTTCCTCGCCACCGCGCTGCTCGGTATCGCCCTCTGCGGCGTGGCCCGGGCCGCCATCGACACCTACGAGTTCGCCAGCGACGCCGAGCGCGAGCGCTTCCGCAACCTGACCCAGGAACTGCGCTGCCCGAAGTGCCAGAACCAGGACATCGCCGACTCCAACGCACCGATCGCCGCCGACCTGCGCAAGCAGATCTACGGCCAGTTGCAGCAGGGCAAGAGCGACGGCGAGATCGTCGACTACATGGTTGCCCGCTACGGTGACTTCGTTCGCTACAAGCCGCCGGTCAACGAGCGTACCTGGCTGCTCTGGTTCGGTCCGGGCGCCTTGCTGCTGTTCGGCGTGCTGGTGATCGGCGTGATCGTCCTGCGCCGCCGGCGCACCGCCGCCAAGGTGCAAACCACCCTGTCCGCCGAGGAGCAAGCGCGCCTCGCCAACCTGTTGAAGAACGACAAATGATCGATTTCTGGCTCGCTGCCGGCCTGCTGCTGCTGGCGGCCCTGGCATTCCTGCTGATTCCGCTGCTGCGTGGCCGTCGCGCCCAGGCCGAGGAAGACCGTACCGCCCTGAACGTCGCGCTTTATCAGGAGCGGATCGCCGAGCTGGCCGGCCAGCAGGCCGCCGGCACGCTGACCGCCGAGCAACTGGAGAATGGCCGCGCCGAGGCTGCCCGCGAACTGCTCGCCGACACCGAGGGCAGCGGCGAGGAGCGTAGCTCGCGCCTGGGCCGGGCGATCCCGCTGGTCGCGGCGCTGCTGGTGCCGTTGGTCGCGCTCGGCCTGTACCTGCATTGGGGCGCCAGCGACAAGGTCGAGCTGGCCCGCGAATTCGCCCAGGCACCGCACTCCATGGAAGAGATGACCGCGCGCCTGGAGCGCGCGGTACAGGCCCAGCCGGATTCCGCCCAGGGCTGGTACTTCCTCGGTCGCACCTACATGACCCAGGAACGCGGCGCCGATGCGGCGCGGGCCTTCGAACGCTCCGCCGAACTCAGCGGGCGGCAGCCGGAACTGCTCGGCCAGTGGGCGCAGGCACTGTATTTCTCCGGTGGCAAGAAAATGACCGCGCAGATCAAGGCCTTGGCCGACGAGGCGCTGAAGGGCGACCCGGCCGAAGTGACCACCCTTGGCCTGCTCGGCATCGCCGCCTTCGAAGAGCAGCGCTACGCCGACGCCATCGGCTTCTGGGAGCGCCTGGTGTCGGTGTTGCCGAACGAGGACCCGGCACGCTCGGCGATCCAGGGCGGCATCCAGCGCGCCCGCGAGCGCATGACCGAGGCCGGGCAGACCCCGCCGGCGCCGGCCGCGCCCGCTGCCGCCGGGGTGACCCTGACGGTGAAGGTGGATATCAGCGACGCGGTGAAGGGCCAGGTCAAGGCCGACGACAGCGTGTTCGTCTTCGCCCGCGCCGTCGGCGGCCCGCCGATGCCGTTGGCAGTGAAGCGCCTGACCGTCGCCGACCTGCCGGCCGAGGTCAGCCTGAGCGATGCCGACGCCATGATGCCGCAGCTCAAGCTCAGCGGATTCCCGCAGGTCGAGCTGGTCGCGCGGGTATCCCGCGCCGGCAACGCCATCTCCGGCGAATGGATCGGACGCGGCAAACCGTTGTCTACCGCCCAGTCGTCGGCGCAAGCGCTGACCATCGACGGCCCGGACCAGCCCCAGGCGGCCCGGCCATAACGACAACGGGTTGGCGGGAGGTGCGGCGGTGAAGGCGAAGTATCTGGGTCTGGCGATTCTCCTGGGCGGTCTCGGCGGGTGCGTGGTGCATCCGCCGCAGACCAGCGAACCGCCGGCCTCGCTGCCGCCGCAAAGCCAGCCGCAGCCCGGTCCGTCCAGCGCGCCCGGCGCCACCCCGCCGCGCATCACCCCGCAACCGCAGACTCCAGCGCAGCCCAGCCGCTCGCGTCCGCAGTTCGCCCCGCCGCCAGGCGGCAAGGGCGTCTGGGACGGCAGCCTGGGGGTCTATGTGATCCGCGGCGAGCGCGATCTCTACTACCGCCAGCGTACCTACTACCGCTGGGACGGCGGCTGGTTCTGGTCCACCAGCCCGCAGGGTCCCTGGACCGAGACCGACGCCCGCGGCATCCCGCCCGGTCTCAGCCGGCGCTACGCCAATCCATGACCCTTAGGGGTTCTCCGGGTCGTGCCCGAGCGACTGGATGAACAGCGAGAACAGTTCCGGTTGCGAGGAAATGTCCAGCTTGGCGTACAGGTGGCGCCGATGGACCTTGATCGTCTCCGGCGAGATCGCCAGGCGCTCGGCCATGGCCTTCGACGAGTAGCCGCGAAGGATCAGGCGAGCGATCTCCAGTTCCCGTTCCGATAGCACGCTGGCGCCGAAGTGGCTGAGGGCGTCGCGTATCTGCGTGGCCATCTCTTCCTGCGGTGCGGCCGGCAACAGGCGCTGGCTGCGCTGCTGCCAGTGCTGCTGCATCAGCGCCAGGACCCAGCTCGAGAGCAGCCCGAGCATCCCGCATTCCTCGTCGGCGAACATCCTCTGCATGCCCAACGACAGCGACAGCGCGCCCTGGCCGGGTACCTGGAGGATGAACTGCACCTCGTCCTCCAGCACGTTGTCGTGGAAGTAGCTGAGGTAGTACTCGCTCTGCCGGAAATGGTCCGGGGCGATCTCCTCGAGGCGGTACAGGCCGCTGGCCAGGCCTTCCCGGCAAGCCTGGTAGAAGGGGTCGAGCAGGTACAGCCCGTTCAGGTAGGCGAGCATCGAGGCCGGCCCGGCGTGCGGTTCGGCGTCGTATTCCTCCAGGGCCACCGGCACGCCGTTGGCGGGGTAGAAGATCGCCAGGGCGTTGTCGAACGGCAGGTGCTGGCGCAGCAGCAGAATCAATTGCTTCCAGAAGCGGTTGCCGCCGATCTGTTCGATGGCGCGGCCCAGGCTGGCGTGCATGCCGATGTCCCGGAACAGGGTGTGCATCCGTATTCGCTCCACGGTGGGTTTTCGCAGGCTCCGGTTTGCGGCTTTCCATCCGCCGCGTCAAGGGGCGTAACCCCAAAGGGTGATTGGCCCGCCGGTTCCGCGCTCCTAGAGTCGGCGCATAACCAGCGCCCCGGCAAGGGGCCGCCGCGAGTCTCCGTTACTGCCTCAACTTCAATAACAATCAGAGGACAACGACATGAGCTCTTCCCCCGCGCCCGAAAGTGCGCTGAAACCCACCCTGGGCGTGTTCGACGTGGTCGCCATCACCGTTTCCGCGGTCACTCCCGCCAGTTCCGTCTTCGTCATCGCCCCTTTCGCCATCCAGCAGGCCGGCACCGGCGCTTTCTGGGCCTTCGCCCTGGCCGGGGTGCTGGCGCTGATGTTCGCCTGGTGCTATGCCGAGCTGGGCAGGGCGCACAGCACCGCCGGCGGCGAGTATGTCTACGCCAAGCGCGTGTTCGGCGGCTTGGCCGGCTACGCCACCTTCCTCACGGTGCTGGCGATGCTGCTGTTCATCCCGCCGGTGCTCGCCACCGGCGCGGCGACTTACCTGAACGCCGCCCTCGGCACCCACTTCGATGCGCAGACCGTGGCCCTGGCGATCGTTGCCTTCAGCTACCTGCTGGGCATCCTCAACATCCGCGTCAACGCCTGGGTCACGGGTACCTGCCTGCTGCTGGAAGTGGCGGCGCTGCTGGTGATCGTCGGCCTCGGTTTCGGCCATGCACAGCAACCGGCGAGCGTCCTGCTGCAGCCGCAGGTAGTCGGCGACGGCGGGCTGCTGGCGATCGCACCCTGGGCATTGGTGATCGGAGCGGTCGGTACCGCGCTGTTCTCCTACAACGGTTTCGGCGGCGCGGTGCTGCTCGCCGAGGACATGAAGGACGGCGGCCACAGCGTGCATCGCGCGGTGCTCTGGTCGCTGGCGCTGGTGGTGCTGATCGAGATCGTCCCGCTCGCCGCGCTGCTGATCGGCGCGCCGTCGCTTCCGGCGATGCTCGCCAGCCCCGATCCGATCGGCTACCTGTTGAACAGCCATGGCAACGAGACGCTGTCGCGCCTGGTCAGCGCGGGAATCTTCCTCTCGGTGTTCAACGCCATCGTCGCCATCGTCATCCAGAGCGCCCGGGTGATCTTCAGCAGCGGTCGCGACGCGCTCTGGATGCCGGCGTTGAACCGTGCCTTCACCCGTATCCATCCGCGCTGGGAATCGCCCTGGCTGGCCACGCTGTTCCTCGCCATTCCCTCGGCGGCGCTGAGCTTCAGCTCCAACCTGGCCGAACTGACCTCGTTCACCGTGTTGCTGATCGTCATGGTCTACCTGATCGTCGCCCTCTGCGCGTTGTTCAGCCGGGTGCTGCGGCGCGACCGCGAGCATCCCTACCGGATGCCGCTGTGGCCGCTGCCGGCGCTGCTGGCGGTGAGCGGGGCGGGATACCTGCTGCTCAACCTGTTCCTGGCGGCCTCGGCCAGGGACGTGATGATCATTGTCGGACTGCTGGCGGTGTCGGTGATTCTCTACTGCACCTACGGCAAGCTCAGTCCGGCGTTCCAGAAGCTTTGAAACAGGAGTCCGCATGCGCGCTCGACAACTTGGCATCACCCTCGGCCTGGGCACTCCCGGCCCGTTCAACGCGATCACCGACGTTCCCGGCGTGCGCGTCGGCCACAGCACCCTGAACCAGCGGATCGACGGCAGGCAGGTTCGCACCGGCGTCACCCTGGTCCAGCCGCGCGCCGGTGCGGCGCGCCTGCAACCCTGCTTCGCCGGCTGCCATGTGCTCAACGGCAACGGCGACGCCACGGGCCTGGAGTGGATCCGCGAAGCCGGCCTGCTGACCACCCCGATCGCCATCACCAATACCCACAGCGTCGGCGCGGTGCGCGACGCGCTGATCGCCGAGGAGCGCGCCGAACTCGGCGACAGCGGGCTGTACTGGTGCATGCCGGTGGTGATGGAGACCTTCGACGGCCTGCTCAACGATATCTGGGGCCAGCACGTCGGCGCCCGCCAGGTCGGCGAGGCGCTGGCCTGCGCCGAGTCCGGACCGGTCCGCGAAGGTTCGGTGGGCGGCGGCACCGGGATGATCTGCCACGAGTTCAAGGGTGGCATCGGTAGCGCATCGCGGCGGCTGCCGGCGGAGCAGGGCGGCTGGACGGTGGGCGCGCTGGTCCAGGCCAACCACGGCCAGCGTCGCGAGCTGCGGGTCGATGGCTATCCGGTCGGCCGCCGGCTGGGCGACATCCCCTCGCCGTTCAGCGAGGAAGGCACCCCGGGCATGGGCTCCATCGTGGTGATCCTGGCCACCGACGCGCCGCTGCTGCCGCACCAGTGCCAGCGCCTGGCGCAGCGCGCCTCGATCGGCATCGCTCGCACCGGCGGTGGCACCGAGGACTCCAGCGGCGACGTGTTCCTCGCCTTCGCCACCGGCAACCAGGACCTGCCGCCAGCCGACTATGCGCGCAAGGACCTGCCGCAGAGCACGCCGCTGCGGATGCTCAACAACGACCACATCTCGCCGTTGTTCGCCGCGGCGGCGGAGGCGGTGGAAGAAGCCATCGTCAACGTGCTGCTGGCCGGCGAGGACATGCGCACCGAGGACGGCCGGCTGGTGCCCGCGCTGAAGGGGGAGACGCTCCTGACGGCGCTGCGCGAGACCGGCTGGCCGGGACGCTGAAAGCGGCTCAGCGCCAGCCGCGGGTGCGCGCCACCGCTTCGCTGAAACGCACCTGCCAGCGCCGGGCGGTGCCGGCGTCGACCCGCGGCTGGAACTCCGTGCGGGTGTTGCGCGGCTCCGCCAGCTCGTAGCCGAGGCCCCGCGCGGCAAGGGCGGCGCAACCGAAGGCGGTGAGTTCGTCGAAGCGCTGGGTGACGATGCGCCGTTGCAGGCTGTCGGCGAGGAACTGGGCGAAGTAGGGGCTGCGCGCCAGGCCGCCGTCGATGGACAGGCGGTCGGTGACCTTCAGGTAGCCGTCCATCGCCTGGATCACCTCGGCGCTGCGCAGCACCACGCCTTCGAGCAGGGCCTGGCAGAGGTCCTCGCGGCGGGTGCCGGCGTCCATTCCCAGCCACATCGCGCCGGCGCTGCGGTCCCAGTGCGGGCATGCGAGTCCCGACAAGGCCGGGACGAAGGCCAGCCCGCGGTCGATGGCCGGCGGCCGGTCGAAGCCGGCCAGTTCCGAGAAGTCGCTGAACAGGCCAAGACGCCCGGCCCACTCGACTGCGGCGCTGGCATCGTAGACCCCGCCGTCCATGGCGTACACCGGCTTGCCATCGATCTGCCAGGCGATGGTGGCGAGCAGGCCTGTCTCCGGCGAGCGGATGATCCGCTCGCCGCTAAGGGTCAGGGCGAAGGCGCCGGTGCCGAAGGTGATCTTCGCATCACCGGGCTGGCGGCAGCCGTGACCGTAGAGCGAGGCCTGCTGGTCAACCACCGAGGCCGTCAGCGGAGTGTTGCCGATCACCCCGAAATGGCCGACGGTATCGCGGATTTCCGGCAGGCACTCGATCGGCACGCCGAACAGGGCGCACAGTTCGGGGTCCCAGCGGCCCTCGGCGAGGTTCATCAATGCGGTGCGCGAGGCGGTGGTGACGTCGGTGGCGAAGGTTCCGCACAAGCGGTCGAGAAACCAGGCGTCGCTGGTTCCCAGGCGCAGGCGGCCGGCCTCGAGAGCCCGGCGAGCGGCAGGAAGGTGCTCGACGATCCAGCCCAGCTTGCTGGCCGAGAAATAGGCATCGAGCGGCAGGCCGCTGCGTTCCAGGACCAGCGCCTCGGCGCCGCTGGCGCGTAGACGCTCGATGTGCGGGGTGGTGCGGTTGTCCTGCCAGACGATCAGCGGCGACAACGGCTCGCCGCTGCGGGCGTCCCAGGCCATGCAGCTTTCGCCCTGGTTGGCGAGGCCGATGGCGTCGACCCGGCCGCTGGCCTCCAGGCAGCGTTGCAGGTTGGCCAGCAGTTCCAGCGGATCGTGCTCGACCCAACCGGACTGCGGATGGTGTTGCTGGTGACGCAGCGCCAACTGAATATCGGCGCTGCCGTCCTGGCTGGCGACCAGCACGCGGGTACTGGTGGTTCCCTGGTCGAGGGCGGCGATTCGCATGGTCGGTTCTCTTCGCGGGTTCAGTGGCCGGAGGTGAGGAAGGCGACTTCCAGGCGCCGGGTGTCCGGCGGTAGGCGCAGGGCGGCCAGCGGCACCAGCAGGCGGCGTTCCGGCAGGCAGGACAGGGCGCGTTCCCACACCGGGCGACCATCGGCCAGTATCCGCAGGCGTCCGCTGGCGGCCTCGCTTACGCGTAGCTGTAGATGCGCCAGGCCGGGTGTCGGATCGTCCAGCAGCCGCTGCGGCACGCACAGCTTGAGCGGACCGCTGCAATCGATGGCGATACCGGGCGCGGCGACCGGCAGTTCGGCCCGCAGGTCGGCGGCCAGCAGGCCGGCGATCCTTCGTCCCTCGCGGAACGACCAGCCGGCGGTCTCGATCGGCCGGAGCAGGTTGCCGGCGGCGAAATAGGCGGGGTCGGAGCAGCGGCCGAACTGATCGATGCGCGGGCCGCCGCTGGCCGGGTCCAGTTCCAGGTGGCTGAGGCGGACCAGGCTCGATTCGGGAACGAAGCGTCCGCTGAGGAGGATGCCGTCGCAGGCGATCCGTTCGACCCGCCCGTCGCCCAGGCGTACCCGCGCCGCCTCGACCCGGCCGCGACCTTCGATCTCCAGCAGCTCGCTGGAGAAGTGCATCGGCACTCCGCACAGCCTGGGAAACAACGATAGCGGCCAACGCGCGGTGGCCCGTGCGTTGCGTTCGAGCATGGCCACCGGGCGGATGCCGGCACGCCGGCAGCTCATCACGGCGGACAGGCTGACCAGCTCGGTGCCGACGATCAGCGGCCGTTCGAACGGCTTCAGGCCTTGCAGATAGAGATAGGCTTGCAGCGCGCCGGTATTGATCACGCCCAGTGGCCGGTCGCCGCCCAGCAGGCGCGCCGAGCGCGGCGTCTCGCGTGCGCCGGTGGCCAGCAGCACGCGTGTCGCGCGCAGACTGCGCGGGCCTTCGGGGGTGGCCAGTTGCAGCAGACCGGCGGCGGCGAGAGCGACCACGCTATGGCGCAGGCGGATATCCACCCCGGCCCGTTCAGCCTGTTCGACGTTACGCAGCGCGTAGGCCGGGCCGGTCAACAGGCGGCCGTGCTCGCGCAGGCCGAACGGCGGATGCGCGCAATGCCGGGGTATACCGCCGGCCTCGCCGTCGCGCTCCAGCACGCAGACCCGGGCGACGCCCTGGCGGCGTAGTTCGATGGCGGCCGCCAATCCGGCGGGACCGCTGCCGACGATGGCGACGTCGACCTGTTCAGTGATGCTCATGGCAACTCCCGGTGGCGAGGGGCTGGGCGAGGCGGCCGGCGCTCAGCTCGGCGACCCGCGCGTTGCAGTAGAAACCCTGGCAGCGTCCCATGCAGGCGCGGGTGCGACGCTTCAGGCCGCCGAAGTCGCCGGCTGGCAGCGGGCCTTCCAGGGCGGCGAGGATTTCCCGGCGGGTGACCATCTCGCAGTGGCAGACGATCTCGTCGTAGCCGGGACGCTGCCAGTCGCGCGGCAGGTGTTCGGCGAGGTTCGGTACCTGCGGCCAGAGCGGCTCGCGAACCGCTTCGTGGAAGCGCCCACCCTGGTAGAGACGATAGACGTGGCGTGCGATGCCCAGCGCCGCGGTGAGACCGGTGGAACGGATGCCGCCGACACTGATCCAGTTGCGTCCGTCGACCTGGCGGATGCGGTATTCCTTCTTTTCGCTGGCTGGCCGCAACCCGGCGTAGGTGGCGGTGACCGGCATGCCGCGCAGGCCGGGGATCCGCTCGACGGCGGCGTCGATCAGTCGCTGCAGGGTGTCGCTGTCGACCCGTGCCTGTTCGCGGTCGTCCTGTTCCTCGGCGGTGGGGCCGGCGAGCAGGTTGCCGAAGACAGTACGGGTGAATACCACGCCTTTGGTCCGCTCGTTGGGTACCGGCAGCAGGATGTGCCGCAGCAGCGCCGCGGCGGCCTTGTCGAAGACCACGAACTGGCCCTTGCGCGGATGGATGGCGAAGCTCGCCGCGCCGAGCAGGCGCTGTTCCAGTTGGTCACCGAAGAGTCCGGCGCAGTTGATTACCTGGCGCGCGCGCAGATCGCCGCGGCGGGTATGCAACAGCCATTCGCCGCCGTCGAAGGCGCCGTCCAGCACCTCGACGTCGAAACAGGCCTCGGCGCCATGGGCCTGCGCCTGTTGCAGATAGGCGAGCGGCGCGGACCAGGGGTCGATCAGATGCTCACCGGGGACCCGCACCGCACCGAGCACATTGCCGGCCAACTGCGGCTCCAGCGCCAGGACCTCGTCGCGACCGATCTGGCGGACGTCATCGACACCGTTGCCGTGGGCCTGCTCGACGATGGCCGGCAGGCGCGCCAGATCCTCGTCGCTCCATGCCGCCACCAGGGCGCCGGTTTCCAGCAGCGGCAGGTTGAGGCGCGCATGGATGTCGCGGTATTCGCGATAGCCCTCCTGCATGCAGGCCAGTTCGATGCTGCCGGGCGGCGCGTCGAAACCGGTATGGAGGATCGCGCTGTTGCCCTTGCTGGCACCGGAGAGGATGTCGGTGCTTTTTTCCAGCAGGACCACCCGCGCACCTTCCAGGGCGAAGCGGCGGGCCATGGCGCAACCCACCACGCCAGCGCCGATCACTGCAACGTCGAAGATCGCGGTCTTTGTCGCAAGCGGCTCAGTCATCGTTTCTGCCTGTTTCTTTTGGTATCAGTTTGCTTTTTGACCGTAACACTGATTTTTCACACAGAATTTTATGTGAAATCTGTTGTTTTAATGTGGCAACTGAAAGAGAAACAGTCAATCGATTAATCGACGAGCAGCCACCGGCACAGCCCCGGCCTGTCTCCGGGGCTGCCCGCGAGGGGAGTCAGGCCTGCGGGGTGCGCAGGGGGGCTTCGTGGACTTCCACCCGTGCCTGTTGCAGGGCTTCCCAGAGTTCCCCGGTAGGCTTGCGGTCGACCACCAGGCGGTTGATCCGGCTCAGCGGGAAGACCTGGAACAGGGCGCGCCGGCCGAGCTTCGAGGAGTCGGCGATAACCGTCAGTTGGCGGGCCTGGGCGATCATGGCACGGGCGATCTCGGCTTCCTCGATGGAAAAATCCATGGCGCCATCGCCGTTCAGCGCGCCGACGGTGATCACCGCATGCTCGGCGTTGAACCGGGCGATCTGCTCAATGGCCAGGGCGCCGACGTTCTGTTCGGATTCCGGGCGGTACTCGCCGCCGATCATGAATGCACGGTTGCCGGAGGCGCCGACGCTGCCGGCGATCAACAGCGAGTTGGTGATCACCGTCAGATGGCTCTGGCGCGCCAGTTCGCGGGCGAACAGCAGGGTGGTGGTGCCGGTGTCGATGAAGATGCTGTCACCGGGCCCGAACAGGCCGGCGGCGTAGCGGGCGACTGCGCGTTTTTCCTGGGCGTGCTCGTTCATTCGGGTCTGGAAGGCGTTCTCGTGCTCGCCGCTGGGCGGCAGGGCGGCCCCTCCGTGGAATTTGCTGACCAGGCCTTGTTCGGCCAGCGCGGCGAGGTCGCGGCGAATGGTTTCCTGGGAGGTGGAAAGGGTCCGCGCCAGTTCGTCCACCGAGATCCGCTCGCGCTGGCGCAGCAATTCGAGAATGTGGCGGCGGCGTTCCTCGGGGCGCATCGTGTTCTCCCATGGGCCGCATCCTGGTGCGGCGATTGTTACCGTGAATCGCCCGGTAGCGCCTGGCGGCGCTGGGCGGAAGGGGGCGGGGCGAGGCTTTGCGCAGGCCCGGCGGAAAATCCCACAGGTCCGTAAGGCAGGTACGCTCTTGGATTGGCCGCCTACTTGACCGTATGGGTGACCAATTTAGGTAAAACGAACCTTCAAATCAACACGAAAACCAAATTGTGGCACGCGAAATGCGAGTGTTCGCTTCGGCGGAGCGACCGGCGTGGCCGGCCTCCCGACCAGACAACCAGAAGAACGCATCCCGCTACGGGAGCCTGCCGAGGGGAGAACGACGCAGATGGCCGAGTTCGGAAACTATGTGATTTACCTGATCATGCTGGGTGCGGTACTTGGCGCGCTGGCTTCCATCCTGCGCCCGGAAAGCGGTCTGGGCCGCGAGTTCGTCAACGGCATCCACGCCATCGGTCCGGTGTTCCTCGCCCAGGCCGGCATCATGGTAGCCATTCCCTATCTGTCGAAGGCGATTTCCCATGCCCTCGGCCCGTTCTTCCAGACCCTCGGTTCCGACGTATCCATCGCCGCGCTGTCGATCATCGCAGTGGACATGGGCGGCTACCAGTTGGCCGATGCCCTGACCGCCAACCGCGACATGTGGATTACCGCCATGCTGGTGGGCTACACCTCCGGCGCGACCATCGTCTACCTGATCCCGGTCGGCCTGACCATGCTCGAGCGCAAGGACCACAAGTACCTGGCGCTGGGGGCGATGGCCGGGTTGATCAGCATTCCGTTCGCGGTGCTGGCGGCGTTGCTGCTGATTACCCTCAACCACATCCCGGTGCGCGAACTGGTATCGACCGGTTCGCCGGCCCTGCACTACCTGTCGCTGGACTTCCTCGGCATGCTTCGGCTGCTGGCGCCACTGTTCGTCTTCTGCTTCCTGCTGGCCGCCGGCCTGAAGTACCGGGCGACGGCGATGGTCACCGGGTTCCTGGTATTCGGCAAGGTGATGGACGCGTTCATCAAGATGGCCCTGGCGCTTTCCATCGTCCAGCACTTCACCGGAGTCTTCACCAAGGTCTTCGGCGGCTGGGGCTTCGACCCGATGTTCGCCGACGAGAAAGAGTTGTTCCGCGCCATCGAGATCGCTGGCTACATCGGCATCATGCTGGCCGGGACCTTCCCCATCTGCTACCTGTTCCAGCGCTACTGCAAGCGCCCGATGGCGGTCCTCGGCCGTTACCTGGGGCTGTCCCAGCCGGGCGCCACCGCCTTTGTCATGGTGCTGGCGAACATCATCGCCACCTACCACCTGTTCAAATACATGAATGCTCGCGACAAGGTGCTTTGCGTGGCCCTGGGCGTCTGCGCCCAGGCCACCATCGGCGATCACCTGGCATTCACCGCCAACTTCCAGCCGACGCTGATCCTGCCGATCCTGCTCGGCAAATTGTTCGGCGGCCTGCTGGCGGTATTCATCGCCATCCGCATCTCGGTGCCTGCCGCCGAGCGCTATGCCCGGCAGGAGCAGGAGCATGACGAGGCGGAAAAAAGCGCCCTGCACGCAGCCTGAAACATCCCCCGACGAGCGCCGCGAGCCATCGCGGCGTCGCTTTCCGCAACGAGGTAACCATGCGCAAGATATTCCTAGCCTGTCCCTACAGCCATACTGACGCCGAGGTGGTCGAGCAGCGCTTCCGTGCCTGCAACGAGGTCGCGGCGACCATCGTCCGCGCCGGCCACGTGGTATTCAGCCAGGTTTCCATGTCCCACCCGATCAACCTGTGCCTGGCCGATCTCGACCGCGCGGCGATCGGCAGGTTGTGGGCGCCGGTGGACGCCTTCTACATGGATCACCTGGAAGAGCTGATCGTCCTCGACCTGCCGGGCTGGCGAGACAGCGCCGGCATCCGCCGCGAGATGGAGTTCTTCGAGGCCGGCGGACAGCGGGTGAGCCTCTGGTCCGAGGTGGAGCACGAGTTTCGCTGAGGCGGCAGTGGCTGAACTGCAAGCCGAATGAAAAAGCCGGAAGCGCTCACGCTTCCGGCTTTTTCGTCAAGCGGCGAGGGATCAGTTGGGGCTGTAGATCTGGTCGAATACGCCGCCGTCGATGAAGTGGGTCTTCTGCACGCTGCGCCAGTCGCCGAAGGTCTTCTCCACCGAGAAGAAGTCGACTTTCGGGAAGCGGTCGGCGAACTTGGCGAGGATCTCCGGGTTGCGCGGGCGCAGGTAGTTGTTGGCGGCGATGGTCTGGCCCTCGTCCGACCACAGGTACTTCAGGTAGGCCTCGGCCTGGGCGCGGCTGCCTTTCTTCTCGACCACCTTGTCGACCACCGCCACCGGAGGCTCGGCCTCGGCGGACACGCTCGGGTAGACCACCTCGAAGCCGCCTCGGCCGAATTCGCGGGCGATCATCTCGGCTTCGTTCTCGAAGGTCACCAGTACGTCGCCGATCTGGTTCTGCATGAAGGTAGTGGTGGCGGCGCGGCCGCCGGTGTCGAGCACCGGTACCTGCTTGAACAGTTTGCCGACGAACTCCTTGGCCTTGTTCTCGTCACCGCCGTTCTTCAGCACGTAGCCCCAGGCGGAGAGATAGGTATAGCGGCCGTTGCCGGAGGTCTTGGGGTTCGGCACCACTACCTGGACGCCGTCCTTGAGCAGGTCCGGCCAGTCCTTCAGGGCCTTGGGGTTGCCCTTGCGAACGATGAACACGGTGGCCGAGGTGAACGGCGCGCTGTTGTTCGGCAGGCGGGTCGCCCAGTCCTTCGGCACCAGGCCGCCGTTGTCGGCGAGGGCGTCGATGTCGGTGGCCTGGTTCATGGTGATGACGTCGGCGGGCAGACCGTCGATCACCGAGCGCGCCTGCTTGCTGGAACCGCCATGGGACATCTGGATGGTGATGTTCTCGCCTTTCTCCGCTTTCCAGTATTTCTGGAAGGCCGGGTTGTATTCCTTGTAGAAGTCGCGCATCACGTCGTAGGAGACGTTGAGCAGGGGCTGGGCGGCGTGAGCGGCGCCGCCGAGCGCCAGGCCGGCGGCCAGCAGGGAGGCGCTGAACAGTCGTTTCACAGGGCAGTTCCTTTGGGCATGTTGTAGTGGCTCGACTATAACGTCGGGTTATATGCAGGGTAAATATCAAAAACTGCTTTGCTTATTACCCGCTCGAGCCTATGCCGCGGCCGGCGCTTTGGCCAGCGCTAGTCGAGGCCGCTGACCGCCAGGTCCTTGGGATACTCCACGCTGAACTTCAGGGCGGCGCTGCGTTTCTCGCCGGGTTGCAGGGTCCAGTCCCACTTCAGCTTGCCGTCGTCCTCGCGCTTGATTTCCTGCGCCTTGGGTTCCAGCAAGGTGACCTGGATCTGCTCGTTGCGCGAGACCGGCAACTGGTCCTCGAACTGCACGCGTTCGGCGTTCTTGTGGTTGTTGCGCACGTCGATGCGGAATTCGTAGTTGACCCGCGTGCGGTTGCCGATCAGGCCGCTGCTGTCGGTGTAGCGCTTGACCAGCTTGCGTTCGATGCCGATGCCCTCGTCGGCGCCCAGTGCCAGTTCGAAGCTTTCCCCGGGCATCACCCCGCGCAGATGGCCGCTGGCGACGAAGCTGTTGCCGAGAAAGGTATTCAGGGTGCCGGGGAGCAGCGGGTAGTCGCTGTCGTTGCGGGTTTCCGCCTCCAGGTAGGCGGTTTCGCGCAGGGCCGGGGCCGCCAGGTAGCGCAGCTTGGCCGGCATTTCCAGGCGGGCGATGGTGACCTTCTGCGCGCTGCCGTCGCTGTTCAGGGTCGCCGGCACGGGGATGTGGAAAGAGGCGCTGGCGGCTCCGCTGCTGACCTCCGCGGTGGCGAGCCGCGCCTCGGCCAGCTTCGGCGCCGAGGCCGGCATGGCCATCTTCGCCGAGGTCCTGGCGATGGGCGCGGCTTGCGGCATGGGCGCCGGAGCGTCCTGCATGGCCATCTCGGCACCGTAGTAGGCGTTGGGCGCGTCGATGTCGACGATCCAGGGATTCAGCCGCGGTACGTTGCCGCCCAGGGCCGGACGGGCGGTGGAGAGGGTCAGGTCGATGTCGGTCCAGTCTTCGCCGCTGCTCTGCCGGACCAGGCCCTGGTAGGTCAGTTCGATGGTCTTCGCGCCGTCGCGCAGGCGCGCGTCGTAGGTCGGCTGCCAGGAGGCGTCGCGCAGGGTGTAGTCGAGCTTCACCTCGACCTGTGCCGGTTGCTCCAGGGCGACCCGCAGGACCGCGCGCTTGAAGCGCTTGCCGTCGCCGTTGAGGGTGCCGCGCTGCTCCTGCAACTGCTGCTTGCGCTGTTCCAGTTCGGCGGCGCGGTCGTCCAGCTGGCGCTGCTCGGCGAGCAGGCGTTCGAGGTTGCCTTCGGTCAGTTGCAGCAGGCTCTTCAGCTCGTCGATGCCGGGCATGGGGCGATCCTTGCCGGGCTGGGTGCTGCCGCTCTGGATGTCGGCGAGGAACTTCTTCTGCGCTTCGAGCACGCTGCCGCGGTCATGGATTTCCCGCAGTTGCCGGTCTATCTCGCGCAGTTGCTGGTCGAGTTGCTGCACACGGTTGTCGTCCGGGCGCTCGACCCGTTGCGCGGCGCTGCTGACGTCGAGCAGGGTGGCGGCGGCGCTGGCGCCGAGGGACGCGCGCAGGCTGGCGTCGTCGAGCTGGAAGGGCAGTTGCTCCAGGGCGATCTCATGCTGGCCCTTGGGCAATTGCAGGCGGGCGGTGCGGGTGACCACGGCACGGTCGGCGTAGACGGTGACCGCGCTGATGCGGCTGTCGACCGCTTGTGGCGCGGCCAGCAACGGAGCGCTGGCGAACAGGCCGGCGAACAGGAGCGGAGAGGCGGCGAGTCGATTCACGATATCTCTTCCTTGGGCGGATGGAGGGGCGAGGAACCCGTGCGTGCGGCTCCTTCCTGCTGCCTGAGACGCAAGCACGGCGAAAGACGGGTTAAGCGGCGCGAAGAAATTTTCCCGTGCGGCTCAGGCCGGCTGTTCCAGGCGCTCCAGGGCACCGCGCAGGTTGGCGCGGGCGGCGGCCTCCCAGCGCTGCCGCAGCGGTTCGCAGTGGTACAGCGCCGGTTGCTCCAGCAACTGGCGCAGCAACTTGCCGCGCCCGGCGCGGAACAGCGGTTCCGGCACCCAGGCGTATTCGGCGCGGACGTCCGCCTCGTAGCGTGCGTAGACCGGCGCCGGCGCGGCGAGGATGGCGAGGTCGAGATCCACCACCAGGGCTGCGTCGGCGTCTCCCGGCGGTGCCTGGTGACAGGTGGCCATGATCAGTTCGCGCAGGGCCGGCCGCAGCGCCGCCAGCCCGGCCTGGTCGAGCCAGCGCTCGGTGCTGGCGGCGCTGGCGGCCTCGTTGTCCTGGCGCTGGGTGTCGTAGACCAGGTCGTGGGTCCACAACGCCAGCTCCACCAGGTCCGGCCGCCGCGCCAGTTGGCGCCAGCGGTCGAAGTGCTCCAGGCAGGCGAGGATGTGGCGATCGCTGTGGTAGTGCCGGTCGGCCCCGCCATAGGCCGCCAGCAGCGCGTCGAAGGCATCCGCCGGCGGGTTGCCGCCGAGTCGCTGCCAGAGGGCGTCCCAGCGCTGCCGGTCAAGACTTCCCATGGCTGCCTTCCTCGCGAGGGAACAACGGGTTGCCGCAGCGGCAGCAGAATGCCGCCTGCACTTCGTGGGTCGCCTTGCGGCACACCGGGCAATCCCGCTGCAACAGGTTGGCCGGGTCCTGGCGCATCGCGGTGGCGAGTTCGGCGGTGAAGATCCCGGTGGGCACCGCGATGATCGAGTAGCCGGTGAGCATCACCAGGCTGGCGATGGCCTGGCCGAGCGGGGTCTTCGGGGTGATGTCGCCGAAGCCGACCGTGGTGAGGGTGACGATCGCCCAGTAGATGCCGCGGGGGATGCTGGTGAAACCGTGCTCCGGGCCTTCGACCACGTACATCAGCGCGCCGAACACGGTGACCAGGGTCATCACGGTGAGGAAGAACACGATGATCTTCTGCTTGCTGCCGCGCAGGGCGGTGAGCAGGAAATTGGCCTGGCTCAGGTACTGGCGCAGCTTGAGCACGCGGAAGATCCGCAGCATGCGTATCACCCGGACGATCAGCAGGTACTGGGCGTCGGGGTAGAGCAGGGCGAGGAAGCCGGGGAGGATCGCCAGCAGGTCGACCAGGCCGTAGAAGCTGAAGGCATAGCGCAGCGGCTTGGGCGAGCAGTACAGGCGCAGCAGGTATTCCACCAGGAAGATGCCGGTGAAGCCCCATTCGATGTAGGCCAGCAGGTCGCCGTAGTCCTGGTGGATCTCGTCGATGCTGTCGATCATCACTACCAGCAGGCTGGCCAGGATCACCAGCAGCAGCGCGCTGTCGAAGCGCCGGCCGTCGCGGGTGTCGGTCTGGAAGATGACGATGTAGAGGCGTTCGCGCCAGCTGTCGGGTGCGCTCATCGTGGCTCCTGATGATGGATGCGGCACCTTACCAGACTAGCCCGCCGGCGCCAGCGTTCCCTGCTCAGGAGCGCCGCCGGCCGAGGCGCGCGCCGAGGCTGCCGGCCAGGCGCAGGTAAAGGCGCTCGCCGCCAATGCAGAGCAGGCAGGCGAGGATGAACGGTGCGGTCAGCGCCGGCAGGCCGAGCAGGCCGAACAGCGGTTGCAGCGCCACCGCCAGGCCCATGCCGAGCAGTGGCGGCCAGGCGCTGCGGTAGCGCAAGGCCAGGGCCAGCCCGGCAAGGGCGGCGTTCAGGCCGTAGAGCCCGGCGAGCGCGCTCGCCCAGTCGTAGCCCAGCAGCCAGGCCAGCGGCAGGCTGGCCGCGGCGCCGGCGAGGGCCCAGGCGGCCGAGGGACGCGAGACCAGCAGCAGGCCGAGCCAGACCAGCAGCCCTGCCAGCGGTTCACCGAGGAAGATGATCTCGCCGATCCCCAGCGTTAGCGCCGCCAGCTCCGCCGTGCCGCTCCAGGCGCAGCTGAAGCAGCCGCCATGGGCCGCCGGGGCCAGGCCTAGCCAGGCGCCGAGGGGCACCAGCCACCAGCCGTTGAGGACGAAGCCCAGGGTATAGGGCGGTAGCCAGCGGCGTCGGCGCAGCCCATGCAGGAACAGGCGCTGCAACGCCACGCTGGCCAGGCAGCCGAGCGCTACCAGCGACACCAGCCCCGGCGACCAGGCGAAGCGGAATGCCAGCAGCATGCCGATCAGCACGGCGTTGTAGCCGTACAGCCCGGCCTCGATGTCGCTGTCGGCGCAGTGCAACAGGCGCGCCAGCAACGGGCCGAGGGCGCCGCCAAGGAGGGCGCCGGCGAGCAGCGGCGGCGCGCCGACGGCGATCGCCAGCAGGCAGGCCAGGCCCAGGCGTGGGTCGCCCTGGAGGAACACCTGGCTGATGCCGCGCAGGAGGATTCGGGATGCATTGAGGAGAGATTGCAGGGGCATGGCGGTCAGTGCGGCAAGGGCCGCTCGGCAGGCACGGAGATGCCAGGCCTACGCGAGGGGCGGGGGTGGTCATTGTAGGGTCTGGCGCGGAGGCGACGCACCCCGGACGAGAAGGCCAGGCGAGGGTCATGCATGCAGGGCGTTCCAAGAAGAAAAAAAGACCTCCGGCAGGAGTTGAACCGGAGGCCTTGAATGTCCATGGCCTGCATGGGAGTGCGCGAGGGAGGCCATGGTCCGACAAGAAGGTCTTTCCCGGATGGATGGAGACGCGGCCCCGTATTTCCGGCCCCATCCATCCGAGAGAGACAAGGGTGGCCCGACCCGCATGCCCGGGGGGACGGCGCGAGCCGGACCGAACTCGTTGCTTCAGAGATCTCCCAGCGGCGGCGCCACGGTCTCGATGCGCAGCATGTTGGTCGAGCCGGGGCGACCGAACGGCACGCCGGCGGTGACCACCACGGTGTCGCCGCGGCGCGCCATACGCTGGGCCAGGGCGATGTCGAGGGCGGTCGAGCAGATCTCGTCGACGTGCGCCAGTTGCTCGTTGACCACCGAATACACGCCCCAGGCCACGGTCAGTCGCCGCGCGGTACGCAGGTTCGGGGTCAGGCTGAGGATCGGCGCCTTGGGCCGCTCGCGGGCGGCGCGCAGGGTCGAGTTGCCCGACTCGGTGTAGTTCACCAGCACCGCCACCGGGAGGATCCGGCTGACCCGGCGGATCGCGCAGCTGATCGCATCGGAGACGGTAGCGTCGGGCTGCGGACGGTTGACCTCGAGCTGGACGTGGTAGTCCGGCTCGGCCTCCACCTGACGGACGATCTTCGCCATCATCTCTACCGCCTCGCGAGGGTATTGTCCGGAAGCGGTTTCCGCCGAGAGCATCACCGCGTCGGCGCCGGCGCCCACCGCGGTGGCTACGTCGGTCACCTCGGCGCGGGTCGGGGCGGGGGAGAAGCGCATCGACTCGAGCATCTGGGTAGCCACCACCACCGGCTTGCCGAGCTGGCGGCAGACCTGGACGATGCGTTTCTGGATGCCCGGCACGCTCTCCGCCGGCACCTCTACGCCGAGGTCGCCGCGCGCCACCATGATCGCGTCGGCGCGCTCGGCGATCGCCTCGATGGCGCTCACCGCGCTGGGCTTCTCGATCTTAGCCATGAGGAAGGCCTTGTCGCCGATCAGCCCACGGGCCTCGTCGATGTCCTCCGGGCGTTGCACGAAGGACAGCGCCACCCAGTCGACCCCCAGTTCCAGGCCGAAGGCCAGGTCGCGGCGGTCCTTGTCGGTCAGCGGGCTGAGTTGCAGCACCGCTTCCGGCACGTTGACGCCCTTGCGATCGGACAGCTCGCCACCCACCGCCACGCGGGTCTCGATGGCGTCGCTGTGGCCGTTGACCACTTCCAGGCGGATCTTGCCGTCGTCCAGCAGCAGGCTCATACCCGGCTCCAGGGCATGGATGATCTCCGGATGCGGCAGGTTGACCCGCCGCTCGTCACCGGGGGCGTCGCTGAGGTCGAGGGTGAAGGTCTGCCCGCGCTGCAATTGCACGGCACCGGCGGCGAAGCGGCCGACCCGCAGCTTCGGACCCTGCAGGTCCATGAGCACGCCGATCGGGTAGTTCAGTTCCGCTTCCACCTCGCGCACCCAGGCGAAGCGCTGCGCGTGATCGGCGTAGTCGCCGTGGCTGAAGTTCAGGCGGAACAGGTTGGCGCCGGCCTCCACCAGGGCACGGATATCGTCGCGGCTGCGGGTGGCCGGGCCGAGGGTGGCGAGGATCTTGGCTTTCTTGTCGGCTGTCATGTCAGGACTCGAGGATGAGAATGGCGCGGAAGTCGTTCACGTTGGTGCGGGTCGGTCCGGTCACCAGCAGGTCGCCGAGGGTCTGGAAATAGCCGTAGCCGTTGTTGTCGTCGAGCTCGTCGCGGATCTTCAGCCCGGCCTTTTCGCCGCGCGCATGGGAGCAGGGCGTCATCAGCGCGCCGGCGTTGTCTTCCGAGCCGTCGATGCCGTCGGTGTCGCCGGCCAGGGCCCAGATGTTCGGTTCGCCCTTTAGCTCGGCGGTGAGGCTGAGGAGGAACTCGGCGTTGCGTCCGCCGCGACCGTTGCCGCGCACGGTGACGGTGGTCTCGCCGCCGGAGAGGATCACGCAGGGCGCCGCCAGCGGCTGGCCGTGCTTGCGGATCTGCCGGGCGATGCCGGCGTGGACCTTGGCGACTTCCCGCGCCTCGCCCTCCAGGTCGCCGAGGATCAGCGTCGAGAAGCCGGCCGCGCGGCACTTCACCGCTGCTGCGTCGAGGGCGTTCTGTGGCGTGGCGATCAACTGGAAGTGGCTGCGCGCCAGGCACGGGTCGTCGGGCTTTACGGTTTCCGAACGCGGGTCGGCGAGCCAGTCGAGGACGTTCTGCGGTACGTCGATGGCGTAGCGCCTGAGGATCGCCAGGGCGTCGGCGGAGGTGGTCGGGTCGCCGACGCTGGGGCCGGAGGCGATCACCGTGGCCTCGTCGCCGGGAACGTCGGAAATCGCGTAGGTATAGACGCTGGCCGGCCAGCAGGCCTTGGCCAGGCGACCGCCCTTGATCGCCGAGAGGTGCTTGCGCACGCAGTTCATCTCGCCGATGGCGGCGCCGGACTTGAGCAGCGCCTTGTTCACCGCCTGCTTGTCCGCCAGGCCGATGCCTTCGGCAGGCAGCGAAAGCAGTGCGGAGCCGCCGCCGGAGAGAAGGAAGATCACCCGGTCGCTCTCGTTCAGGCCGCTGATCAGTTCCAGCACGCGACGGGCGACGCGCTCGCCGGCGTCGTCGGGCACCGGATGGGAGGCTTCCACCACCTCGATGCGACTGCATTGCGCGCCGTAGCGGTAAGGCGCCACTACCAGGCCCTGGATCTCGCCCTGCCAGTGCTTCTCCACCACTTCGGCCATGGCTCCGGCGGCCTTGCCGGCACCGATGACGATGGCGCGTCCGCTGCGATCTTCCGGCAGGTGGTCGGCCAGCACCTGGTAGGGATGGCCGGCTGCCACCGCGGTATTGAACAGCTCGGTGAGAAAGGCGCGTGGATCGGTACTCATGACAGGCTCCGAATTTCTTGTTGTCGTGCCGCCGGTCGGGCCGGCGGTCGCAGCGTCGTCGACGCTTCCATTCCGCAGCACCCGCGCCGGCGGGAACTGGGGAATGGAAGCGAGGCGCCCGGACGCAGAGGCCGTGAATCTCCCGGCCGGGCGTTCGCTTCCTTTACCCCGCCTTGTGGGCGGGGAAGGAAGAGGGCGGCGGCGAACACCGGAGTTCGCCGACCGTTCCTCTCCCCGAGCCCTTCGAAAAGGGGTTCGTCGCTCCGCGCGGGGTGACGGCCCGCGCGGACTGCGGATCACTCGTCGCGGATCGAGAAGTTGGCCATGTGCTCCAGGCCCTTGATCAGCGCCGAGTGGTCCCAGTTACTGCCGCCGATGGCCGCGCAGGTGCTGAACACCTGCTGGGCGTTGGCGGTGTTGGGCAGGTTCAGGTTCAGCTCGCGGGCGCCGGCCAGGGCCAGGTTGAGGTCCTTCTGGTGCAGGCTGATGCGGAAGCCCGGGTCGAAGGTGCCCTTGACCATGCGTTCGCCGTGCACCTCGAGGATCCGCGAGGAGGCGAAGCCACCCATCAGCGCCTCGCGCACCTTGGCCGGATCGGCGCCGTTGCGGGCGGCGAACAGCAGGGCCTCGGCGACCGCCTGGATGTTCAGCGCGACGATGATCTGGTTGGCCACCTTGGCGGTCTGGCCGTCGCCGTTGCCGCCGACGCGGGTGATGTTCTTGCCCATCGCCTGGAACAGCGGCAGGGCGCGTTCGAAGGTGTTCGGGCAGCCGCCGACCATGATGCTCAGGGTCGCCGCCTTGGCGCCGACCTCGCCGCCGGAGACCGGGGCGTCCAGGTACTGCGCGCCGGTAGCCTTGATCTTCTCGGCGAAGCCCTTGGTGGCGGTGGGGGAGATCGAACTCATGTCGATCACCACCTTGTTCGGGCCGACGCCCTCGGCGATACCGTCCTTGCGGAACAGCACATCCTCGACCTGCGGGGTGTCCGGCACCATGACGATGATGAACTCGGCTTCCTGGGCCACTTCCTTCGGGTTGGCCAGGGCAATGGCGCCGGCCTCCAGCAGGTCGGCCGGAGCGGCGTCGTGGTGGGTGGAAAGGAACAGGCTGTGGCCGGCCTTCTGCAGGTTCTGCGCCATGGGCTTGCCCATGATTCCGGTGCCGATGAATCCGATCTTGGCCATGAGAGTGTCTCCTGGTTCTGTCTGTCGAGTGGCTCCGCGCAGGGAGGCGGGAGCGTCTTGTTCGTGGGTGCGGATCAGACGACGTTGTGCGTCTTCATCCAGCCGAGGCCGGCTTCGGTGGTGGTGGCCGGCTTGTACTCGCAGCCGATCCAGCCCTGGTAGCCGATGCGGTCCAGGTGCTCGAAGAGGAAGCGGTAGTTGATCTCGCCGGTGCCCGGTTCGTGGCGGCCGGGGTTGTCGGCGAGTTGCACGTGGTTGATCGCCGCCAACTGGTTTTCCAGGGTGCGGGCCAGGTCGCCTTCCATGATCTGCATGTGATAGATGTCGTATTGCAGGAACAGGTTGGCGCTGCCGACCTTGTCGCGGATCTCCAGGGCCTGGCGGGTGTTCTGCAGGTAGAAGCCGGGGATGTCGAGGGTGTTGATCATCTCCATGACCAGGCGGATGCCTGCGGCTTCCAGCTTGTCGGCGGCGTAGCGCAGGTTGTCGACGAAGGTCTTCTCGACGCTGGCGCAGTCGTGCCCCTGCGGCCGGATCCCGGCGAGGCAGTTCACCTGGCGGTTGCCCAGCACCCTGGCGTAGGCGATGGCCTTGTCGACCCCCTCGCGGAACTCCTGGACCCGATCCGGGTGGCAGGCGATGCCGCGCTCGCCCTTGGCCCAGTCGCCGGCCGGCAGGTTGAACAGCACCTGTTCCAGGCCGTTGGCTTCCAGGCGGGCCTTGATCGCCTCGGCCTCGACGTCATAGGGGAAGAGGTACTCGACGCCGGCGAAGCCGGCCTTGGCGGCGGCGTCGAAGCGTTCGAGGAAATCCACCTCGGTGAACAGCATGGACAGGTTGGCGCAGAAACGGGGCATGTCTTGCTCCTATCGTTCGTTCAAACGTTCGGGAGGCCTTTCGCCGGGGGCGGGGTGCCGCACGCACCGTCCGCGCCTCCGGGAAAGGCCGGCGATCAGTCGAGCAGCGAGATGGCGGTCGGCGCGTCGGCGCCTTTCTCGGCCAGTTCCTCGAACTCGTTGATGGCGTTGATCTCGGTACCCATGGAGATGTTGGTGACGCGCTCCAGGATCACCTCGACCACCACCGGCACCTGGTGCTGCTGCATCAGTTCGCGGGCCTTGGCCAGGGCGGCGCCGATCTCGTTCGGGTCGAACACCCGGATCGCCTTGCAGCCCAGGCCCTCGACCACCGCGACGTGGTCGACGCCGTAGCCTTCCAGCTCGGGGGCGTTGATGTTGTCGAAGGCCAGCTGCACGCAATAGTCCATGTCGAAGCCGCGCTGCGCCTGGCGGATCAGGCCCAGGTAGGAGTTGTTCACCAGTACGTGGATATAGGGCAGCTTGAACTGCGCGCCGACCGCCAGTTCCTCGATCATGAACTGGAAGTCGTAGTCGCCGGAGAGCGCCACCACCTGGCGGCTCGGGTCGGCCTTGACCACCCCCAGCGCGGCGGGAATGGTCCAGCCCAGCGGGCCGGCCTGGCCGCAGTTGATCCAGTGGCGCGGTTGGTAGACGTGGAGGAACTGTGCGCCGGCGATCTGCGACAGGCCGATGGTGCTGACGTAGCAGGCATCCTTGCCGAAGAACTCGTTCATCTCTTCGTAGACGCGCTGCGGTTTCACCGGCACGTTGTCGAAGTGGGTCTTGCGCTGCAGCGTGCGTTTGCGCTGCTGGCAGCTTTCCAGCCAGGCGGCGCGCGACTTCAGCTTGCCGGCGGCCTTCCATTCGCGGGCCACTTCGAGGAATGCGTCGAGGGCGGCGCCGGCGTCGGAGACGATGCCCAGGTCGGGCATGAACACCCGGCCGATCTGGGTCGGTTCGATGTCGACATGGATGAAGCGGCGACCTTCGGTATAGACCTCGACGCTGCCGGTGTGGCGGTTGGCCCAGCGGTTGCCGATGCCGAGCACCAGGTCGGATTCCAGCAGGGTGGCGTTGCCGTAGCGGTGCGAGGTCTGCAGGCCGACCATGCCGGCCATCTGTGGGTGGTCGTCGGGGATTACGCCCCAGCCCATCAGGGTCGGGATCACCGGGATGCCGGTCAGCTCGGCGAATTCGCGGAAGCGCTCGGCGGCGTCGGCGTTGAAGATGCCGCCGCCGGCCACCAGCAGCGGGCGCTCGGCTTCGTCGAGCATGGCCAGGACCTTCTCGGCCTGGACCCGGGTGGCCTTCGGCTTGCTCACCGGGAGGGGCTCGTAGGCGTCGATGTCGAACTCGATCTCGGCCATCTGTACGTCGAACGGCAGGTCGATCAGTACCGGGCCGGGCCGGTCGCTGCGCATCAGCTGGAAGGCCTTCTGGAATACATAGGGGACCTGGGCCGGTTCCAGCACGGTGGTCGCCCACTTGGCCACCGGCGCGGCGATGCTGGAGATGTCGACCGCCTGGAAGTCTTCCTTGTGCAGGCGGGCGCGCGGTGCCTGGCCGGTGATGCAGAGAATCGGGATGGAGTCGGCGGAGGCGGAGTAGAGGCCGGTGATCATGTCGGTGCCGGCAGGGCCGGAGGTGCCGATGCAGACGCCGATGTTGCCGGCCTTGGTACGGGTGTAGCCCTCGGCCATGTGCGAGGCGCCTTCGACGTGACGGGCCAGGACATGGTCGATGCCGCCGATCTTCTTCAGCGCGGCGTACATGGGGTTGATCGCGGCACCGGGGACGCCGAACGCGGTATCCACGCCTTCGCGGCGCATCACCAGTACGGCGGCTTCGATTGCTCTCATTCTGGCCATCGTTTTGTTCCTCGTTCTTATACTAATTGTGTACAAAAGTTGGAACGATTCTAGGCAGAGGGGGAGCGCAAGGTCAAGATGGGTTGTATACGCTGGAAAAAGCCACTGAAATCAATTTTTCCTTAATAAAAACAATGAATTAACATTTTTGTTAGCAGGCTTATAAAACCAGCGTTTGAAAAAATGTATACAAAATTATGTTCATATTGTTCTGGAATGTTGCTTTCGTAGGGCCGGTCGGCTACTAGATTGGGTACAAATTTTCGAACGCGCCCGCATCGCGGGTGGTTTCCCGATTTCTAGCCTTAACAACTCGAGAGGAACGACCATGACCACCATCAGTCTGGAAACCGCGCTGGGCATTACCCGCCAGGCGCTGGCGGTGGGGCGCGAGCTGTCCACCGCGCCCCTGACCATCGCGGTGCTCGATGCTGGCGGCCACCTGGTGGCGCTGCAGCGCGAGGACGGCGCCAGCATGCTGCGACCGCAGATCGCCATCGGCAAGGCCTGGGGCGCCGTGGCCCTGGGCAAGTCGTCGCGGCTGCTGGCGGCGGATGCACAGCAGCGGCCTTCGTTCATTTCCGCGGTGAACACCCTGGCCCATGGCAATCTGGTTCCGGCGCCGGGCGGGGTGTTGATTCGCAACGACAAGGCAGAGGTGGTCGGCGCGGTCGGTATCAGCGGCGATACCTCGGATATCGACGAGCAATGCGCGATCCAGGGCGTGTTGGCGGTCGGGCTGGTGCCCGACGCCGGTTGAGCTTGCGGCCCGCTCACCAGGACCGGGCCTTCGCTCCCTTCTTCAGGTGGCGTACGCCGCCATCCACCAGGCTCTCCGTGCCATACCTGCAGCGGGGCTCGTTCGAGGCCAGGAATAGCGCGGCACTGGCGATCTCCAGCGGCTCCCCCAGGCGTCCCGGCCAATCTTCTCCCTCAGCGCCTGGGCGGCCTCGAGATCGGTAGCGGCCTTGTCCAGCGCTGGCGTCCGGGTCGGCCCCGGGCTCAGGGCGTTGACCCGGATACCGTGCTCGAGCAACTCCGCCGATAGCGTCCAGGCGAGGTGTATGCGGAGCTGCCGCCGCGGGTCGAATACCGCGTCACGCCGCTCGGTGCGAAGCCGGCGCTGGGGCGGGGGCGGCACGCGATTGAGCGTGCCGCGGCGGGTCAGAGCGGCAGCGGCCGAAGCCGGCCGGCGCTCTTGCCGGATTGCCCGTCGGGCGCGCAGCCTTTCAGGACCAGGCGGGTGATGGTTTCCACCGCAGCGTCGTAGTCGGCGTCGCTGAGCTGTTCCTTGCCGGTGACGATGGAAATCTGCCAATCGAAGTCGGCATAGGTCTGGGTCGCCGCCCAGATGGCGAAGAGCAGGTGATGCGGGTCCACCGGGGCGAGCTGGCCACGGTCGATCCAGGTCTGCAGGCAGGTGACGTTGCGCTGGGCCTGGGCGTTCAGTTCGTCGAGGTATTCCTTCGGCAGGTGCGGCGCGCCGTGCATGATCTCGCTGGCGAAGACCTTGGAGGCATGCGGCAGCTCGCGGGAGATGCGGATCTTCGAGCGGATGTAGGCGGGCAGGGCGAGCAGCGGGTCGTCTTCCACGCGGAACGGCGCCGACGCTTGCAGCAGCGGCTCGACGATGCTTTCCAGCACGCAGCGATAGAGGTTTTCCTTGGACTGGAAGTAGTAGTAGACGTTGGGCTTGGGCAGGCCGGCGCGGGCGGCGATGTCGCTGGTCTTGGTCGCCGCGAAGCCCTTGTCGGCGAATTCCTCGCTGGCGGCGCGGAGGATCAGGCGCTTGTTGCGCTCGCGGATGCTGGTCATCAGTCCTTGTTCTTCATTGCTGCAACGGCGGCAGGAAGCCGAGGATGGTAGCACCCGCCCGGAGCGCCCCTCAAGCAAGGTGCGAGCGAGGCGGAGGCCCGGGAAATCCTGACCCGCCGGTTCATTTGCCCTATACATTTCCCGGTATTTGGAGTATTCGTTAGGGGTATCGAGTCGCCCGCTCGCACTCACCCACCGAGCGCCGGGCGAGCCCCCCGGAACAGAACGAGTCACTATGTCCGATTCCCGCCTGGTCGATCCCTTCGGCCGTCGCATCACCTACCTGCGCCTGTCGGTGACGGATCGCTGCGACTTCCGCTGCACCTACTGCATGAGCGAAGACATGCAGTTCCTTCCCCGCGACCAGGTCCTCAGCCTGGAAGAACTGTACGCGGTGGCCGACGCCTTCATCGGCCTCGGCGTGCGGCGCATTCGTATCACCGGCGGCGAGCCGCTGGTGCGCAAGGGCATCGCCGGCCTGCTGGCACGCCTGGGGCAGCGTGCGGAACTGGAAGACCTGGCGATCACCACCAACGGTTCGCAACTGCGCGAGCGCGCCGCCGAGCTGAAGGCCGCCGGCGTCCGCCGCCTCAACGTCAGCCTCGACTCGCTGCAGCGCGAACGCTTCGCCGCCTTCACCCGTAGCGATCGCCTGGAGCAGGTGCTGGACGGCATCCAGGCGGCGCGCGAAGCCGGTTTCGAGCGGATCAAGCTGAACTGCGTGGTACAGAAGGGCCGCAACGACGACGAGATCCTCGACCTGGTCGAGTACGCCCTGGCCAACCAGTTGGACATCAGTTTCATCGAGGAAATGCCGCTGGGCAGCATCACCAGCCACCGTCGCGAACTGACTCTCTGCACCAGCGACGAAGTCCGGGCGATCATCGAGCGCCGCTGGCCGCTGACCCCGAGCCTGGCGCGCAGCGGCGGGCCGTCGCGGTATTACCAGATCGGCGACGAGCCCAGCCGGATCGGCTTCATCTCACCTCACAGCAATAATTTCTGCGGCGACTGCAACCGCGTGCGCGTCACCGCCGAGGGCAAGCTGGTGCTCTGCCTCGGCCACGAGGGGGCGCTCGACCTGCGCGAACTGCTGCGCAGCCATCCCGGCGACCGCGAGCGCCTGAGCGCGGCACTGGTGGCGGCGCTGAACCTGAAGCCGGAGCGGCATCACTTCGACGCCCAGGAGCAGGTCCAGGTGCTGCGTTTCATGAGCATGACCGGCGGCTGACGGTATCCTCCTGGGGCGATGGCACCAACGGCGCCATCCGCCGCTTCCTCTCCCATGCCACCCGGGCGACCGTGTTCCGGCACGCACCGCTCGCTGCCCCGTCCCGGGAAAAGCGACGCGGCGCAACGCCGAAACGCGGCGAAGACGTCATGCTGCCTGCCGCGCCAGCAAAGGAAAGCCTCCCATGCACCGGGTCCTGTTCATCTGCAGCCGCAACCGCCTGCGTAGTCCCAGCGCCGAACGGCTGTTCGCCGACTGGCCGGGCGTCGAGACCGATTCCGCCGGGCTGGCGGCGGACGCCGAGACGCCCCTGGAGCGCGAGCAACTGGAGTGGGCGACGCTGGTCGTCGTCATGGAGCGCCGCCACCGGCAGGCTCTGCTGCGCCGGCACGCCGCGGCGATGAAAGGCAAGCGCCTGGTCTGCCTGGATATCCCGGACGACTACGCCTACATGCAGGCGGAATTGCTGCATCTGCTGGAGCGCAAGGCGGGGCCTTTCCTTCGGCGGGACTGAGTGGTGCGGACCGCGAGCGGAAAAAAAGAAGCCGGACGAAGTCCGGCCCGAGGGAAGGGCGGACCGGGAGTGTCGCCGGTCCGCCAGGGAGTCAGGAGTGCTTGGGCGCCGGCGCGTGGCTGCCGCACAAGTGGCTGCGGTCGTTGCGGCTGAGGATGTTGAACAGCAGGTTTAGCACCACCGCCCAGATCGCGGTCATGGCGATGCCGCTATGGGTGATCGGCTCCATCCAGACCGGCAGGCGGGCGAAGAAGTCCGGGCGCACCACCGGCACCATGCCCATGCCGATGCTTACCGCCACCAGCAACTGGTTGCGGCGGTCGGTGATGTTGGCCTCGTGGAGGATCTGGATGCCGCTGGCGGCGACCATGCCGAACATGGCGATGCCGGCGCCGCCGAGTACCGCCGGCGGGATCGAGGCGACCAGGAAGGCGGCCTTGGGCAGCATGCTGAGGAGGATCAGGAAACCGGCGGCGGCCACCGTGACGTAGCGGCTGCGCACCCCGGTCATCTGCACCAGGCCGATGTTCTGGGCGAACGAGGAATGGGTGAAGGTGTTCAGGAAACCGGCGAAGAACGAGGCGCCGGCGTCGCAGAGCAGGCCGCGGCGCAGTTCGGTCGGGGTGATCTCGCGGCCGGTGATCTTGCCCAGGGCGAGGAACATGCCGGTGGACTCGACGAAGATGATCACTACCACCAGGCACATCGACAGGATCGGCGCCAGGTCGAAGGTTGGCGCGCCGAAGTGCAGCGGGGTGACGATGTCGAACCAGGGGCGCTCGGCCAGACCGCCGAGGTCGACCATGCCCATGCCGCCGGCGATCGCGTAGCCCAGGCCCATGCCCATCAGCACCGAGATGTTGACCCAGAAACCGCGCATGAAGCGGTTGATCAGGAGGATGGTGCAGAGCACCAGGCTGGAGAGGAACAGGAAGTGCAGGGAGCCGAAGTCTTCCGCGCCCTTGCCGCCGCCGGCCCAGTTGATCGCCACCGGGAACAGGCACATGCCGATCGAGGTGATCACCGTGCCGGTCACCAGCGGCGGGAAGAAACGCACGATGCGCGACATGAAGGGGGCGATGAGCATGCCGAAGAAGCCGGCGGCGATGGTCGCGCCGAAGATCCCGGTGATGCCCACGCCGGGCATCCCGGCCATCGCCACCATGCTGCCGACGGCGGCGAAGCTGGCGCCCATCATCACCGGCATGCGGATGCCCATCGGGCCGATGCCCAGCGACTGGACCAGGGTGGCGATGCCGGCGACCAGCAGGTCGGCGTTGATCAGGAAGGCGATTTCCTCGCGCGAGAGGCCGGCCGCCTGGCCGACGATCAGGGGCACGGCGACGGCGCCACCGTACATCAGCAGCACATGCTGGAAGCCCACCAGCAGCAGCTGCGTCAGCGGCAGGCGCTGGTCTACGGGCGAGTCGGGGATGCGGCGATCAGTTACCACGGACATGCAACACCTCAGGCGTTTTTATTGTTGTCAGTCGCAGGCGGACACCGGAAAAGGCAGGTTCCGGCGGCCGGGTATTTCTGGCCGAACATCCACCCCAGGCTTCAGGGCGATGCGGTGGGGTGTTTTATATCCCCCTTGTGTGCTCGATTCAATCGATTTTTTGTATACAAAGTAATTTTTTGTAGTTGACCAATCGGTCTACTACAGGCTTTCCAGAGCTGCTTCCACTGTATCCATAGAACTGGCACCGGCTACCCCCGGGACGCCCGGCGGTGTACGACATTGGTCGGATAGCCGACGTGCTCTAGCCGCTGGGAGTTTTCAGCGACCACTACCTCAGTGAGCGCAAGCCCAGTGCAGCAAGGCCTTGAACCCTGTCGCCCGGGATCAGCCATGGGGCTTTGCGGAACGCCTGCTTGCATTGGCGACTACAAGCAGCGACGTGCGCGAGAGCAACCGGCTATCTGAGCGCCAGTAGATCCTGGCGGCAATGGAGACGCTCAACGAGTAAAGAGAATGCCGCCAGCGCTTGCTGGAGTGCACAACGGCAGACTGGCCAAGGTGCCAAGGCTCGGGGCAGGTCAGGCTGGACAAGAAGCCGGCGGAGTTTTCCTGAGCGTTCTACAGGATAGGCACGAAGGAGGTCGCCGAAGTCGTTCGGCATATCGAACGTCCCCCCTTTTTCAGTTTTCGGCAGCGCCCAACGGGCCACTGGCAATCAGGCTGGCACCACAAGCTGTTTTCATCCCATGTAGCGCGACCGGGACCCCATTCACATCCAGCAGGGCGCTACCTTCGGTAATGGGGAAGGTTCCCTTGCACAAGGGGCAAACCACTTGGTGGCCTACACCGGCCATCGGCTTGCCGTTGAGGTCGGTCTGGCCGAACGCCTCAATCACCGTGCCTCCATGGCTGGTGGTGTCGCCAAGGCGAATGATGTCCATCGCGGGTTGCTCCTATAGGTCGTCCAGCCAGCTGTCTTTCGGCTTCAGGCTGGAGAGGAATTCCTCGTAGACATAGTCATCACCGAGCGTTTGGCCGCCAGGCGTAGCAGGTGTCGGAGCAGGGGAAGGACCGGCATTTCCGCCACGCGGCGATGAATACGTCGGGCGCACGCGGATCGAATCGACAATGGCGTCCCACAGTTCCAAAGCCTCTTTGTCCGATTTGAAGGCAGGGGGCGGTGGTTTACCGTTTTCATTGCTGCGTTCCAGTACCGCCAGTCCCGCAGTAAGATTGGGCTCGGTTAGCGATTCCTCCTTGCCTTGAACCTCCCACATGAAGGTATAGCCGCGCTGCCCCTTATCGCTTCCCGCAACCAGATACTCCTCTCCGGGAAGGCTCCCGACAGGATGCTTTCCTTTTCTTAATGTTTCCATACCTGCAAACGTGGAGAGCAATTCCTGCATGAGGCCACCAACGCGCTCAAGCAGGTTTTTTTGCGCAGCCCCCGTTAAGGAACGAAACTCGAAGTCTACGCCGGGGTGGTTGGGGAACGTAACGCCAACCCCAAACTCTTCATCTTGAAAATTATCCCCTGCAATATAAGCTTGGTCGATGCAAAAGCCCGGCCCGCTGGGGATTTCTTTGGGCGCGCGCGAGCGTAGATTTCGAGCTAAAGTCCTAGACATCTCTACAGCACGTTGCTCTCTGTCTACCGAAACTTTCCCTTTCCAACGATAGGCATGCCACGTAGGCTTAGATGTAACATAGGTATCCAATAAATAGGTTTTAGAGGCAACCTCTGAAGACCAAGACAATAAACCTACTGATTCATTGCCAAAGTCAATTTTACGAAGAAACATGTTACCTTTGGATTTATGCTTCTGAGTCCTCCACTCTTTTTCAAGACGATCAACCCTGGCTGCCAGTTCGGTAGGTTTATCATCTAAGTACTCAATTCTGTCTCCCCATAGGTAGTATCCGGCATTGACTACCGCGTCAGGTGGCAGATCAATCAGAAAGCGACCAAAGCAATGAGTGATCCATCCGGTCTTGTCCATGGAAGAGCTCCGAGAAGAAGAAAACGAAGTGCAACTGGTCATGCTGGTCAAGACCACCAACCCAAGTACAGCAAGCAACCGACGGGGATGCATCATGTCCCTCCTTTGTCATTAGGATGCCAATCCGCCAACTGGGTGATTTTGATCACCCCATATAGCGCTGCCCATTGAGCACGAGCATCGTTGTAACTCTCCTGGTGCTCATAGCCCCGTTTTGTATTGGCCTGTCCCTTGCCCTTGCTGCCATGCCGAAAGCTGGCCTTGACGCCCGCCAGGGCAGGCGCCTGGCCGGAGTCGGTCGGTACCGTTTCGTCACCTCCGCTACCGGAAGCGTCCAGAGGATTTCCCGTCTCCAGCGGACCCTGCACTATGGTGGGCAAGCCCCGGCGGAACCAACTGTTGTAAGTGCCGTTCTCATCGTCGTTGAGTGTGGCACCAGGGGTCTCCAGAGGGGTAGGGTCACCCTTCCAGATCAGGTCGCGCCAACTATGGCGGCTATCGTCAGCTCCGTAATGGGCATAGGTCTCTGAGTGATAGCCTGCTGCTGACAATTCACCATGAAACTTAGCAATGCTATCTATCAAGTCTTCAAAGTTATCACGGGGGCCAACTCTTAAACTTTCTTTTTTGTCTGACATGTCCAGATATTGTGCATTTTGCTCAGGCACCAATCCATACCACGTAGAGCTCTTGTATATCTCTTCATAAGGGTCCTGATTCTGCGGATAAGCCCGAGGCTTTCCATCGATATCCTTGAGCACCTGCCCCTGCGCGTCGCACAGAAACAGCCAGGGACGTCCTTCCCGGTATTCGGCGCTAGGGGCCAACTCCAGCGCGCCGGCCGAATTGGCGACAACGGCTGTCACTTCACCGGCATTTCGTCCCAGCACGACCTGTGCGATACCTTCATAGCCACAGCGCATATGATGGTAGATGGTTGAGGAACCCGTCGCAGGTTGTACGCCATGTACCACCCCCAATACGCGCTCATAGCCGTGCAACTGCGTCAAGGCCCGCGCCACCAGCCCTCCCATCGAGTGGGTGACCAGAATGACTTTCATACGACTCACTTGCCCGGGATCGAGACCATACTCCTTCTGGTAGAAAGGCAACACCGTGTTCTCGATGTAGTCGCGTACATCCAGCGCCGATTGCCGGTTGGACTGTAGCCAGTTATAACCGGCGCACCAGACATCGAACTGGTATCGGCTGGCCTTGAGCAATTCCTCTTCATCGATCGGCGCAACTTTTCCCTGCTCCTCACCCTGATCTCCAGGAGGAGAGAGGGCTTCGTCATTCCACCATGCCTGGAGTTCCCGGCGGCTGACGATGTTATCCAGTCGCCTCTCCATTAAACCCATGACCGGGTTATACGCACTGCGCATGACCTTGCCCCAGCCGCGCAGGCGGGCAGCTTCTTCGGACAAACCAGATTGACCGACATCGATCGTACCCTGGTCATCGACTTCCACTCTCTCCGCTTTCAGCAATCTTTGACGAGCCTTTGCATCTCGCCAATACCAGGTCCATAACGCACCGATTGAGGCAAACAGGTCATCCATGGGCCAGAGACCGTTCGGCGGCCTCCAGACCTTGCTCTTGTCTGCCTTGTTGCGCAGGTTGGTTCCCATGATCCCCGGAATGAAGATCACCGGCAGGGGAGCGGTCTGCCGAACCAGTGCCACCTTTTCGCTCTGGTTGTCGGTACGGGTCAACTGAGCCTTGTAGACAGGCCGTCCCAGACTGTCGCGAGAGCGAGGGATGATCACATCCTGATTCGGCTCGAGCGGTTCGCTGCTCATGTGTTGGACTCCGTGTCGCTGTTGTGACTGCCCTTGCCCAGGATGCGTATCTGCACCGGGTCCACGGCCAGGTGTTGTTGCTTGGGTAAACGGCCCTGGCTGTCGGTCATCAGTTTCACCACACCACCATCGCCTCGTATCACTTCAACGGCGGTATTGGGTAACGGCTCCAGCGTGGCCTCGTCGCGCAGGACATACCGGTCATCGAACGGTGTCGAATCCCAGGCGTTGAAGCTGGTCGATGCATGAGCGGGACCGACATGACTGTGCTTCGCCGCCTTGACCACGA